>CALWVW010000057.1 GCA_944385075.1 uncultured Oscillospiraceae bacterium | reverse complement strand
CCCAAGGTGCTGCAGAAGCTGTTGGGCCACGCCAGCATCAAGACCACCATGGATCGCTATGTCCATGTGACCGACGATTCTATGACAAAGGCCGTTTTGCAGTTTGAACGTGCGCAAAATGGTACAGAAATGGTACAGTAAGCCACGGCGAAAGCCGGGAAACCCTTGAAAAATAAGGAGATGTAGAGATATATGAAATTAGGAATCGTCGGACTCCCCAATGTGGGAAAGTCCACTCTGTTTAATGCGATCACCAACGCGGGCGCCGAGAGCGCCAACTACCCCTTCTGCACCATCGACCCCAACGTGGGGATGGTGGCCGTGCCCGACTACCGCCTGGACAAGCTGTCCGAGATGTACCACCCCAAGAAGACCACCCCGGCGGTCATCGAGTTTGTGGACATCGCCGGTCTGGTGAAGGGGGCCTCCCGGGGGGAGGGCCTGGGCAACAAGTTCCTGGGCAACATCCGGGCCACCGACGCCATCGTCCACGTGGTGCGCTGTTTTGACGACGACAATGTGATCCATGTGGAGGGGAGCACCGACCCCGCCCGGGACATGGACACCATCGACCTGGAGCTGGTCATGGCCGACCTGGAGATGGTGGAGCGGCGCATCGAGAAGGCCCAGAAGGCCGCCAAGGGGGACAAGAAGTTCCTCCACGAGGTGGAGGTGTTCTCCGGCCTGCGGGACTGGCTCAACGACGGGCAGTCCGCCCGCACCTATCTGCCGCGTGTGGACGAGGACGACGGGGCCCTCATCGCCACCTCCGAGCTCCTCTCCCTCAAGCCGGTGATCTACGCCGCCAACCTGGACGAGGAGGGGTTTTCCGACCCCCACAGCGTGGCATACTACCGCCAGGTGGAGGAGCGGGCCCGGGAGCAGGGGGCCCAGGTCATCCCCGTGTGCGCCAAGCTGGAGGCGGAGATCGCCCAGCTGGAGCCCGAGGAGAAGCAGATGTTCCTGGACGACCTGGGGGTGCCCGAGTCCGGCCTGGACCGGCTGGTGAAGGCCAGCTACACCCTGCTGGGCCTGATCTCCTTCCTCACCTCCGGCGAGGACGAGTGCCGGGCCTGGACCATCCGCCGGGGCACCAAGGCCCCCCAGGCCGCCGGCAAGATCCACTCCGACTTCGAGCGGGGCTTCATCCGGGCCGAGGTGGTGGCCTATGACGACCTGATGGCCTGCGGCACCATGGCCGCCGCCCGGGAGAAGGGGCTCATCCGCTCCGAGGGGAAGGAGTACGTCGTCCAGGACGGCGACATCATCCTGTTCCGCTTCAACGTGTAAGGCGCAAGGAGTTTAAGCTTGAATCTGTATTTGGATCTGTTCCTGACCTTTGCGAAGGTCGGGGTGTGTACCTTTGGCGGCGGCTACGCCATGCTCCCCATCCTCCAGCGGGAGGTGGTGGAGAAGAAGGGCTGGGCCACCGAGGAGGAGCTCACCGACTACTTCGCCATCGGCCAGTGTACCCCCGGCGTCATCGCGGTGAACACCGCCACCTTTGTGGGGCAGAAGCAGAGGGGGAATCTGGCCGGCGTCATCGCCACCCTGGGGGTGGTGTTCCCCAGCCTGATCATCATCACCCTCATCGCCGCCTTTCTGACGGAGTTTGCCTCCTACCCGGCGGTCCGGCACGCCCTGGCGGGGATCAACGCGGCGGTGGTGGCCCTCATCGCCGCCAGTGTGGTCAAGCTGGGAAAGACCACCCTGAAGAGCGCCCCGGCGGTCTGTATCTTCCTGGCGGTGCTGGCCCTGTCCGAGCTGGCGGGCCTGCTGGGGGTGGACCCCTCCACCCCGCTGGGGGCGGCGCTGGACTTTGTGTCCTCGCCGGCGGTGCTGGTGGTGCTGGCCGGTGTGACGGGGTATCTGCTGTCGCTCCTCCCCCGGAGAGGGGGTGACGGGGCGTGATCCTGTTACGGCTGTTCTATGAGTTCTTTAAGACAGGCCTCTTTTCCGTGGGGGGCGGGATGGCGACCATCCCCTTCCTCCAGCACATGGGGGAGACCACCGGCTGGTTCACCAACCAGGACCTGACCACCATGATCGCCGTGTCCGAGTCCACCCCCGGCCCCCTGGGGGTCAATATGGCCACCTATGTGGGTTACCACTGCGCCGGGATCGTGGGGGCGGTGGTGGCCACCCTGGGGCTGGTGGCCCCCTCCATCCTCGTCATTCTGATCATCGCCAAGTTTCTGCAGAAATTTCGCCACAGCAAGGTGGTGGAGGCCGTCTTCAGCGGCCTGCGCCCCGCCTCCACCGCCCTGATCGTGGTGGCCGGGCTGAGCGTGGCCTTTTCGGTGTTCTTTACCGCCGACAACACCTCCCCGGACAGCTTCCCGGCGGTCTGCTGGCCGGCGGTGGCGCTGGCGGTTGCGGTGTTCGTGTGCATGAAGTGGACGCCCCTGAAGAAGCTCCACCCCATCTGCTTCATCGCCGCCGCGGCGGCGGTGGGCGTGATCTTTCGATTTTGAGTACAGAAGAACCGGCCCAGTTTCCTGGGCCGGTTCTTTCTATGTATGGGGCTCTGCCGGGACGGTCTGGCCGGTTGCGGCCTCAATACCGCCGCACCACGGCCACCACCTTGCCGATGATCTGGGCCTCGGCGCCGTCGATGGGCTGATAGTCCGGGTTCTCCGGGAGAAGCCAGACGTGACCGTCCCGGTTCTGATAGGTCTTGACGGTGGCCTCGTCCTCAAACAGGGCCACCACGATCTCCCCGTTGCGGACCTCCTGTTGCCGGTGGACCACCACCAGGTCGTCGGGGAGGATGCCGGCGTTCAGCATGGACTCCCCCCGCACCCGCAGGGCGAAGTGCTCGCCGGACAGGCCCTGGGTGTCGAAGGTGAGATAGTCCTCGATGCACTCCTGGGCCAGGATAGGAGAGCCGGCGGCCACGTTGCCCACCACGGGGATCTGGTCGGCGCGGGGGTCCTCCTCCTCGCCCACCGGCCCCAGGGGGGCGCCGGGGAGGGAGATGGCCCGGGTCTTGCCCTCGGCCTTGACGATGACCCCCGCCTCCTCCAGCCCCTTCATGTGGAAGTGGACGGTGGAGGGGGACTTGAGGCCCACCGCCGCGCCGATCTCCCGGACCGAGGGGGGATAGCCGTGTCGATTGGTGAACTCCAGGATGAAGTCGTAGATCTGCTGTTGCTTGCGGGTCAGGTTGGCCATAGGGAGTCTCCTTTCCACAAGGGAGACGCGCCGGGCTGTGCCGGGGCGCCATGGCGGGCGGGGATATTCAAAATAGTTGGCCCTATTATAGCACAGATCGGCCCGGCTGTCAAACAAATGTTCCAAAAAAAGAAAAGCGGCCCCCGCGGGAGACGCGGGGACCGGACGTTACAGGGGGGGCATCATGGGCTGGTCGTCGGGTTGTGGGGCGCGCAGGCGGGCGTCGTAGAAGCCCGCCAGGGTGACCGCCCGGTAGGGGGTGTACCACAGGGTGGGGAGGAGGGTGACCAGGGTGGAGGCCAGAATGGTGAGGGGGTGGTTGGTGATGGAGGTGAAGGCGGACTGCAGAGTCAGCAACCCGTCCACGCTCAGGGGGAGGTCCAGCTGGAAAAATCCGAAATACCAGAGGGCGGCCAGCTCCACCAGCAGATCCAGCCCCGCGATCAGCAGGACCCAGCCCAGAAAGGAGAGCTCCAGCTTGAACAGCTCCATCTTCCACCCGCGCATCAGATCGACACTGCGGTGGATGGCCAGGGAGGGGCCGTCGTCCGGGTGGTCGGCCAGCAGATAGGGGGCCAGGGCATAGCGCAACATGATGACCAGCATGGCCCCGATGAGCAGAAGATAGAACAGCAACACGGAGAGGCCGGAGCCCATCAACCAGATGGGGAAGAGGGTGAGAACCAGGAAGGAGGCCAGCAGAGTCAACAGAAACAGCCAGCAGAACAGCCGCAGGGCGATGAATACCTCCATCAGGATGACCCGCCCCGCCACGGTGAAGCCCTGGGTCAGGGCGGACATACCGGGCTCCAGGCGCCGGCGGGTCCACAGGGACCAGAGGGTGTAGCCGAAGTTCACCACGGCGGTGTACAGGGCAAGCAGGATGGACAGGAAGATGGAGGTGGAAAACAGTCCGCCCTCCCAGGAGGTGGGCAGGGGGACCAGGGACAGGGCCAGGGACACCCCGGTGGTCATCAGGATGTAGACCAGGGTGACGGCCCAGCCCCTGGGCCGGGCGAGATCCAGGTCCTCTCTGGCCTGGGCTTTCAGCTCCTTGCGGTCAAGTTCCATAACAGACTCCTTCGCTCCGCCGGAGGGCGGATGGGTGGTGGGGCCGGGGAGAGAGCTCACTCCCACTTGGCCATGACCTGGCGCAACTGGTCGGCCAGCTTGCCCAGATCCTTGTTGGGACGGCCACGGCTCCGGCTGATAAGGGCCTCCAGCTCCCGGGAGACGTCCAGCAGGCGCTGGAAGGCGGGGGAGGCGGCGGAGGCGCCGCCGGCGGTCCGCTTGCTCTCCAGGGCGACGCCCTTTGCCAGCATACGGTTTTCCAGCAGGTCGTAGACCTCCTCATACAGGGGGGCGTGGGCGGGGATGGCGCGCTGGTTCAGGGTGTCGGCAAACAGCTCGGTGACCTCGGCATCCCCGTGGACCACAAAGACCTGTTGAGGGGCGGGGGAGAAGTGGCCCACCCAGTCCAGCAGGTGGTCCCGGTCGGCGTGGGAGGACAGCCCCTTGAAGTTGACGATCCGGGCCCGGACGGCGATCTCCTCGCCGAAGAGCTTGACCGACTTGGCCCCCTCCAGCAGGCGGCGGCCCAGGGTGCCCTCCGCCTGATAGCCCACGAAGACCACGGCGCACTCGGGCCGCCAGAGGTTGTGCTTCAGGTGGTGGCGGATGCGCCCGGCGTCGCACATGCCGGAGGCGGAGATGATGACCTTGGGGGTCTTGTCCATATTCAGGGCCTTGGACTCCTCGGTGGACTGGGTGAGGGTCAGGCCGGGGAAGGTGAACAGGTCCTCGCCGCCCTGCAGGACGGCGATGGCCTCCTCATCCAGATAGCCGTGGAGGTCGCCGGCGTAGATCCGGGTGGCCTCGGCGGCCAGGGGGCTGTCCACGCAGACGGTGAAGTCGGGGTGGCTCTTGACCATCCCCTCGTTTTTGATTTCCCGCAGGAAGTAGAGGAGCTCCTGGGTCCGGCCCACGGCGAAGGAGGGGATGACGATGTTCCCCCCCTGGGAGAACACCTGGTCGATGAGCTGGGCCAGGGCCTCGGTATAGCTCTCGGGGGGCTCGTGGTTCCGGTCGCCGTAGGTGGATTCCATGATCACATAGTCGGCCTGGTCCACAAAGGCGGGGTCCCGGATGATGGGCTGGTCCACGTTGCCCAGGTCGCCGGAGAAGACCAGCTTTTTGGTGACGCCGCCCTCGGTGGCCCAGATCTCCACCTCGGAGGAGCCCAGCAGGTGCCCCGCGTCGGTGAAGCGGACCCGGACCCCCTCGCACAGGTCGACGATCCGGCCATACTCACAGGAGACCAGCTGTTGCAGGGCGGCCTCCGCGTCGGCCAGGGTGTACAGGGGCTCCACCTGGGGGCGGCCCGCCCGCTGGCCCTTCTGGTTCTGCCACTGGGCGTCGCTCTCCTGGATGTGGGCGGAGTCCCGGAGCATGATGGACATGAGCTGGGCGGTGAGGCGGGTGGTGTAGATGGGGCCGGAGAAGCCCTCCTTGACCAGCAGGGGGATCCGCCCGGAGTGGTCGATGTGGGCGTGGGTCACCAGCGCATAGTCGATATAGCCGGGGGAGAAGTCCAGAGCGTTGTCGTCGTGCTCGTCCCGGCCCTGTTGCAGGCCGCAGTCAATGAGGATCTTTTTGCCCCCGACCTCCAGACAGTGGCAACTGCCGGTGACCGCGTGGGCGGCGCCGAAGAATGTCAGTTTCATGGAATGACCTCCCTTGGGATCAATGGGGATATATTACCCCTATTGTATACGATATCCGGGAAAGATTCCATAGTATTTTGTGAATTTTGCAAGAAAAAGTCAGGGGTCCAGCAGGCCGAAGTGGCGCAGGGCGGAGGAGATGCCGTCCTCGTCCACGGTGCCGGTCACATAGTCGGCCTGCCCCTTGACCAGATCGTCCGCGTTGCCCATGGCCACTCCGATGTGGGCGTGGCGGAGCATGGACAGATCGTTCTCCCCGTCACCGAAGGCCATGGTGTCCTCCAACCCGATGCCGAAGTGGGACAGGAGGGCGTCCATCCCGTGGTCCTTGCCGCCCCCCGTGGCGATGACGTCCACGAATCCCGGGTGCCAGCGCATGGCCTCCAGGCCGGCGAAGGGGGCGGCCAGGGCGCGCTCCTCCTCCCGGGTGAGGAAGACGACGGCCTGGTACAGCTCCCGGCCGGCGGCGTGCTCCACCGGGACGATGGGGGGCAGAGGGATGTCCAGCTGGCTGGGGAACAGGTCGACCCGGGGGTCCGGGTTGACGGTGTAGGTCTCCTCCTGTTCCAGCAGGACGGCGGGCAACCGGGTGCGGGAGAGAAAGTCCACCAGCCGGGCGGCGGCCTCCGGCGGGATGGGGTTGCCCCGCAACACCCGGTCCCCCACGAAGCAGAACTGGCCGTTCAGGGTGATGTAGCCGTCAAAGGGGAAGACGTCTTGCACCGTGTGGATCACACTGCGATGCCGCCCGGTGGCGATGAACAGCCGGACGCCCCGCTCCCGGAGTTGCCGGAGGGCGGCAAGGGTGGCGGGGGAGACGGCGTGGGTCAGAAAGCTGACCAGCGTCCCGTCGATATCAAAAAAGATCGCCTTGGTCATAGGGGTCCTCCCGGTGCAGTCAGGATGCCTTTATTTTACAGGAAACGGCCCCCGGTTTCCATGTGCGAATTGGACGATTTTCCGGGGAAGAAGGTATAAAGACCGGGGCTGTCTCCATAAGATGGAGCAGAGAAGGGGGGAGTTGCCGTGGCATATCTGGAGGGCCGGGACGGCCCGGCGCTGAGCCACCATGTGGCGCTGGAGGAGCGGGAACAGCTGGTGATCTCCGGGGTGGAGGAGGTGGAGAGCTTTGACGAGAGCGCCATCTACCTGACCACCGCCCAGGGGGGACTGGAGATCCAGGGGGAGGGCCTGCACATTGAAAAGCTGTCTCTGGACGGCGGCGATCTGAAGGTGGAGGGGCGGGTCAACGCCCTGATCTATGACACGGACGGGCGGGAGCGGGGCGGATGGCTGGGCCGCCTGTTCGGCCGATGACGGTGGATACGCTACAGCAGGGCCGGGCACTGTGCCAGGCCCTGCTTCTGGGGGGCGCCATGGGGGTGGTGTACGACCTGTTCCGGATCCTGCGGGTGCGGGTGAAGCTCCCCCTGCTGGGGCCGGCGCTGGATCTGCTGTTCTGGCTGGGGGCCACGGGGGCGCTGTTCCTCTGGTCCCAGGGGGCCTGGGGGGGACAGATCCGGCTGTACGGGGCGGCCTTCTGCCTGGTGGGGGGCGCCGCCTATTTCTGGGCGATCAGCCCGTGGCTGTTAAAATTTGGGTACCTTCTGGCGGACGTGGTCACGGCTCTTTTGGGTATTTTGGCGCTTCCACTGCGCGGTGTGGCGGCAATTTTGAAAAAAATCGAAAAACTTGTGAAAAACATCTTCCTTTTCGGGGGCAAATGGTATAGAATAGAACGGAAAACAGGGTGGATCGACGATGCGGCCCGCCGCCGTCAGGCCCGGGAGAGGGGAGAAGAGCGCCATGCGGCTGAAACGTGCCAGTTTTTTGACCAAGATCGTGGTTCTGGTGTTGTTGATCTATATGGCCACCTCTCTGTTGGACCTGCGGGGGAAGATCCAGGGGGTACAGGATCAGCGGGACACTCTGGCCCAGCAGGTGACCGATCAGCAGCTGAAAAACCAACAGCTGGAGGACGCCATCGAAAACAGCGACGACCCCGCCATGCTAGAGCAGGTGGCCCGTGACCGCGGCTTTGTCAAACAGGGGGAAGAGCTGTATATCGATGTGGCCAACTGACCGGTCTCGATTTTGTGTGTGTCATTTTTACAAGGAGGATATTTCAGCCAGTGATGGAGCTTGGTGTCGGAGCCGTGGTAGACGGCAAGGTGACGGGGATTACGAAGTTTGGGGCGTTTGTGTCCCTGCCGGACGGGAGATCCGGCCTGGTGCACATCTCAGAGATCGCGTATTCCTATGTAAATGAGGTGTCAGATCACCTCCACGAGGGGCAGGAGGTCAAGGTCAAGGTCATCGGCATCGATGCCTCCAACCGGATCAACCTGTCCATTAAGCAGGTGGAGCCCCCACCCCAGCGCGCCCCCCGGCCCAACGGCGGGGGACGTCCGCGGCAACCCAGTGCCCCACGGCCCGTGGGCTTTGTCCGCCAGCCCCCCAAGGAGCCCACTGACTTTGAGGACCGGCTGAAGCAGTTTATGCAGTCCTCCGACAGCAAGCTGTCCGAACTGCGGTACATCGAGAAAAAGGGAGGGAACCGCCGGGGAGGCGGCCGCCGCTCCTGAGCGATCAAGGCCGCCGCCTTACCGCGGCGGCCTTTTTTATCGGAACAAAAAGACCACCTTACCGCAACAGGCTTTTTTCCCGATAAAAAAGGCGCCCCGGCGGGGCGCCCAGCTGTGCGGGGAGAGATCGGTCACTCGCACGCGTCTCAGATTGGTGGAGCTGGCTCCAGTTTACCATATTTTCCCGAAACAGTCCATGGGAACCTTTGTCGGATCCCGTTTGCGGAGGAGAGAGATATGCTGATCATCAACGGAACCGTCCACACCATGGACGGGCTGACCATTCCCAACGGCTATGTGGCCGTGTCCGGGGACAAGATCGCCAAGGTGGGCCCCATGGAGGAGTGCCCCGGCCACTGGGAGGGGGAGACCCTGGACGCCGGACAGGGGCACATCCTCCCCGGCCTGATCGACGCCCACTGCCACCTGGGGATGTTCGGGGATGCCCTGGGCTTTGAGGGGGACGACGGTAACGAGTCCACCGACCCCTGCACCCCCCAGCTCCGGGCCATCGACGCCATCAACCCCCTGGACCGCTGTTTTGAGGAGGCCCGGGCGGCGGGGGTGACCACCGTCCTCACCGGGCCCGGCTCCGCCAACCCCATCAGCGGACAGTTCGCCGCCATCAAGACGGCGGGCCGGTGGGTGGATACCATGGTGGTCCGGGCGCCGGTGGCCATGAAGCTGGCCCTGGGGGAGAACCCCAAGACCGTCTACCACGAGCGGCACGAGACCCCCACCACCCGCATGGCCACCGCCGCCCTCATCCGGGAGAACCTGCGCAAGGCCCTGGAGTACGGGGAGAAGCTGGAGAAGGCCCGGGAGGACGGGGAGGAGGAGCGGCCCGACTATGACGCCAAGCTGGAGGCCCTGCTCCCGGTGGTCCGGGGGGAGTTGCCTGTCCACATCCACGCCCACCGGGCGGACGACATCGCCACCGGGGTGCGCATCGCCAGGGAATTTGGGCTGAAGTGCGTCATCGTCCACGGCACCGAGGGGCACCTGATCCCCGAGCTACTGGAGGGGGAGGGGGTCCCCGTCATCACCGGCCCCAGTCTGGGGGACCGGTCCAAGCCGGAGCTGGCCAATCTGACCATCGAGAGCCCGGCGGTCCTCACCCTGCAGGGGGTGAAGGTGGCCATCTGCACCGACCACCCGGAGGTGCCCGTCCAGTACCTGCCCCTGTGCGCCGCCCTGGCGGTCAAGGGGGGGATGAACCCGGAGGCCGCTCTGGCGGCCATCACCATCAACCCGGCGCAGATCGCCGGGATCGACCACCGGGTGGGCTCCCTGACCCCGGGGAAGGACGCGGATATCGTGGTCATGACCGGCCACCCCATCAACCTGCTCAGCCGGGTGCGGGCGGTGTTCATCGGGGGAAAGCGGGTCAAATAAAAATCAAAATCATGGAAAAAGAGGAGCGCTCCCCGGCGGCCGCAGGCCGCCGGGGAGCGCTTGATTTTGGCGCGCATGGGGTTGGAGAGCCCGCGTTTTTCCAAATATTGATGTGGGCCGGCGGGCATAAGGGGAGAGCGGGCGCACAGACTAACACCGGAACCTGAGATAAGGAGGTGGTCTGACATGGTAATGGACAGAATTGCCCTGACGCTGTTGATCATCGGCGGATTGAACTGGGGCAGTGTCGGTCTGTTCCAGTTCGATCTGGTGGCATTTGCCTGTGGTGGTTCCGCAAGCATGATCAGCCGGGTGATCTACACCCTGGTGGGACTGTCCGCCGTGTGGTGTGTCTCCCTGCTGTTCCGGGACAGAGACCCGGTGGAGGAGCGGCACTGATCCGGCTCCCATGTAAAAACTTGGTCTGAGGTCCGAGAGGGCGCGGATGGACGAAACCGGTCCGTCCGCGCCCTCTTTATGCAATTTAACAGGGGCATTTTACATGGATTTAACACAGAGACGGTTTTGCATTTTACAATTCTTTCTTATACTGGGCACCGTAAACCGAGCAAGAAACCAAACATCATGACAAAAAGGAGATCAATTACAATGAAGAGATTATCTTGCCTTGGGCTGGCTCTGGCCCTGTCCCTCTCCCTGCTGGCCGGTTGCGGCGGCGGTGAGACCTCCACCCCCAGCGATGACACCCCCAACGCCTCCACCAGCCAGGGCGCCGGCACCAGCACCCCCGAGACCGAGGAGATTTCCGGCACCGTCAACACCGACGGCTCCACCTCCATGGCCGACGTGATGGCCGCCTTCCAGGAGTCCTTCAGCGGCCTCTACCCTGACGTGACCGTGAACTACTCCGGCACCGGCTCCGGCTCCGGCATCACCAACGCCCTGGCCGGCACCGTGGACATCGGCCTGTCCTCCCGCGCCCTGACTGACGAGGAGAAGGCCGAGGGGGCCGTGGAGAACATCGTGGCCCTGGACGGCGTGGCCGTGGTGGTCAACCCCGAGAACGCCATCACCAACCTGACCGTGGAGCAGATCGCCCAGATCTACAACGGCACCATCACCAACTGGTCCGAGCTGGGTGGCGCCGACGCCCCCATCGCTGTCATCGGCCGTGATGCCGCCTCCGGTACCCGCGGCGCCTTCGAGGAGATCGTGGGCGTGGAAGACCAGTGCGTGTACACCAACGAGTATGAGTCCACCGGCGAGGTGATCGGCTCCGTGGCCGGCAACCCCAACGCCAT
>CALWVW010000056.1 GCA_944385075.1 uncultured Oscillospiraceae bacterium | reverse complement strand
CCGCCCTGTGCTATCCCCCCTACGCCCCCCGGTTCCCCGCCTGTCTGGAGCAGGGGGCGCCGGTCCTGCCCCAGGTGTTGGAGCGGGACGCCCTTTTGTTCTACCCCTTCGAGCAGATGGACCCCTTCCTGCGCCTGATCCGGGAGGCCGCCTTCGACCCGGAGGTGCTGTCCATCAAGATCACCATCTACCGGCTGGCCTCCCGGGCCAAGCTGGCCGAGTACCTGTGCGCCGCCGCGGAGAACGGCAAGGACGTCACCGTCCTGATGGAGCTCCGGGCCCGGTTCGACGAGCAGAACAACATCCAGTGGGCCGAGCGGATGGAGGAGGCGGGCTGTACCCTCCTGTACGGCGCGGAGGGGATCAAGGTCCACTCCAAGATCTGTCTCATCACCCGGCGGGACAGGGGGACCATCCAGTATATCACCCAGGTGGGCACCGGCAACTACAACGAAAAGACCGCCAAACAGTACACCGACCTGTGCCTCATCACCGCCGACCCGGGCATCGGCGGGGACGCCGCCGCCTTCTTCCAGAACATGGCCACCGGCAATTTTGCCGGGGACTACCGCCATCTGCTGGTCTCCCCCTTCGGGCTCCGGGACCGGGTGATGGACCTGATCGACCGGGAGATGGAGAAGGGGGAGGCGGGCTATCTGTTCTTCAAGCTCAACTCCCTCACCGACCGGAAGCTCATCGACAAGCTGGCCCAGGCCTCCCAGGCCGGGGTGGAGGTCGTGTTGAACATCCGGGGCATCTGCTGTCTGGTCCCCGGGGTGCCCGGGCTGACCGACCGCATCACCGTCTTCTCCATCGTGGGCCGCTATCTGGAGCACAGCCGCATCTATCAGTTCGGCCGCGGGGAGGACGCCGGGCTCTACCTCTCCTCCGCCGACTTCATGACCCGCAACACCGAGCGCCGGGTGGAGATCGCCTGCCCCGTGCTGGACCCCTGGTGCCGGAAGCGGCTGTTCGGCATCGTGGAACAGCTCCAGCGGGACAACCAAAAGGCGCGCCTGTTGCAGTCCGACGGCACCTATGTCCCCCGGCCCGCCGGGGACGAGCCCTTTGACTGCCAGACCTATTTTCAGCGGGAGATAGTCCCCGCCCCCCTGTCCTCCGGCCGCCGCGCCGGCCGGGAGAAGGTCCCTCTGGCCGGGAGGCTGCTCCGCTTTTTCCGGCGGAAATAGGCCGGCCCCCTCCCCCCTTGCCCGCCGGAAAAATTCCCCCGTCAAACCGGATAAATTTAGCAAATCCCTATTGACAGCCGGGGGGAATGTGCCTATAGTTAAATCTAGAAATTGTGCATGGCACATCAAAGGAGCAGTGAGATATGATCTTTGAAAAGGTGGCCGCGCTGATCGCCGAGCAATTCAATATGGACGCTGACAGCATCACAATGGATACCTCTTTTGCCGACGATCTCAACGCCGATTCCGTGGACATCGTGGATCTGTCCATGGCTCTGGAGGAGGAGTTCGACATCGAGGAGCTGGAAGAGGAGGACCTCTCCTCCATCAGCACTGTGGGCGACCTGGTCCGCTTCCTGCAAAATAAGCTGGACTGAACTTGACCGATATGACGCAGGGACTCCGCCGCGGCGGAGTCCCGCCTTATCTGGGGAGCCTAGCAATGAAATCGCAGGGATTCCGCCGCGGCGGAGTCCCGCCTTATCTGGGGAGCCTAGCAATGAAATCGCAGGGGCTCCGCCGCGGCGGAGTCCTGCCTTATCTGAGGAGCCTTGCAATGAAATCACTGGAAGAAAAACTGGGATATGACTTTCGGGACCGGGCCCTGCTGGAAAACGCCCTGACCCACAGCTCCCGGGCCAATGAGAGCCGGGGCGCCCTCCAGAGCAACGAGCGGCTGGAATTTCTGGGGGACTCCATCCTGGGCATGATCGTGGCCGACCACCTGTACCGCAACCACCCGGACCTGCCCGAGGGGGACCTGACCCGCATCCGGGCCGCCCTGGTGTGTGAGGAGAGTCTGGTGGAGGTGGCCCGGGCCCTGCATCTGGGGGAGTACCTCCGGCTGGGCAAGGGCGAGGAGGCCGGGGGCGGCCGCAACCGCCCCTCCATCCAGGCCGACGCGGTGGAGGCCGTGCTGGCCGCCGTCTATCTGGACGGCGGTATCGGCTCCGCCCGGAAGATCGTCCAGCGCTATATCCTCAACCGGGAGGCGGCCGGCCTCGCCAAGCCCCACGACTACAAGACCGCCCTCCAGGAGCTGGTCCAGCGGGAGAGCGGCCAGGTGCTCCAGTACCACCTCACCGGGGAGGAGGGGCCGGACCACGACAAGCGGTTCTTCGTGGAGGTCACCCTGAACGGCGCCCCCATCGGCGCGGGCCAGGGCCGGAGCAAAAAAGAGGCCGAGCAGATGGCCGCCCAGGCGGCCATCGAGAAGCTGGGCGGCTGAAAACCGGCAGGAGCCGAAAAAGCGCGCAGATTATGAGCTCTGTGCGCTTTTTTGTTGCCCTGCGGGCACACGGCAAAAACAGTGGACGGAGGTGCGGGCAGATGCGCCAGCATATCACAGTGACAGAGTACGATCCCCGATGGCCCCAAAAATTTCAGGCGGAATCTCGGCTCATCCGGGGCATCCTTGCGGACAACTGCATCGCAGTTTATCATATCGGGAGCACCGCTGTGCCGGGACTGGCGGCAAAACCGGTCATCGACATGCTGGCCGTCGTGAAAAATCTCGCCCAGGCGGACGGCGTTGCAGAGGAGTTTTCCCAGACCGGCTATGAATATCTCGGCGAGTTTGGAATTGCGGGCAGGCGCTATCTTCGGAAAGGCGGAGAGGAGAGGACCCACCAAATCCACATCTTTCAGGCGGACGATTGGCACAATATCGGGCGGCACCTGGCCTTTCGGGACTATATGCGCACCCATGAAAAAGAGCGGGAGGAGTACGCCAAACTCAAAATAGAGCTTGCACAGCGGTTCCCCTATGACATTGACGGCTATTGTGACGGGAAAGAGCGCTTCGTGCGGGAGATGGAGCGGGCCGCCCTCTCCCAATTTGACGGGACCTGGGATCAGTTGTATATTGCCGCGAGAAACGTACAGCGGGATCGGAAGCTCTCCCCGACCATGGAGGCGGGGTGCGTCTCCGCCGCGCTACTGACCAAACAAGGCGCGGTCTATGTGGGCGTCTGCATTGATACCGCCTGTTCCCTGGGTATGTGCGCGGAGCGAAACGCCATCGCCAATATGGTCACAAACGGAGAGAGCCAAATTGCAAAGCTGGTCACTGTCATGCCGGACGGAACGGCGGGGATGCCGTGCGGAGCCTGCCGCGAGTTTATGATGCAGTTGGATCAGGAGGCCCCGGAGATCGAAATCCTGTGCGACTATGCAGGCAAAAAAGTCGTGAAGCTGAAGGAATTGATTCCCGCTTGGTGGATGTAAAAGGCCGTTTGATTCTCCCCCGGTAAAAAACCTGCCCCCGCCCGGTGTTGCCGGGCGGGGGCAGGTTTTCGTTCAAAAGTCCTTCCACTTCTTGGCGTATGACGGGTATTGCGGGGCCCGAAAACCGCGCCCAGCGGCATCAGGCGGAAATCCGTTCCTTACTCAGTTCAGGAAATCCTTCAGCTTTTTGGAGCGGCTGGGGTGGCGCAATTTTCTCAGGGCCTTGGCCTCGATCTGGCGGATGCGCTCCCGGGTGACGTTGAACTCCTTGCCCACCTCCTCCAGGGTGCGGGTGCGGCCGTCCTCGATGCCGAAGCGCAGCTTGAGCACCTTCTCCTCCCGGGGGGTGAGGGTGGACAGCACCTCCACCAGCTGCTCCTTCAGCAGGGTGAAGGAGGCGGCCTCGGCGGGCTCGGAGGCGTCCTCGTCGGGGATGAAGTCGCCCAGGTGGCTGTCCTCCTCCTCGCCGATGGGGGTCTCCAGGGAGACGGGCTCCTGGGCAATCTTCAGGATCTCCCGCACCCGCTCCTCCGGCATGTTCATCTCCTCGGCGATCTCCTCGGCGGTGGGGTCGTGGCCCAGCTCCTGCAGGAGCTGGCGGGACACCCGGATGACCTTGTTGATGGTCTCCACCATGTGCACCGGGATGCGGATGGTCCGGGCCTGGTCGGCGATGGCCCGAGTGATGGCCTGCCGGATCCACCAGGTGGCATAGGTGGAGAACTTATAGCCCTTGGTGTAGTCGAACTTCTCCACCGCCTTGATCAGGCCCAGGTTGCCCTCCTGGATCAGGTCCAGGAACTGCATCCCCCGGCCCACATACCGCTTGGCGATGGACACCACCAGGCGCAGGTTGGCCTCGGCCAGCCGCTGGCGGGCCTTCTCCCCCCGCTTGATGGCCCGGTCCAGCTCCTCCTGTACCTCGGGGGGGATCTCCTCCCCCGCCTTTTTCATCTCCTTAAGTTGCTCCTGGGCCGCATTGCCCGCGGTCATGGCCTGGGCCAGCTCGATCTCCTCCTCGGAGGTGAGCAGATTGACCTTGCCGATCTCCTTCAGGTACATGCGCACCGGGTCGTCGGTGCCGAAGGTGTCCATCAGGGCGTTGGGGTCGACGATCTCCTCCTCGCTGATGTCCTCCATATCGTCCATGGGGGGCTCCAGGTCGTCGGGGATCTCGGGGATATAGTCCTCTCCCCCCGTCTCGATGCCCAGATTCTCCAGGGTGTCATAGATCCGGTCCATCTGGTCGGTGGCCAGATCCATGTCCTCCAACACGTCCAACAGCTCGGCGGCGGAGAGGCTCCCCTTCTTCTTGCCCCGCTCGATCAGCTCGCTGAGCTTCTCCGCGCCCGGGACTCCCTCCACCAGCTTCATCAGCTCGGCCTTTCCGGCCTCGATCTTGGCCTGGAACTCCTCCTGCTGTTTCTCCTTGTTCTCCTGTGTGACCTCGCGCTCTTCCTTTTTCGTGCTCATGGCGTTTCCTCCCTGTATCCTTTCTTTCTTTGATATCTCTTCTGTGCGGCCAACAGCAGGTCGTCTCCCATCCCTTTTTCTCTCCGGAGTGCCTCGCTGTGGATGACCGATATGTAGTCCCGGATGGACTGGCCGCTGTTTGCGGTGGACTCCGGCTGGGCGGCCACCTGGGCCAGGTGGTCCATCTCCTCGCCGGTGAACTCCCCGGCCAGCACGGCCAGCTGGGTGCTCAATCCCTCCCGGCTCCGCTGGGCCAGCAGGTCAAAGGCCCGGCCCAGCAGGGGCGAGGAGAACTCCTCCCCCCGGATCTCCCCCATCTGGAGGACCAGCCCCGGGTCCAGCAGGAGCAGACGGATCAGCCCCTCCTCCGCCCGGGCGGAGCGGATGTTCTCATACCGCAGGCCCCGCACCCTGGGCTGGAGCTGGCTGGCCGGCGTCAGGTCCCGGCGCTCCTGCCGCTTCTTCTCCTTGCGCAGGCGGGCCTTGAGGGCCCGGTTCACCTCCATGGCCATGGTCTCCGGGGCCACCCCCGCCGTCTGGGCGGCGTGGTTGCCGTAGATCTCCCGCTCCACCGCGCTGTGGAGGGTGGAGACCAGCTCCGCCGCCTCCTGTAGAAAGGCCACCCGCTGGGCGTCGTCGGTCAGGTCATATTTTTTCCGGACCTGGGCCAGGCGGTAGTCCACCTGGTTCTCGCTCCGGTCCAACAGCCGGGAAAAGGCCTCCCGGCCATAGGATTTGATGAACTCGTCCGGGTCCTTGGCACCCTGCATCTGTAGCACCCGGACCTTCAGCCCCGCCTTCTCCAGCAGGGGGATGGCCCGCTGGGCCGCTGCGATCCCCGCCCCGTCCCCGTCATAGGCGATGATCGCCTCTTTGAAATACCGGGAGAGGAGCTGTCCGTGCTCCTCCGTCAGGGAGGTGCCCAGAGAGGCCACCGCGCTGTCAAACCCCGCCTGGTGGAGGGAGATGGTGTCCATGTACCCCTCCGTCAGAATGACCCGGCCCGCCTTGGAGCCCTTGGCGATGTTCAGGGCGAACAGGTTCCGGCTCTTGTTGTACACCGGGGTGTCCGGCGAGTTGAGGTATTTGGGGGTGGAGTCGTCCATCACCCGCCCGCCGAAGCCGATCACGTTCCCCCGCACATCGATGATGGGGAAGATCACCCGGTTGCGGAAGCGGTCGTAGATGCGGCCGTCCTTGTTGTTGACGGCCAGCCCCGCGTCCAGCAGGTCCCGCTTGTCATAGCCCTGGCCCGCCAGCTCCTGGATCAGCGCGTCCCACCGGTCGGGGGCGAAGCCCAGCCCGAACCGGGTCAGCGTCCGCCTGGACAGCCCCCGGCGCTGGAGGTAGGTCAGGCCCTCCGCCCCCTCGGGCCCCCAGAGCCACCGGTGAAAGGCCAGGGCGGCCTGCCGGTTCATCTCCAGGATCTTCTTTCGCCGCTCCTGGGCCCCGGCGGAGGGCCCCCCCGACTCCGGGACCGCCATACCGGCCCGCTTGGCCAGCACCTCCACCGCGTCCCGGAAGGGCAGGTTCTCCAGCTCCATCACATAGTTGATGACGCCGCCCCCCTTGCCACAGCCGAAGCACTTGTACATCTGCCGGTCGGGCACCACGTGGAAGGAGGGGGTCTTCTCCGAGTGGAAGGGGCAACAGCCCCAATAGCTGTTCCCCTTCTTGGTCAACCGGACCGACTCCGACACCAGGTCGACAATATCGGTCCGGGCGACCAGCTCGTCCAAAAATTGTGCCGGAATGGCCACTTGGCCCCCTCCTCTCTCACAAGGGGCAGAAAATTGTCCCTCTATTCTTGTCCATTTCCCCGGATTTTAACCGGTTTTCCGCAAAACGCGCCTATTACAGCACCGTCCAGCCCTTGGGAATGAACAGCTCCTTGAACCGCTCCACGGCAAAGGGGTCTGTCATGCCGGCGATGTAGTCGCACACCGCCCGCTCCGTCCCCTCCTCCACCCGGATGGTCTGGAAATCCGGGGGGAGCTGGTCCGGGTCCCTCCGGTAGTACTCAAACAGCTGCCGGAGCATATCCTGGGCCTTGCCCTCCTCCCCCTTGGCCACGGGGTTGGTGTAGACGCTCTCGAACATGAAGTCCTTCAGGGCGGCCATGGCCTCCCCCACCCGGGGGGACTGGCAGATCTCCCGCTGGCCCTGGCTGGCCTGGATGGCGTCCCGGACCAGGGCGTCGATCCGGTCCCCGTGGGTGAAGCCCAGCACCTTCGAGATCTCCAGGGGGATGTCGATGGGGTAGATGATCCCGCCCCGGAGGGCGTCCTCGATGTCGTGGTTGATATAGGCGATGTGGTCGGCCAGCCGGACCACCTGCCCCTCCAGGGTGGCGGCGGGGGGCCCCTTGGTGTGGCAGACGATGCCGTTGCGCACCTCCCAGGTCAGGTTCAGCCCCTCGCCCCCCTTCTCCAGCCGGTCCACCACCCGCAGGGACTGCTGGTAGTGGGCAAAGCCGCCGGGCATCAGCTCGTTGAGGATGCGCTCCCCGGCGTGGCCGAAGGGGGTGTGGCCCAGGTCGTGGCCCAGGGCGATGGCCTCGCTCAGATCCTCGTTGAGGGCCAAAGCCCGGGCGATGGTGCGGGCGATCCGGTTGACCTCCAGGGTGTGGGTCATCCGGGTGCGGTAGTGGTCCCCCTCCGGCTGGAGGAAGACCTGAGTCTTGTGCTTCAGCCGCCGGAAGGCCTTGGAGTAGACCACCCGGTCCACATCCCGCTGGAAGGGGGTGCGGACGTCGCACTCCTCCTCCGGCCTGGCTCTCCCCCGGCTCTGGGTGGAGCGGCAGGCCAGGGGGGACAACAGTGCCTCCTCCTTGCTCTGGTACTGCTCGCGCAGGGTCACGGGGCCTCTCTCCTTTCCTCGGGGCGTGGCATCGGCCGGGCGCCCGGTCTTCTCGTCGATACTATATACGAAATCTGTGACGGATTTCCTTCTAAAAATCCAAAATTTTTGAAAATTTTTTGTGGCCGGGACGGAGGGATTCCGCCAGCCAGAAAAATTTCAAGATTTTTTGTGCTCGGGCAGACCGGCGCGGGGAGCGACTGTCTGTCGCTCCCCGCGCCGGTCTTTCTCTGCACACTGTCCCGGGGACAGGAGATCCACACTTTCAGCGCCGGTTGCCCTTCCCCGCCCCCAGCAGGATGTACACCAGGGAGGAGACCGCCAGCAGATAGGGGTAGAAGAGGTAGGGGATCACCTGGAACGCGGTCACCGTCCCCCCCAGATCCAGGGCCGTGGACACAGCGATGAGCATCTGGGCGCCGTAGGGGATGATCCCCTGGAAGATGCAGGAGAAGGTGTCCAGCAGGGAGGCGGACTCCTTGGGGGTGATCCCGTACTCCTCGCTGATCTCCTTGGCGATGGGGCCGGCCATGACGATGGCCACCGTGTTGTTGGCGGTGGAGATATCCATGGCCCCCACCAGCAGGCCCACCCCCAGGCGGCCGCCCACTCTCCCCCGGAAGACCCGCCGGATGAAGGCCAGCAGGGCCTCGAACCCGCCGTGTTGCCGGATCAGAGCGCACATGGCGGACACCAGGATGGTGACCATGATGGTCTCGAACATCCCCTCGGCCCCCTCCTTCATGTTGACCAGGAGGGACATGAAGTCCACGGTAGCGGTCCCCAGGGTGATGGCGATGCCGGAGAAGATCCCCACCAGAAGGACCAGGAACACATTCATCCCCGCCAGACCCCCGGCCAGGACCAGCACATAGGGGATCAGCAGTAGCAGGTTGTACTCCGGGATGGCGATGTGTCCCACCCCCGCGTTGGTGGACACCAGCAGGATGACGGCCAGGGTGACCACCGCCGCGGGCAGGGCGATCTTGAAATTGGCCCGGAACTTGTCCCGCATATCACAGCCCTGGGTACTGCAGGCGGCGATGGTGGTGTCCGAGATAAAGGACAGGTTGTCCCCGAACATGGCCCCCCCCATCACCGAGCCGATGCACAGGGGCAACGAGAACCCGGACACCCCGGACACCGCCACCGCGATGGGGGTGATGAGGGTGATGGTGCCCACCGAGGTGCCCATGGCGGTGGACACGAAGCAGGCGGCCACAAACAGCACCGCCACCGAGGCCCAGGCGGGCGCGATGGACAGCAGGAAATAGGCCACCGCCTCCGCGCTGTTGCGCCCGGTGACCCCCACAAAGACCCCGGCCACCAGGAAGATCAGGATCATGGTCATGATGTTCGGATCCCCCACGCCCCGGGCCATGACGGTCAGCTTGTCGTTGAACTTCAGGCCCCGGTTCTGCACGCAGGCCACCAGCAGGGCCACCATGAACACCACCACGATGGGGATCTTGTAAAATCCCTGGTCGATGTGAAGCCCGTACTCAAAAACCAGCCCCATCCCCAGATACAGCACCAGGAATATGCCGATGGGCAACAGGGCCGCCGGATTGCTCGCCGGCTTTTTTTCGCTCTGATCCATTGTCTCTCTCCCCTTGTCTTACACACAGTTTTCTTCCGTTCCGCGTCGTTTTCTCCGCGGCGACTGTTATTGTAACGGAAATACGCCCGCCTGTCAACGACTGTGTCCTCCCCGCCCGCCCACACATAGAATGGTGTGGCCCCTTTGGGGCCGCACCATGGAGGAGGCAAACATGGAACTCAATCTGACTCAGCAATTCCTGACGGAGAACGACTGCTACCGGGCCGGGCGGACCATCACCCCCAAGGGGGTCATGGTCCACTCCACCGGCGTGGCCCAGCCCGACCCCGAGGTGTTCATCCGCCGCTGGAACAAGCCGGGGGTGGAGAAGTGCGTCCACGCCTTTGTGGCGGAGGACCGGGTCATCCAGACCCTCCCCTGGATCATCCGGGGCTGGCACGCCGGCACCGGCAAGCGGGGGAGCGCCAACAACACCCACATCTCCTTCGAGTGCTGTGAGCCCGCCGGGCACACCTACCGGGGCGGCGAGATGGTGGACTACGACGTGGCGGCCAACCAGGGGTATTTCGACCGGCTCTACCACAACGCCGTCCTCCTGACCGCCCTGCTCTGCCGCCAGTACGCCCTGAACCCCCTCCAGCCGGGGGTGGTCCTCTGCCACGCGGAGGGGTACGACCTGGGGATCGCCAGCCAGCACGGGGATGTGCTCCACTGGTGGCCCAGGCACGGGGTCACCATGGACCGGTTCCGCAGGGATGTGGCGGAGGCCATGCTGACGGAGGGATCTCAGGAGGAGGACGAGATGACTCAGGAACAATTCAACGCCATGATGGACGTCTATCTGGCCCAGCGGGGCGAGCGGGCCCCAAGCGACTGGTCCAAGCCCGCCCGGGAGTGGGCGGAATCGGTGGGGCTTGTGGCGGGGGACGGCGCGGGAAACCGGCGCTACCAGTCCTTTACCACCCGGGAGGAGGCGGTGCAGATGTTTTACCGCTACTCCCAGCTCCCGCCCCAGGACACCTCCGCCCCGGTTGCGGAGGAGGCGTGAAAAGAGCCACCGGACCCGCGGGTCCGGTGGCTCTTTGGCGGAAATACAGATCCCTATTGCTCCGACTTCCAGAGTCCGTGGAGATTGCAGTAGGCGTAAGCGGACACCAGCGCGTCCCCCTCGGTCAGGGCAAAGGCCGCCTCGGGGGTCTCGCCCGGCTTCAGGTGCTTGATCTGGCTCCCCTGCCGGGTCTCGATGGCGATCCACTCGATCCAGTGCTCCGGCAACATCGGGTGCGCCACCGCCCCCACCTTGACCGTCACGGCCGTCCCGTCCACCGAGACCACAGGGACGTGCTTCTCCAGCGCCCCGTCGGTGGTGCCGGGGACCAGCTCGGTCATCTTCTGGCCACAGCACATGACGGGGACCCCCGCCGACTTAATAAACAGGATCAGGTTGCCACAGTGGTCACAGCGATAGAATTTCATGGAACATCACCTCATTCAAAAAATTTGGAACTTCCTGTCTGTTTATTATACCCGCGGGAGGCGAAAAATACAAGGCTCTTCCAGATAGTCGCCGCCCTCATGAAGATTTTTCGAGATTTTTGAAATTTGGGCTTGACTATCCAGGAAAAGCTGGTATAATACATTTTGCTGTTTCGCTGACCGGAACAGCGGTATCTGGAGTAGTATCGAAGTGGTCATAACGAGCACGACTGGAAATCGTGTAGCCGCTGAAACGGCTCGAGGGTTCGAATCCCTCCTACTCCGCCAAAGAAGAACCGCAATTTTGATACAATGCGTATCAAGGTTGCGGTTCTTTCTTTTTGCCTGAAAGCCCTGATTTCAAGGGATTTCGGGCATTTATCGGCTCCAGTCGCTGCCAGGCAAAGCGATAGCCTGCTGCCATCCCAGTCCGCAAAGGCGCTGGGCAGCATCAGGCTATCGTTTGATTTATGGCTACCGTTTAATTTGTGGGCTATCGTTTAGCCTTCTACGATACCCTCTCGGAGGAACAGCTCTCGGAACT
>CALWVW010000055.1 GCA_944385075.1 uncultured Oscillospiraceae bacterium | reverse complement strand
ATCCGGGCGTGGGCGATGGAGCCCTGGATGTCCTGCCGGTACAGCCGGGCGTCAAAGCCGATGGAGGAGTTAAAATCATTGACTAATGTGTCCGTTTCCTTCTGGAACCGGCCTGCCCAAAGCTTCATAATGCATTACCTCACTGCATTTTATAGAGTGGAGAGTTGAGAGTGAAGAGTGGAGAGATCCGCAAATTCCGGTATCTTCACTCTCCACTCTTCACTTTTCACTCTTATATTACAACTTTCCCTGCTCCCGGAGCGCCTGGACGGTGTCGGGCAGGCCCCACAGGTTGATGAAACCCTTGGAGTCCTTCTGGTCGTAGTCGCTCTCCTCGAAGGTGACCAGATCCTCGGAGTACAGGGTGCAGGGGGAGGTCACCGAGGAGGTGATGATGTTGCCCTTGTACAGCTTCAGCTTCACGGTGCCGGTGACGTACTTCTGGGTGTCCACGGCGAAGGCCTGGAGGGCCTCCCGCAGGGGGGTGAACCACTTGCCGTTGTAGATCAGGTCGGCAAAGTCCACCGCCAGCTTGGTCTTCATGTGCTTGGTGTCCTTGTCCAGGGTGATCATCTCCAGCACCTCGTGGGCCCGGTAGAGGATGGTGCCGCCGGGGGTCTCGTACACGCCCCGGTCCTTCATGCCGACTAACCGGTTCTCCACGATGTCCAGCAGGCCGATGCCGTTGTCCCCGCCCAGCTTGTTCAGCTTGCGGATGATGTCGCTGGCCTTCATCTTCTCCCCGTCGATGGCCACGGGCCAGCCCTTCTCAAAGTCCAGGGTGACGTAGGTGGGGGCGTCGGGGGCCATGGCGGGGGAGACGCCCATCTCCAGGAAGCCGGGCTTGTCGTACTGGGGCTCGTTGGCCGGGTCCTCCAGGTCCAGGCCCTCGTGGGACAGGTGCCACAGGTTCTTGTCCTTGGAGTAGTTGGTCTCCCGGCTGATCTTCAGGGGGACGTTGTGGGCCTCGGCGTAGTCGATCTCCTCGTCACGGCCCTTGATATCCCACTCCCGCCAGGGGGCGATGATCTTCATCTCGGGGGCGAAGCGCTTGATGGCCAGCTCGAAGCGGACCTGGTCGTTGCCCTTGCCGGTACAGCCGTGGCAGATGGCGTCGGCCCCCTCCTGCTTGGCGATCTCCACCAGCCGCTTGGCGATGATGGGCCGGGCAAAGGCGGTGCCCAGCAGATAGCCCTCGTAGTTGGCCCCCATCATCATGGAGGGGATGATCACGTCATCCACCATCTCGTCGGTCAGGTCCTCGATATACAGCTTGGAGGCGCCGGTCTTGATGGCCTTCTCCTCCAGACCGTCCAGCTCGGTCCCCTGTCCCACGTCGCCGGAGACGGCGATGATCTCCGGATTGTCATAGTTCTCCTTCAGCCAGGGGATGATGATGGACGTATCCAGTCCTCCGGAATAGGCAAGTACTACTTTCTTGATCTGAGCCATATGTTTTCCCTCCAAAATTCAAGGCGGTCCATGTCAGGTCCTTTCCCCGCGCCGCCCTGTGTTCAATGGCAACAGTGTAACACGCTTTGGGCAGAAATGCAAGAGGTTTATTTGCATTATTATTCATAATATTTGCATGATAATCCGATTATTTTCACCAAAAATGCATAACAGTATGAATATTTCAGGAAAATATTCAAAAAAGTCCCCCGGCGAACCGCCGGGGGACCAACTCTGTATCTATACTCTTGAGAACCCATAGCTGTTGGACAGGGCGTCGATCTTCCGCCCCGCCTTGCACATGGGACAGGATTTCGCGTCATAGGTCGCGTAGCCCGGGATGTCCTCCGGCGTGAACAGGCTGAACACCGGGACGTTCTCCACCTGCTCCAGCACACTGAACACCGTGGCGATCCCCTGGACGTGGGCCCCGTAGTACTCCAGACACTCCAGACAGCGGCGGGCCGTCTTGCCCGAGTTGACGGTGGAGATGAGGACCAGCGCGTTTTTCCCGGACACCATGGGGATCAGGTTGTCCCGGAAGATCAGTTGCCCGTTGGAGTCGTACTCCGGGGTGATCACGTTGATGCTCTTATTCTGATTCACGGCGAACATGCCGCCCTGGGCCAGGTGGCGCGCCAGGAACGCGCCGATCACCTCGCTCCCGTCCAGACACACGATGGTGTCCACCCCTTTTTCATAGGTGTACCGCTGGGCCAGCACGATGGCCGCCTCCCGGGCCATGGTGTGCTCGTGCTTCATCCGGGTGATATCGATATAGTGGGTGTTGTGGGAGTGCCGGGTGGCGAAGTGGCCGCTGAAGACGGAGATCTCCAGCTTCTGATTCCCACTGTGGCGAATTTGTAGCGCGTTCATAGTCAAACCTCCTTTTTCCGGTGGGTCCTGCCACTGTGATTATAGCATGGATTGTCAATTTTTTCAATATTCCAGAGGTTATAAAAATATTTTTTATTGAGATTGCCCATCCCTCCCGCCACGCAACGGAACGAAAAAGGGGCCGCAGAGCGGCCCCCTCTCTTCGCTTTTCCGGTCTCTCACTGCCGGGGGAACTGGATCTGAATCCTGGTCCCCTTGCCCGGCGCGCTCTCCAGCTCCACCCGGGCGTCGTGGAGGGCGGCCCCGTGCTTGACGATGGACAGCCCCAGGCCGGTGCCGCCGATCTCCTTGGAGTGGCTCTTGTCCACCCGGTAGAACCGCTCAAAGACCCGCTCCTGGTCCCCCTCCGGGATGCCGATCCCGGTATCGGACACCGTCAGCCGGGCCCCCGCCGGGTCCCGGGCCACCGTGATGGTGGCCGACCCGCCCGGGTGGTTGTACTTGATGGCGTTGTCGCAGAGGTTGTAGATCATCTCCTCCAGGATGGCGGGTACCCCTCCGATGGTGCAGTGCTCCCCCTCCACGGTCAGGGTGACCTCCCCCGCCTTGGCCAGGGGGGACAGGCGGTCTCTCACCCGCTGGGCCACCTCCAGCAGATCGGTGGGCTGGCGTTCCAGCCCCTCGGCCCCCTCGTCCAGCCGGGACAGATGGATGATGTCCTCCACCAGGCGGATCAGCCGCTGGCTCTCCCTGTAGATGTCATCCGCAAAGCCGGTCACGTCCTCCGGCTTGACGATCCCGTTTTTCATGATCTCCGCCATGCCGGAGATGGCCGTGAGGGGGGTCTTCAGCTCGTGGGACACGTTGGCCGTGAACTCCCGGCGCAACCGCTCCCCCTGCTCCCGCTCGGTCACATCCAGCAACACCAGCACGCCGCCCGCGGTCTCCTGTCCCCGCTGGACCGGGTCGGCCAACAGCTGGATGGTGCGGTCCTCCCGCTCCAGCCGCCCCTGGCACCGCTGGCCGCTGAGCATCCTGTCCACCACTCTCCGGAAGGCGTCGCTCCGGTCCAGAGTGAGCACATTGGCCTCCTCATCGGGGGCCGCCGTCTCCAACAGCCGCAGGGCCCCGGTGTTGTAGGACAGCACCCGCCCCTTGGCGTCCAGCAGGAGGAAGCCCTCGGACATATTCTCCGTCAGGGCGTTGAACTCCTGCCGCCGCTGGTCCATCAGCGCCATCTGACTGCGGATGGTCTCATTCTGCTTGCGGATCCGGGTCAACAGGGGGGACAGCTCGTCATAGGGGAGCCCCTCCTCCGGGTGCTCCAGATCCAGGTCCAGAATGGGCCGGATGATCCGCTTGGACAGCCGGGAGGCCAGCACCGCCGCGAACACCATGGTGATGACCAGGATCAGCAACAGGGGCTGTACCATGGTCAGCAAAAGGGCCACCACCGTGTGCTGGGCGCTGGACAGTCGGATGACCGTCCCGTCCTCCAGCCGGCAGGCGGCATAGATGGTCCGCTCGGACAGGGTGGAGGACTCCCGCACCGCGGCGCCCTGGGCGCCCCGGAGGGCCTCCTGGATCTCCTCCCGGTCGGCGTGGTTGGCCATGGCGCCCGCGTCCGCCACGCTGTCGTACAGGACCGTGCCATCCCCATCCACCCAGGTGATGCGGTTGTCGGTCTCCACCGCGCTCAAATAGTCCATGCCCGTCTCTTCCACGCCCTGGGCCACCAGCTGGACCTCGGTCACCAGCTCCCGGGTGATCTGGTCGGTGAAATACTGATACAGCATCCCCATGAACAGCGCCACAGAGAGCAGGAACACCCAGATCCCCACCAGCAGAAAATTCCGAAACAGTTTTCCTGTCATAGCCTTCTCCTCACGCTTCTGATCCAATTTCCACCGTGGCCCGGGCGCTCAGTCCCCCGCCACCTTATAGCCGATGCCCCGCACCGTCTCGATGCAGGCGCCGCTGTCCCCCAGCTTCTGCCGGAGGGTCCGGATGTGGACGTCCACCGTGCGGCTGGCCCCGTCAAACTCATAGCCCCAGATGGAGTTGAGCAACTGGTCCCGGGTGAACACCGTTCCCCGGCGCTCCAACAGCAGGCACAAAAGCTGGAACTCCTTCAGGGTCAGGGTCACCTCCCGGTCCCCGTCCCGGACGATGTGCCGGCCCGGGTCCACATAGAGGGGGCCCACCTGATAGACCTTCTCCCCCGGCTCGCTCTGGCCCGCGTGCCGGAGGGCCGTCCGGATCCGGGCCATCAGCTCCATCATCCCGAAGGGCTTGGCGATGTAGTCGTCCGCCCCCTGGTCCAGCCCCAGCACCTTGTCGTACTCCGTCCCCTTGGCCGTCAGCATCAGGACGGGCAACTTCCGGGTCAGCGGATCGGCGCGCAGGCGCCCCAGCACCTGCAGGCCGTCCTCCTCGGGCAACATGATGTCCAGCAGGACCAGCTCGGGCCTCCTCTCCTCCAGGGCGCGCCAGAACAGGGAGGGGCGGTCAAACCCCTCCGCCTCCATCCCCTGGCTGTTCAGCGTATAGACCACCAGCTTCCGGATGCTGGCGTCGTCCTCCAGAACATAGATCATTGGTCCTCACCCGCTCCATTTCCGGCCCGACGGCCGCTCTTGTCCTCAGTCTTCCTCATACTGCCCGGTCAGGGCGTACTCCACCCACTGGGCGATGTTGCAGGCGTGGTCGCCGATGCGCTCGAAGTATTTGGCCACCATCATGATGTCCAGACACACCTCGCCGTCCCGGCCCTCGGCGATCATCCGGATCAGCTCCGCCCGGACCTGGATGAACAGGTCGTCCACCCTGTCGTCCCGGGCGATCACCTGGTGGGCCAGCTCCTGGTCCCGCTTGACAAAGGAGTCCACGCTGTCGGTCACCATGCTGACGGCCTCCCTGGCCATATCCTCCAGGGGGACGCTGTGGCGCAGGTCGTTGTCCTTCATGTCCCGGGCGATCTCAGCGATGTCGGCGGCCTGGTCGCCGATGCGCTCCATGTCGGAGATCATCCGCATGGCGGCGGAGACGGCCCGCAGGTCGCTGGCCACCGGCTGTTGCCGCAACAACAGCTTCATGCACAGGCTCTCGATATCCTGCTCCTTGTGGTCGATCTCCTGCTCCAGGTCACTGGCCTGGGCGCCCAGCTTCCGGTCGCCCTCCAGCAGGGCCTTGGTCCCGGCGGAGATGGCCTCCTCACACAGGGCCCCCATGCGGATCAGCTCCACATTCAGCTGCTCCAGCTGTTCGAGAAAAGTAGTCCTCATCTTAGCCGAACCTCCCGGTGATATAGTCTTCCGTCCGCTTGTCCCGGGGCATGGAGAAGATCTGCTCCGTGTCCCCGAACTCCACCATCTCCCCCAGCAGGAAGAAGGCGGTGTTGTCCGAGATCCGGGCGGCCTGTTGCATATTGTGGGTCACCATGATGATAGTATAGTCTTTTTTCAACTCCATCGCAAGGTCCTCGATCTTGGAGGTGGAGATGGGGTCCAGGGCGGAGGTGGCCTCGTCCATGAGCAGGATGTCGGGCTCCACCGCCAGAGCCCGGGCGATGCACAGCCGCTGTTGCTGGCCGCCGGACAGGCCCAGAGCGGACTTCTTCAGCCGGTCCTTTACCTCGTCCCAGATGGCCGCCCCCCTCAGAGACTTCTCCACGATCTCGTCCAGCTTCACCTTGTTCCGGACCCCGTGGGTCCGGGGGCCGTAGGCCACGTTGTCATAGATGGACATGGGGAAGGGGTTGGGCTTCTGGAACACCATGCCGATCTGCTTGCGCAACCAGGTCACGTCCACCCCGGGGGCGTAGATGTCCTGGCCCCGGTAGGACACCTCGCCGGTGATCTTGATCCCCTCCACCAGGTCATTCATCCGGTCCAGGGTCTTCAAAAAGGTGGACTTGCCGCAACCGGAAGGGCCGATGAGGGCGGTGATCTCGTGCTCCGGAATGGTCATGTCCACGTCGTGGAGGGCGTGGTGGGCCCCGTACCAGAGATTCAGTTTTTTCGTTTCAATCGCGGTGGCCATAGTTCATTCCCCCACTTTATTTCTTTAATTTGCGGCCCACCAGGCTGGAGGCCAGGTTGATGATCAGTGTAATGACGATGAGCACCACCGCCACGGAGAAGGCCAGGTCGAAGTCGGCTCGCACCTTGGCGTAGACATAGAGGGCCACGCTCAGGGTGGAACCGGAGGCGGAGAAGAAGCTCTCCAGGCCGTTCCGGAAGAAGTCCTGCATGCCCATGCTCATGCCCACGGTGTAGAGGAGGACGGCGCTCTCGCCCACGATGCGGCCGATGGCCAGGATACAGCCGGTGACGATACCGTCGATGGAGGAGGGCAACACCACCGTGCGGATCATGTGCCACTTGCCGCTCCCCAGGCCCAGGGAGGCCTCCCGGTAGGACTGGGGCACCGTCTTCAGACTCTCCTGGGTGGTGCGGATGACGGTGGGCAGGGTCATGATCACCAGGGTGAAGGCGCCGGCGATGAGGGTCTTGCCCAGCGCCAGGGACTCGGCAAAGATCAGCACGCCCACCAGGGCGTAGATGATGGAGGGGATGCCGGCCAGGGTCTCGGTGGCAAACTCGATGGCGGCCACCAGCTTGCGGTTGGTGGCGTACTCCGTGAGGTAGATGGCGGAGCCCACCCCCAGGGGCAGCACCACGACGAGGGTGGCGATGATGACATAGAGGGTGTTCAGGATGGCGGGACCGATGCCCTGGACATCTCTGACCACGCTCTCCTCCGAGGTCAGGAACTCCCAGGTGAGGTTGGGCAGCCCCCGGTACAGGATATAGCCCAGCAGGAAAACGAGCAGGGCCACCACGATGGCTGCGGCGATATAGATGAGGGTACGCATCCCCACATTGTAGATCCTGCGGCGGGCGGACAGGCCCTGGGCCGCGCCCCTCCGGCTCTTCTGAATCGCTTGATTGCTGCTCATTGCGCTCATCCCTCCTTATCCCGCTTGAGGAACACGTTGAGGATCACATTGATGCACATGATGAACAGGAACAGCACAAGGCCGATGGAGAACAGGGCCTGGCGCTGAAGGCCGCTGGAATAGGCCAGCTCCACCGCGATGCCGGTGGTGAGGAACCGGACGCTGGTGAGCAGGTCGGGCATGTTGGCCACGTTGCCCGCCACCATCATGATGGCCATGGCCTCGCCGATGGCCCGGCCCACCCCCAGCACCACGGCGGCGGCGATGCCGCTCTTGGCCGCCGGGGCGGAGATGCGGAAATAGGTCTCGATGTCGGTGGCCCCCAGGGCCAGGGAGGCCTCCTCATACTCCTTGGGCACCGCGTTGAGGGCGGTCTCGGACACCGAGATGATGGAGGGCAGGATCATGACGGCCAGCACCACGATGGCGGCCAGCAGGCTCTCGCCGGCGGCGGTGTTGAAGGTCTCCCGGATAAAGGGGACCAGCACCATCAGGCCCACCAGGCCGTAGACGATGGAGGGGATGCCGGCCAGCAGGTCCACCACCGGGCGGACCACCGCGGCCACCCGCCGGGGGGCCACCTTGGAGAGGAACACGGCCATGAGGAAGCCGATGGGCACCCCGATGAGGATGGCCCCGGCGGTGCCGTAGACGGAGGTGAGGATCATGGGCAGGATGCCGAACTTGGGCTCCTTGGCCGTGGAGGCCCACTCCTGGCCGAAGAGGAAGTCCACCAGGCCGATCTCCCGGATGGCGGGCAGGCCGGAGATGATCAGGTAGATGGTGATGACCAGCACGAAGGCGATGGCGATGAAGCCGCAGATGAAGAAAATCAGCTGCATCACCGACTCCAGCGGGCGCACGCCTCCGGCTTTGCCCTTTTGCCGGGCGCCCTTCTCCACAGGCACTCCGACAGCGCTTTGCAACGATTGTTCATTCATAGAAATCAACTTTCCCTTTCTTGGCTCCTCTGCTGAGAAGGGGGGCGAAGTGCCCTTCGCGCCTCTTCCCAGCAGAGGGGTTACACGCCAGAACAAGCCCCCGTAAGGGCGGGGGCTTGTTCCGGCAATCACGTCTGTGGGATCCGGCTTAGGCGTTGGGGGACACGCAACCGGCGGCCTCGATCTCATCGGCGGCGTCAGCGCTCATGGCCCAATCCAGGAAGACCTGGGCGGCGGGGGAGAGCTCGGTGCCCTCCTTGGTGACCATGACGAAGGGGCGCTGGATCTCATAGGTGCCGTCGGCCACAGTGGCCTCGGAGGGGGCCACACCGTTGACCTCCACGGCCACCACGCTATCGTCCACGGCGGACAGGGAGGCATAGCCGATGGCGTTGGGGTTGCCGGCCACGGAGCCGATCACCTCGCCGGTGGACTCGTACTCGTTGGTGTAGACGCACTGGTCCTCAACGCCCACGATCTCCTCGAAGGCGCCGCGGGTGCCGGAAGCGGCGTCACGGCCGATGACGGCGATGGGGGCGTCGGCGCCGCCCAGCTCAGACCAGTTGGTGATGGTGCCGTTGTAGATCTGGGCGATCTGCTCCACAGTCAGGCTGGTCACGGTGTTGGCGGGGTTGATGACAACGGCCACACCGTCCAGGGCCACGATGTTCTCCACGGCGCCCTCAGCTTTCTCCTCGTCAGTCAGCGCACGGGAGGCAAGGCCGATGTCCACGGTGCCGTTCAAGACGTTGGTGATGCCGGAACCGGAGCCGGTGCCGGAATAGTTCACGGTCACGTCAGGCTGAATGACCTCGAAGCTCTCCTGGAAGGCGGCCATCACGTCGGCCATGGAGGTGGAGCCGTCGGTATTCACGGTGCCGGAGATGGGGGCCTCGGTGGGATCGGCGGGCTGCTGGGTCTGGGTGTTGCTGGGGGTATCGGTGGGGTCGCTGGCGGCGGGAGCGCAGCCGGCGAGCAGAGCGGCGCTGAGGGCAAGGGACGCGCCCAGGGCAAGGATCTTATTGAGTTTCATTGTCTCGTTTCTCCAATCATCATTTTTGTCCGTTTTGCGGTACAAGAAGGAGTATACCGGCTCTTTGTAAAGTTGTCCTTCAGTCTATTGTAAAGTGTGGGTAAAGTCTCCTTTCTCTCTAGGATGTCCCGCTTTACAAAAGAAAACCCGGCGCGGATGGAAAACATCCGCGCCGGGCATGCTGTTTTTCTGTTGTCAGTCAGCCGTGCTCTCGCCGCGTCCCTTGCGGAGCGCAGCGCTGGGAAGGCCCAGCTCGTCCCGGTACTTGGCCACGGTGCGCCGGGATAGGATGCATCCCTCTTCCGCCATGCGCAGGCACAGCTTCTGGTCGGACAGAGGGGCGCGCTTGTCCTCCTGCTCCACCAGGCGGCGGAGCAGGGCCTTGGCGGCCTCCGGGGCTGTTCCGTCGCCGGAGGTACATCCTCCCAGGCCGCGGGAGAAAAAGTAGCCCAGGGGATAGACTCCGGCGGAGCACTGGATGTACTTGTCCCGCACAGCGCGGCTGACTGTGGACTCGTGAATCCCCAGTTTCCTGGCCACGTCGGCCATGGTCATGGGCCGCAGATGGCCCCGCCCCCGGCGGAAAAAGGCCTCCTGTTCCTCCAGGATGCAGGCCGCGCAGTCCATGAGGGTGGTTCGCCGCTGCTCGATGCTGCGGATGACCCACTTGGCCTGCCTGATCTTTTCGCTCAGGTACTTCTCCACCTGTTCATCGCCGCTCTCCTTCATGAGCTGCTGGTAATAGCCGCTCAGGCGAAGGGTGGGAAAGAAATAGTCGTTGGTGAGCAGTTCAAAGTGATCCGGAAAGCTGGCCACGATGATGTCGGGGGTGATATAGGTCAGCCGCTCCCGGGCAGCAAAACCCGCCCCCGGTCTGGGATTGAGCTTTCGGATATGCTCGCAGGCACGCCGGACCGCTTCCTCCTCCTCCCCCAGCTCCCGGGCGATATGGGAGAGGCGGTTTTTGGCCAGGTCATCCAGGTGATGCTCCACAATGGCCAGGGAGAGCGCGTCATCCTCCCCCCTGCGCCGGAGCTGAAGGGCGAGGCACTCGGCCAGGTCCCGGGCTCCCACTCCCGCGGGCTCCAGGGACTGTATGAGCTCCAGGGCCCGGAAGGCCAGGTCCTCCTCCAGGTCCAGCTCCCGCGCCAGCGCGGGGAGCTCCTCATCCAGCCAGCCGTTGGAATCCAGGCTCTCCACCAGCAGCGTGCATGCCTGCCGCAGCGGTCCGGGCAGCTCCATAGTGCCCACCTGGGAGAGGACGTAGCGGCACAGGTCCTCCTCCCCGTCGTCCACACCGCCCAGCCGCTCCAAGGTGTCCTCCTCGGCGTCCTGCTGGTGGTAACAATAATTCTGACGGTCGTTGGACTCCAGCCATTCCAGTTTCCTGCGCAGGTCGGAGCCGCTCTCCTCCACGCGCGTCCTCTCGTCCGCCTCCAGCACCGGGTTCTCCTGCAGGGTCTCCCGGAGGTAGTCCAGCAATTCCTGGGAGCCCATCTGGAGGATCTCCACCGACTGCATCATCTGGGGCGACAGAGTCTGGCTCTGCCGCTGCTCCTGCGAAAGTTCCATCTCTCTCCCACCTGGCTTTTGAATTTTTTTCAGTATACCATGGTGCGGGGAGGATTTCAATCGGGAAGCCGCTGGGGAAGTCTGGCTGTTTCCTCTCGCCGCCCTCCTTCCCTGGAGCTGTCTCTGCACCGGCAGGGCCGGGGCTGAGGCACGGGCGTCTCCTTTTCCCTCTCAAGCGTAAATTTTTCGTTTTCCGCGCGTGGTCAATATTTTCTTCTTGACAATATCGTTCCCTTCTGGTATTATAACTTCTGCTGTGGACGAGCCAGATGCTGGTGTAGCTCAGTTGGTAGAGCAGCTGATTTGTAATCAGCAGGTCGGGGGTTCGAGTCCGTCCACCAGCTCCATCGTCGACATAAGCTTCGGAGCGCTCGCTTCCGTGTCAACACGAAAGCTCGTTTCCTCCGCTATGTCTCCTCTTCAAATGGAACCCGCTCCGCTGGGCTTCCATTTGATTCTAAGTTAATATGGAGGAGTTCCCGAGTGGCCAAAGGGGGCAGACTGTAAATCTGTTGCGTCTCGCTTCGGTGGTTCGAATCCACCCTCCTCCACCAA
>CALWVW010000054.1 GCA_944385075.1 uncultured Oscillospiraceae bacterium | reverse complement strand
ACCATGAGCCACACCGGCGGGCGGCCCCTTTTCCACTGGAAGATGTTGCGGATGCGGAGCTCGGTCTCCCTGGCCGACCCGGACAGCCGGGTGGTGAGGGGGGAGCGGGGAGGGGAAGATATCATGGGGGCGCTCCTTTCGGAAGAGTGAAGAGTGGAGAGTGAAGAGTGGAGAGTGAAGAGTGAAGAGTGGAGAGGGAAGAGTGGAGAGTGGAGAGTAAAGAGTGAAGAGGGAAGAGTGAAGAGTGAAGAGGTTCTATTGGGCTGGGGCGGAGGGAAAGAAAAAAACAGATTCAGCGCAGGCGGGCGGCGGCGGACAGGATGGTCTGGCCGTAGGCGGCGTGCTCCGACGGGGGGAGGGCGGCCAGGGCCGCCTCGTCACAGGCCAGCTCCGTGTCCCGCTCGATGAGCCGCCCCATGAGCCAGCACAGGGGGTTGAACCAGTGGACCGCCCGGACCCACAGGGCCAGGGCCTTGAGCCAGATGTCCCGGCGGCGGTAGTGGGTCAGCTCGTGGAGCAGGGAGTAGCCCAGGGCCTGTCCCTCCATGGGCCCCTGAGGCAGGAGCAGGGCGGGCCGGAACAGCCCGGCCAGCATGGGGACCTTCAGCCCGGGGCAGACCAACGGCCGGGGCCGCCGGGAGAGGCCCAGCTGGTCCCCCAGACTCTGGAAGGCCCGGATCACCTCCGGGCTGTCCGCCGGGGTAGCCCACCGGCGCAACCAGGCCAGAAACCGCAGGTGGGCGGCCAGACTCCACCCCAGCACCCCCAGGGCCCCCGTCAGCCAGAGGGCGAAGAGCAGGGCCTGGGGGGAGAGGGCTGGCAGGGAGGGACCACCGGAGGCGGGGACGTCGCCCGCCCCGGTGCCCGCTGGAGCGGAGAGGTCTCCGCCGGGGGAGACCTCCTCCGCCGGGGCGGAGCTGTCCGGCCCGGGCTGGACGGGGGCGGGGGAGACCGGGCTCAGCACCCCCGTCTGGGGGAGGGGGAGCTGGATGGGGGCCGCCTCCCGGGCCTGGGGGACCAGGGACAGGGGGACGGCCAGCCGCAGGCACAGCAGGACCCAGGCCCAGCACCGCCACCGGGCCCCGTACCGGGCGCGGGTGGACCGGCCCGCCAGGGCCAGCACCAGGACGGCGATGCCGCCCCCCAGGGACAGGCCGGCCAGGGTGAGCAGGAACTGGCTCATCGCCCGCCGCCCCCCTTCAGCTCGTCCAGCAGGGCCTGGAGCTCCTCCAGCTCCCCCTGCCGGAGCCCCTCTCGGGCCAGGGAGGCCACGAAGTTCCGGGGGGAGCCGTACAGCCGGGACAGGACGGCCCGGCTGTCAAAGGCCTGGTACTCCTCCCGGGAGACCAACGGGGTGTAGAGGTTGCTCTTGCCCGCCCGGCGGACGGCCACAAAGCCCTTGTCCGCCAGCCGGGACAGGTAGGTGTTCACCGTGTTGGCCGCCCAGCCGAAGGGGGCCAGCTCCGCCTCCAGGGCGGCCCGGGGGGTGTCCGGTCCGGTGCGCCAGAGCGCCTTCATCACTTCCAGCTCGGCGTCGGGCAGTCTTCTCATATCGGATCCTCCTCTTACGACAGATGTAGTGGTAAACTTATACTACACTTGTGGTAGAAAGAAGTCAAGTTACAGGGCGGTTACAAAGAGGGCGGGAAAACCTTCATGGAATTTTCATGGACTTTTTTGCCGGACCATGGTAGAATAGCCAGAGAAGTATGGCCCCGCCCGTTTGAAGGCCCGCCGGATCGGGTACATTTTCAGGGAGCGGGGCCGGTGAGAGCGCCGGACGGCGCGTGGAGGTATCTTTGAAACAGGAGATTTTAGGGATCGCATTCGACGACATCACCCGGGAGGAGGCCGCCCGACGGGGGGCCGAGCTTCTGGGGGAGGACCGGTTCCACTATGTGGTCACCCCCAACCCGGAGTTCATCCTGGCCGCGGAGCGGGACCCGGAGTTCCTCCGGGTGCTCAACGGGGCCGACCTGGTGCTGGCCGACGGGGTGGGCGTGCTCTACTCGTCCAAAATTTTGGGTACCCCCCTGAAGGGGCGGGTGCCCGGCATCGAGTTTGCCGAGGATATGCTGGCCTGTCTCGACCAGATGGGCGGGCGGCTCTATCTGCTGGGGGCCAAGCCCGGGGTGGCCCAGGAGGCGGGCCGGAGGATCCTGGAGCGCTATCCGGACATCACCCTGTGCGGCACCCACGACGGGTACTTCAAGGACGAGCAGGCGGTCCTCCTGGAGGTGGCGGCCGCCCGGCCCGACCTGTTGTTCGTCTGTCTGGGGGCCCCCAAGCAGGAGAAGTGGATGGCCCGGTGGGGCAAGCACACCGGCGCCCGGCTGGCCATCGGCCTGGGGGGCGCCCTGGACGTGATGGCCGGGGCGGTGGAGCGGGCCCCCGAGTCCTGGCGCAAGCTGGGGCTGGAGTGGGCCTACCGGCTGAAGAAGGAGCCCCAGCGGGCGGGCCGGATGGCCAAGCTCCCCCTGGTGCTGGTCAAGGCGGCGGGGGAGCGGATGCGGAGCGGCCGCGGGCGCAGGTAGCGCCCGCCCCGGAGGAGGTCTTGTTATGGTGTACATTCTTCTGGCCGAGGGCTTTGAGGAGGCGGAGGCCCTGGTGCCCGCCGACCTGTTGCGCCGGGCGGGGATCGAGACGGCGCTGGTCTCCCTGGAGGGGGAGTGGGCCGTGGGGGGCCGCGGCATGGCGGTCCGGACCGATCTGACCCTGCCCCAGGTGGACCTGACAAGGGCGGAGATGATCGTCCTGCCCGGCGGCCGGACCGGGGTCCAGGGCCTGGGGCGGGAGCCCGCCGTAGAGGCCCTGGTCCAGGAGGCGGTGGACCGGGGGCTGTGGGTGGCCGCCATCTGCGCCGCCCCCACCCTGCTGGCCCGGTGGGGCCAGCTGAGGGGGAGACGGGCGGTCTGCTACCCCGGCATGGAGGGGGACCTGCGGGGCGCCCTGCCCCAGATGGAGGAGTCGGTGGTGGTGGACGGCAAGCTCATCACCGGCCGGGCCGCCGGGTCCGCCTTTGACTTCGGACTGGCCCTGGTGGAGGCGCTGGCGGGTCCCGAGCGGGCCCGGGAGGTGCGCCATGGCATCCATTACTGAGGAGAAACAGCGACTGCGCCGCCAGGTGCGGGCCCAGCTGGCCGCCCTGTCCCCCCAGGCCCTTCGGGCGGGGGACGATGCCCTCTTCGCCCGGTTCCTGGCCCTGCCCCAGGTGGAGCGGGCCGGGACCCTGTTCGCCTTCTGGGGCATCCCCGGCCGGGAGCCGGAGACCGCCCGGCTGATCCGGGCGCTGGCCGACCGGGGCAAGCGGGTGGGCCTGCCCCGGATGTTGCCCGGGCGGGGGATGGAGGTCCGGCTGTACCGGCCCGACCGGCCCATGGTGCAGGCGGCCTTCGGCATTTGGGAGCCGGGGGAGGACTGCCCCCTCCTGGCCCGGGAGGAGATCGACCTGGCCCTGGTGCCCGCCCTGTGCTATGACCGGCGGGGCTACCGGCTGGGCTTTGGCGGCGGCTACTACGACCGGTGGCTGGCGGGCTTTGCCGGCGTCCGGGTGGGGCTGTGCCGGGCGGCAGTCCTTCAGGACCGGGTGCCCACCGAGCCCCACGACAGCCGGGTGGACCTGTTGCTCACTGAGGGGGAGAGCCTGTCCCTCTGATGGGGGGAGCGGCGGGCGGGAGATCCCTCCCCCGCCCGGCCCGGCCTGTGTAGGGTGCGCGTTTTCAGCAACAGGTGCAGTTGTCGTCGCAGTTGTTGTTGCAGTTGCAACCACAGCTGTTACAGCCGCAGTTGCTGTTGCCCCAGCCGCCGCATCCGAACAGGATCAGGATCAGCAGAATGATCCACAGGTAGCTGTTCCCGCCGTTGTTTCCACAGCACATCGCATTTCACCTCACTTGTCTCGCGGGGCGATGTCCCCGCGTTCTGTACCATTCTATGGCGCCCCACCCCGGCGGGTGACAGGGGGCGCGAAAAAAACATTAGGAGCTGACCCTATGCCACAGGAACGAAACTATGAAGCCAGAGACCACCGGACCGAGGGGTCCCGTGGCGGGGCCCGGGAGCGGACCTCCGCCCCCCGCCGCAGGAGCCGGCGGCCCTCCACCGGGCGGACGGCGGGCTTTGTCCTGCTGTACGTGGCCTGCGTCATCGGCGCCTCCGTCCTTCTGGCCTGTATCGGCTGGATCGCCGCCGGCGACCTGCTGGCCCTGAACAAGGAGCCCAAGACCGTCACCATCACCATCTCCAGCGACGACAGCTTCAGCGACGTGACCGACCGGCTGAAGGAGGAGGGGCTCATCGAGTACAAGTTTCTCTTCAAGCTGTTCGCCGCCGTCACCGGCGGGGACGACGACGTGACCATGGGCACCTATACCCTGAACACCGACATGGACTACCGGGCCCTGCTCAACGGTATGAGCGCCAACTCGTCCACCAAGGCCACCGTCTCGGTGACCATCACCGAGGGCATGACGGTGAGCGAGATCTTCCGGCTCCTGGAGGAGCGGGGGGTGGCCACGGCGGAGGACCTGGAGGAGATGGCCGCCGAGCACGACTACGCCTTCTCCTTCCTCCAGGACATCCCCCTGGGGGACGCGGAGCGGCTGGAGGGCTACCTCTTCCCGGACACCTATGAGTTCTACACCCCCCACAGCGCCCTGTACGCCATCAACCGGATGCTGGTGCGCTTTGACGAGGTGTTCACCGAGGAGATGCGCGCCCAGGTGGCCGAGTCGGGCCGTACCATCCAGGAGGTGCTCACCGTGGCCTCCCTCATCGAGCGGGAGACCGACGGCACCGACCAGAAGCAGATCGCCTCGGTCATCTACAACCGGCTGAACAACCCGGGCGGCGAGACCCAGGGCTACCTGCAGGTGGATGCCACCCTGGTCTACATCAACGGCGGGCGGGAGCCCACCGCGGCGGACCGGGACATCGACTCCCCCTACAACACCTACCTGAACAAGGGTCTGCCCCCCGGACCCATCGCCAACCCGGGGCTGGAGGCCATCCAGGCGGCCATGAACCCGGACGACACATCCTATTACTACTATGTGCTGGGGGACGACGACACCCACCACTTCTTCCGCACCTACAGCGAGATGCAGAACTTTATGGCCACCCAGGAGCGGTACGGCAATTCCTGAGGGCCACGACCGACAGACCCGGAGCGCGCCGGTGGGACCACCCCGGCGCGCCCCGGGCCTGTCTGTGGGAGGGAACCGATTTGACGGAAAAGAAGATCGAGCTCCTGGCCCCCGCCGGGGACATGGAGCGGCTCCAGATGGCCCTGGCCTACGGGGCGGACGCGGTGTATCTGGCGGGGACCATGTTCGGCATGCGCTCCTTCGCCGGCAACTTCTCCCCGGAGGAGCTGAAGACCGCCGTGGCCCTGTGCCACAGCAGGGGGGTGCGGGTCCACGTCACCTGCAACACCATGCCCCGGAATGAGGAGGCGGCCCGCCTGCCGGAGTGGCTGGAGTACCTGGACAGTCTGGGGGTGGACGCGGTGATCCTGGCCGATGTGGGGGTGTTCGCCCTGGCGGGGAGGTACGCCCCCCATGTGGAGCGGCACATCTCCACCCAGGCCAGCGTGGCCAACTACCAGTGCGCCCGGGCCTGGCACGACCTGGGGGCCAAGCGGGTCATTCTGGCCCGGGAGCTCAGCCTGGACGAGATCCGGGAGATCCGGGCCAAGACGCCCCCGGAGCTGGAGCTGGAGGCCTTCGCCCACGGGGCCATGTGCGTGAGCTACTCGGGCCGGTGCCTGCTGTCCAACTACATGACCGGCCGGGACTCCAACCGGGGGGAGTGCGCCCAGCCCTGCCGCTACCAGTACGCCCTGATGGAGGAGAAGCGCCCCGGGGAGTACTTCCCCGTCTTCGAGGAGGGCGGGGAGACCTATATCCTCAACTCCCGGGACATGTGCATGATCGACCACGTGGGGGAGCTGATGGAGGCGGGCCTGAACTCCCTCAAGCTGGAGGGCCGGGCCAAGTCGGCCTACTACGCCGCCATCGTCACCGGGGCCTACCGCCACGCCATCGACGCGGCGGCGGCCGGACAGCCCCTGGATCCGGTGTGGCGGGACGAGGTGGAGCACATCAGCCACCGCCCCTACTCCACCGGCTTCTACTTCGGCCAGCCGGGGCAGTACACCGGCGACGCCCGGTACCTCCGGGGCTGGCAGATCGTGGCCAAGGTGCTCTCCTGCGACGGGGAGGGAAATGCCCTGCTCACCCTGAACAACAAGTTCAGGGCGGGGGAGGACCTGGAGCTGGTGGGGCCCGGCCTGCGCCCGATCCCCTTCCGGGCGGAGGGGATGCGGGACGGAGATGGCCTCCCCCTGGACGAGGTGCGCAGGCCCCAGATGACCTTTCAGATGCGCCTGCCTCAGGTGGCGCCCCCCCTGTCCCTGCTCCGGCGGCAGACCGAGGGGCTACAGGGGGAGTAGGGGCGGGACATTGGCCCGCCCGGAGTATTTGCTCTCCTTGTCCTACGTCCTGCCGTAGGGGAGGGGCTTGCCCCTCCCGCCGGTTTTGTGCCGTACCGTTTGATTTTGGGGCATTTCGCCGCCCCGGCGGCGAGTGGCTTTCTGAGCGATCAGAAAGCCACCAAAGAATCGCCGGGGGTTTGTTCCGGTGGGCGCCCAGCGCCCACAGTCGCCTACCCTACCCCCTCTGGCCTTCGGCCATCTCCCCCTGACAGGGGGAGTCGGCCCCCGGACCCCCGTTTACGGGGGAGCTTGGTACGGAAACCCGGCGCAAATGTACCGGCGCAGGGCGGCCTCTGACGCATCGCCGTTCTCCCGCCCGTTGCCACTGTGTGGCAAACCCAGAGGGCTGTTTCTGCTACCCGCTTAGACGCGCCTCCACTGGTGCTCCCCCGTGGTGCAGTGGGTGCCGGAGGCCGCACCCCTGTAGGGCGGGGGCTTGCCCCTCCCGTTGGTTCGTACCTTTTGATTGGGGAAATTTCGCCGCCCCGGCGGCGAGTGGCTTTCTGAGCGATCAGAAAGCCACCAAAGAATCGCCGGGGGTTTGTTCCGGTGGGCGCCCAGCGCCCACAGTCGCCTACCCTACCCCCTCTGGCCTTCGGCCATAGCCCTATCCCCTCTGTCTCGCTACGCTCGACATCTCCCCTTGACAAGGGGAGCCGGCCCCCTGACAGGGGGAGTCGGCCCCCGGACCCCCGTTTACGGGGGAGCTTGGTACGGAAATCCGGCGCAAATGTACCGGCGCGGGGTGACCTCTGACGCATCGCCGTTCTCCCGCCCGTTGCCACTGTGCGGCAAACCCAGAGGGCTGTTTCTGCTACCCGCTTAGACGCGCCTCCCCTGGTGCTCCCCCGTGGTGCAGTGGGTGCCGGAGGCCGCAACCCTGTAGGGCGGGGCATCCCTGACGCGCCGTCTGGACCTTCCCCCCGGGGGGAGGTGGCACCGCCACAGGCGGTGACGGATGAGGGGGCGGCCTGCCCGGCTACGGCAAAAAATCGAACGAACAGGAGGTCAAGCCATGGTACCCACCTACGAGCAGATGGGGGACTGGCTGGAGGAGATCGCCCAGGAGTTCCCCGACGCCTTTTTCGAGGAGCTGGACGGGGGCATCCAGCTGGCCCGGGAGGAGAAGCCCGACCCGGAGTTTCCCCCGGGGGAGATGTACATCATGGGGGAGTACTGCCACGACTGGCTGGGGCGGTACATCGTTCTCTACTACGGCTCCTTCGTGGCCCTGATGGAGGAGGACGGGGAGGAGACCTGGAAGGACGAGATCTTCGCCACCGTGGCCCACGAGTTCACCCACCACATGGAGGAGACCGCCGGCCTCCACGCCCTGGACGACAAGGACGCCGAGTTTTTGCGGCAGGCCAGGGAGGAGTACGAGAGCTAAAAATCAGGAATTGGAGGAGTGCCCCATGTCCCGGAAAACAACACCTCCCACCGGCCGCTTCGCCCCCAGCCCCAGCGGACGGATGCACATGGGCAACCTGTGGTCCTGTCTGCTGGCCTGGCTGTCCGCCCGGAGCGCCGGAGGGCGGATGGTGTTGCGGCTGGAGGACCTGGACCCGGACCGGTGCCGCCCGGAGTACTGCGACCAGGTGATGCGGGACCTGGAGTGGCTGGGGCTGGACTGGGACGGCGCGCCGGTGTACCAGTCCCGCCGCACCGGGGCCTACGCCGCCGCCTTTCGGGCGCTGGAGGAGCAGGGCCTGGTCTACCCCTGCTTCTGCACCCGGGCGGAGCGGCTGGCCGCCTCCGCCCCCCACCGGTCGGACGGGGTGGCGGTCTATGACGGGCGGTGCGCCCGGCTGTCCCCGGCGGAGCGGGAGGCGCTGTCCCAGACCCGGCGGCCCGCCTGGCGGGTCCGGGTGCCGGAGCGGGAGGTGGCCTTCTCCGACCTGCTCCAGGGGGAGTACCGGGAGGAGCTGTCCCGGGACTGTGGCGACTTCATCCTCCGCCGGTCGGATGGGGTGTACGCCTACCAGCTGGCGGTGGTGGTGGACGACGCCATGATGGGGGTCACCCAGGTGGTGCGGGGGAGTGACCTGCTCTCCTCCACCCCCCGCCAGCTGTGGCTCCAGGAGCGGCTGTCCCTGCCCCACCCGGAGTACGGCCACCTGCCCCTGCTCCTGGCCCCGGACGGCCGGCGGCTGGCCAAGCGGGACCGGGGCCTGGAGCTGGGACAGCTCCAGGAGTGCTACACCGCCCCCCAGCTGGTGGGCCTGCTGGCCCACGCCGCCGGTCTGATCGACCGGCCGGAGAGGATCACCCCCCGGGAGCTGGTCCCCCTGTTCTCCTGGGACCGGTTGCCCCGGGAGGACCTGGTCTGGGGGCCGCTGTGACCGGAGGAGACAGAAAAGCGGGGCCCGGGCGTGTGCCCGGGCCCCGCTGAATGGATATGGCGCCAAATTCCGGCGGACAAGCCGCCGTTTTTCAGGGGATTAGGTCAATTACTTATCCGCCAGCAACTTGTTCAGCTCATTCATGAAGGTGTTGATGTCCTTGAACTGCCGGTAGACGGAGGCGAAGCGGACATAGGCCACCTCGTCCACCTTTTTCAGCCGCTCCATGACCAGCTCGCCGATCTCGGCGGAGCTGATCTCCCGCTCCATCTGGTTCTGGAGCACCTGCTCGATCTCGGACACCAGCTCCTCCAGGGTGTGGTAGGGGACGGGCCGCTTCTCACAGGCCCGGATCAGGCCGCCCAGGACCTTGTTCCGGTCAAAGGTCTGGCGGCTCCCGTCCTTCTTGACCACCACCAGGGGCAGACTCTCCATGGTCTCATAGGTGGTGAAGCGCTTGTGACAGGACAGGCACTCCCGGCGGCGGCGGATGCTGGCCCCCTCGTCGGCGGGGCGGGAGTCCACCACCTTGCTCTCCGGATAGGCGCAATAGGGACATTTCATGGCAGGTACCTCCTGACAGGTCTGGAATGGTATCATATGGTAGCTTTTTCGGCCGCCCCGGCAGGGGCGGGAAAAAGGACTTGGGCTCCGGGTATCATCGCTACTTCGAAGTCATTATATCACAGCCTGTCCGGGATGAACAGCCAAATTGTCAAATTTCCACCAAAAAAGATGGGCCCCCGCCGGGGATATGGGCAGGTTGCGTGTTGAGCCCGGAGGCGGCGGGCGGTATAATAGAGCGTACAGACAGCGGCGCCTGATACATCGGGCGCCGTTCGCATTTTTTTAAGGGGGGACGGACATGGAACACACAGTAGCGGAGCGGCAGGCGTGGGGCCTGCATGAGGAGTGTGGGATCTTCGGGATCTATGACCCGGCGGGCGAGTGCGCCCAGACCACCTACTACGGGCTATACGCCTTGCAACACCGGGGGCAGGAGGCCTGCGGCATTGCCACCATTAACCACCGGGATCAGTCCTGCTATAAGGACGTGGGCCTGGTGGGGGAGGTGTTTGACCGGGGGACCCTGGACCGGCTGAACGGCACCCTGGCGGTGGGCCATGTGCGCTACGCCACCACCGGGGCGGGGGAGCGGGAGAACGCCCAGCCCCTGACCATCAACTATGTGAAGGGCACCCTGGCAGTGGTCCACAACGGCAACCTGGTGGGGACCAGACAGCTCCGCCGGGACTTTGAGTACCGGGGGGCCATCTTCCACACCACCAGCGACTCGGAGCTCATCGCCTACGCCGTGGCCCAGGCCCGGCTCCGCTGTCCCACGGTGGAGGACGCGGTGCGGGAGGCGGCCGCCCACCTGCGGGGGGCCTTCTCCCTGCTGGTCATGTCCCCCCGGAAGCTCATCGCCTGCCGGGACCCCTGGGGCTTCCGCCCCCTGTGCATGGGGCATAAGGGGGAGGCGGTGCTCTTTGCCTCGGAGTCCTGCGCCATCCGGGCGGTGGGGGGCGTGCCGGAGCGGGAGCTGGACCCCGGGGAGATCGTGGTGGTGGAGGAGGGCCGGGTGCGGTCCATCCGGGACAACTGCCGGGGCTTCTCCCATATGTGCATCTTTGAGTACATCTATTTTGCCCGGCCCGACTCGGTGATCGCGGGCCAGTCGGTCCATCAGGCCCGAGCGAACGCCGGGCGGCTGTTGGCCCGGCGGCACCCGGTGGAGGCCGACGTGGTGGTGGGGGTGCCAGACTCGGGGCTGGACGCCGCCCGGGGGTATGCCCTGGAGAGCGGCCTGCCCAACGTCATGGGCTTTGTGAAGAACCGCTATATCGGCCGCACCTTCATCACCCCCGGCCAGGAGAGCCGGGAACAGGCGGTGCGCATCAAGCTGTCCGCCCTGCACAGCGAGGTGGCGGGCAAGCGGGTGGTGATGATCGACGACTCCATCGTCCGGGGCACCACCTGCCGGCAGATCGTCGGCCTGCTCCGGGAGGCGGGGGCCACGGAGGTCCATGTGCGGGTGTCCGCGCCCCCCTTCATCGCCCCCTGTTACTTTGGTACCGACATCCCCGACCGGGAGAAGCTCATCGCCTGCCACCACACGGAGGAGGAGATCCGGGCGCTGACCGGGGCGGACAGCCTGGGCTATCTGGCCCTGGAGGACCTGGAGCGGATGGCCCCCGACGCCCGGTGCGGCTTCTGCACCGGGTGCTTCACCGGCCGCTACCCGGTGGCAACGGGGGAGTAGAGGAAAAGCACCGGCGGAGCCGGTGCTTTTTCATGCCTGTCCACGGGAACGGCTATCTTCCGACCCGGAAATTTCCCTCGGGAAAAGACGGCACGGTGTCAGCTGTGACGGATGAGGGGGGCGTTATCATTTGTCCCGCCGTAGGGGCGGGCCCCAGACCCGCCCGTCCCATTTGCACCCTTTGGCACCCGTAGGGGAGGGGCTTGGCCCTCCTGCCGGTTTTGTGCCGTACCTTTTGATTTGGGGGGATTTCGCCGCTCCGGCGGCGAGCCCCTTTTGGAGCGATCCAAAAGGGGCGAAAAGATCGCCGGGG
>CALWVW010000053.1 GCA_944385075.1 uncultured Oscillospiraceae bacterium | reverse complement strand
TTTATACGCTAATCTCATATTTTAGCACATCCCCCCGCAATTCTCAACCCGACGGCGGAATTTTTTGCCCGGTTGCCAGGAAAGATTTGACACGGGCCCGGTTTTCCTGTATCATAGTCGGGCAAGCAGGCTGGACAGCCGCGCGGACGGGGCGAAAGGCCCGCCCGTGAGGAAAGTCCGGGCTCCACAGGGCAAGGATAACGGGTAACACCCGCCGGGGGCGACCCTAGGAAAAGTGCAACAGAAATAGACTACCGCCCCGCTATGGGGCGGCAAAGGTGGAAAGGCGAGGTAAGAGCTCACCCGATGGCTGGGAACAGCCCATCGCTGTAAACTCTATCCGGAGCAACGCCGTGGAGGGACACACAGGCCGGCCCGGCCGTCCCGGGGAGGCGGCTTGAGCGCGCCGGCAACGGCGCGTCGAGATAGATGGCTGTCTTAAAAGACAGAACCCGGCTTACAGGCCTGCTTGCAATATGGGCCCCGGCGCCGCGCAGGCGCCGGGGCCCCTTTCCGTCTTCCGCCACAAAAGTTTTGAAAAAATTTTTTGTCCCGTGCAATAAAACCCTCCGGTCCGGCATTTCTATGGCAGAACGGCAAGAGAGCCGGACAGATCCGACTGAAAAATTTTTGGAAAGCGAGGAACTCCCCCATGAAGAAATCTCACATCGCCGCCGCCCTGGCCCTGACCAGCTGTATGGTCGTCGGAGCCGCCGCCGTCAACGGCCTGCCCCAGAGCGTCACCGCCACCTTCCGCCCCGATGTGACCCTCCAGGTAAACGGTACCGCCTACACCATCCGGGACACCAATGGCAACGAGGTCGCCCCCCTGCTCTACAACGGCACCACCTATGTGCCTCTGGCCACCCTGGGCCAGGCCCTGGGGGTCCAGGTCTCCTGGGACGCGGCCACCCAGACCGTGGTGGTCACCGACCAGGGCGGACAGGCCGCCTCCTCCAGCTACATCGGCGAGGCCAAGGCCAAGGAGATCGCCCTCCAGCACGCCGGCCTGTCCAGCGGCCAGGTCACCTTCTTCCGCACCCAGATGGACTGGGAGAACGGCCGCCGGGTGTATGACGTGGAGTTCTACAGCGGCAATAAGGAGTACGACTACGAGATCGACGCCACCTCCGGCGCCGTGCTGAGCTACGACTTCGACGCGGAGCACTACACCGCCCCCTCCGGCAACCAGAGCGGCAACTACATCTCCCAGGAGAAGGCCGCCCAGCTGGCCCAGGACCGGGCCCCCAACGCCACCCTCATCAAGATCCAGTTCGAGTTTGACGACGGCCGGGCCGTCTACGAGGGCGAGCTCCGGGAGGGCCGCACCGAGTACGAGTTCGAGATCGACGCCACCACCGGCAACTTCATCCAGTGGGAGCAGGACTGGGACTGATCCCAGAGAAAACACCACAGCAGACATGGTGCGCCGCGGCGGGGCTATCCCGCCGCGGCGCTCTACTATGTTGGGAACCTTTCGCCGCCAGCGGGCGGCCAAAGGCCGCCCCTACGCCCACAGGATCTTTGCACCCCTTGCCCCATCGTAGGGGCGGGTCCCAGGCCCCTATCCCCGCTCCAAAAAGCAAAGACTATAATGTTTCTATTCTGACAAAATCAAAACAGAGGCCGAGCCTCCCTCTCCATCGGGGAAAACTCGGTCTCTGTTTGTTTTTGTTCTGATTCAGCGGCTCTGCGGCGCTCAGTCCTGCTCCCAGTTGTGGTAGACGTTCTGCACGTCGTCGTTGTCCTCCAGCAGGTCGATGAGCTTCTCCATGTTCTTGATGTCGGCCTCGTCGGTGAGCTTGACGTAGTTCTGGGGGACCATCTGCACCCCGGCCTCCAGGAAGGTGTAGCCCTTCTGCTCCAGGGCTTCGCACACGGCGGTGAAGGCGTCGGGGTCGGTGTACACCTGGAATACCTCGTCGTCGGCCTGCATGTCGTCGGCCCCGGCCTCCAGGGCGTCCATCATGACGGTGTCCTCGTCCAGGTCCTCGGCGTCCAGCACGATGACCCCCTTCTTGTCAAAGGACCAGGACACACAACCGGTGGCCCCCAGGCCCTTGCCGTACTTGTCCAGCAGGTGGCGCACCTCGGGGGCGGTGCGGTTGCGGTTGTCGGTGAGGGCCTCCACGATGATGGCCACACCGTTGGGGCCGTAGCCCTCGTACACCACGCTCTCGAAGCTGTCGGTGTTGCCCGAGCCCAGGGCCTTCTCGATGGTGCGCTTGATGTTGTCGTTGGGCATATTGGCCGCCTTGGCCTTGGCGATGACGGTGGCCAGGCGGGAGTTGTTGGCCGGGTCACCGCTTCCGCCGGTCTTGACGGCCACGATCATCTCCCGGGCGATCTTGGTGAAGATCTGGGAGCGCTTGGCGTCGGCCGCGCCCTTGGTCTTTTGGATGTTATGCCACTTGGAATGTCCGGACATGTGTATCTTCCCTTCTGTCTGCATCAAATATCAAAGAAAAAGCGGAGATATTATATCACTCTTCCATGCCCTTGGCAAGGGTGCGGCGGGGAAATTTCCCCTTTTTCAGAAAAAATCAGCCCAGAGCGGCCACGGCCCCCTCGATGGCGTCCTCCTCGTCCTGCATGGCCCGCAGGGTCAGGTCCAGGAGCTTGTCCAGGTCCCACTCCAACAGCTCCGCCCCGGAGGTGATCACGTCCCGGGAACAGCCGGCGGCAAACCGCTTGTCCTTGAACTTCTTCTTCAGGCTCTTGAGCTCCATGTCCTTGGTGCTCTTGGAGGGCCGCATGAGGGCGGCCGCCCCGATCAGGCCGGTGAGCTCGTCCACGGCGTAGAGCACCTTCTCCATCTGGTGCTCCGGCTTGATGTCCACGCAGGAGCCCCAGCCGTGGCTGGCGGTGGAGTGGATGATATCCTCGTCCACCCCGGCCTGCCGCATGAGCTCCTGGCTCTTGACACAGTGCTCCTCGGGCCACATCTCATAGTCCAGGTCGTGGAGCAGTCCCACAATGGACCAGTGCTCCGCCTGATCCCCATAGCCCAACTCCCGGGCGTACCAGCCCATCACGTGCTCCAGGGTGATGGCGTGGCGGAGCAGGAACTCCCCCTTGTTGTACTGGGTCAGCAGGTCCCAGGCCTGCGCTCTTGTCATTGGCATAGTTGGTTCCTCCTTGATTTCTAAAGTGAAGAGTTGAGAGTTGAGAGTGAAGAGATTGTATCCGGCGTAGCCGGACTTTTGGAGATCACTCGCCTCCGGCCAATGTCACATCTCCACTCTTTTCTCTCCACTTTTTACTCTTCTCTCAGTACGCCGCCACGATGCCGCCGTCGTCGGCGTAGACGGTGGTGATGCCCCCGGCCTCCAGGATATGGACGGCGGCGAAGCGGCACTTGGCCTCCACCATGTCCCGGACCTGGAAGGCCCGCTCCAGGCAGTTGCAGTGGCAGATGGCCAGGGTCCGCCCCTGGTGGGCCGGGTCGGCGGCCATCCGGTCCACCATCTTGGTCAGGGCCTGTTTGACGGTCAGGGCCTGTCCCAGCTTGCAGATCTCCCCCTCCGGGGTGGCGCCGCACAGGAGCTTGATGCGCAGGGCGCTGGTGACCACCGCCTGGAGCTTGGTGAGCCGCCCGTTCTTCCGCAGGTTCTCCAGGGACTCCAGCACAAAGAGGGTCTGCATCTGATAGATGAACTGCTCCACCTCCCGGACCACCTTTTTGAAGGGCAGTCCGGCGGAAGCCAGCTCCCGGATCTTCAGGGCCACCAGCACCTCCCCCGAGGAGGCGGAGCAGGAGTTGAACACGTGGACGTTGGCCTCCGGCCGCTCCTCCTCCAGGATCAGCCGGGCCTGCTCGGCGCTGTTGTGGGAGCCGCTGAGCAGGGCGGACAGGGTGACCACATACACGTCGTCCGCCCCCTGGTAGGCGTCCAGATAGGCCTGGGGCGGCGGGCAGGCGGTGGCGGGGGCCTCCTGACTCTGGCGCATGGCCCACAGCAGGTCCCCCTGGTCCAGTCCGCTGTCATCCACAAAGGTGCTCCCCCCCGCCCGAATGGTCAGAGGGACCCGCACGAAGCAGGGGTCCTGGGCCATCTGCGCGGACAGGTCGCAACAGCTGTCCACCACGATCTTGTAACTCATATTGCTCACCCCGGAATGTGATTTTGAAAATGATATCGTAACATCCAGTGTAGCACACCGGAGAGAGAAAGTAAAGGGCAAAAGGGGGTCACTCCCCCATTTCCTCCTCCAGCTCCCGGAGGAGCTTCTGGTCCTCCTTGGAGGACAGGTCCAGCTTTTCGTACAGGTCGGGCCGCCGCCGGCGGGTGAGCAGGAGGGACTGCTTCCGCCGCCACTGGGCCACCTTGGCGTGGTTGCCCGACAGCAGGACGGGGGGCACCGCCCGGCCGTGCCACACCTCGGGCCGGGAGTACTGGGGGGCCTCCAGGGCGCCGTTCCAGTGGCTCTCGTTCTCATAGCAGGAGGGGTCGGACAGCACCCCGGGCACCAGGCGGCACACCGCGTCGGCCACCGCCATGGCGGGGATCTCTCCCCCGGTCATCACAAAGTCCCCCAGGGAGATCTCCTCGTCCACGCACTCGTCGATGAACCGCTGGTCGATGCCCTCGTAGTGGCCGCACACCAGGATCAGCCGGTCATAGTCGTCCTTCAGCCGCCGGGCGTCCGCCTGGGTGAAGGTCTTGCCCGCCGGGGACAGGTAGATGGTATGGACCCGCTGCCCGGCCTGCTCACACAGGTGGGCCCAGCAGCGGTAGAGGGGGTCGGCCTGCATCACCGCCCCCCGGCCGCCCCCGTAGGGGTAGTCGTCCACCTGCTTCTGCTTGTTCACGGTGTAGTCCCGGATCTGGTGGCACTCGATGCGGATATAGCCCCGCTCCTGCCCCCGGCCCAGCACCGACTCGCACAGCATATCTCCCACCACGTCGGGGAACAATGTCATAATGTCGATCCAATACATGGGTGTGTCATCCCGCCTCTTTCCGTTCATTCCGTCTTATTATACGAGGTTCTCCCCCGGTTTTCAACTTGAATTTCGGGAACGGAAAAATTTCTTCCCGGGTGGAAATTTTCTCCCCAACCGCCCAAAAATATGATATGATAAATGGGCTCACTATACCGACCGGAAAGAGAGGCAAGCTACCATGTACTGTACCCGCTCCGTCACCGACGACCTCATCTGGATCGGCGCCAACGACCGCCAGCACCCGGTTTTCGAGGCCGCCCACCCCATCCCCCGGGGGATGTCCTATAACTCCTATCTCCTGCTGGACGAGAAGACCGTCCTCATGGACACGGTGGACCGGTCCGTCCAGACCCAGTTCTTCGAGAATCTGGACCACGCCCTGGGGGGCCGCCCCCTGGACTATGTGTTCGTCCACCACATGGAGCCCGACCACGCCGCCACCCTGGGGGACCTGATGCTCCGCCACCCGGAGGCCACCCTGGTCTGCAACGGCAAAGCCATCAACCTGATCCGCCAGTTCCACTGCACCGACCCCCGGGGGGCCGTCCTGGTCAACGAGGGGGACACCCTGTGCACCGGGCGGCACACCTTCGCCTTCTACAGCGCCCCCATGGTCCACTGGCCCGAGGTGGTGGTCAGCTACGACCAGACGGACAAGATCCTGTTCTCCGCCGACGCCTTCGGCACCTTCGGCGCCCTGAACGGCCCCCTTTTCGCCGACGAGGTGGACTTTGACCGGGACTGGATGGACGAGGCCCGGCGCTACTACACCAACATCGTGGGCAAGTACGGCCCCCAGGTCCAGGCCCTGCTGAAGAAGGCCGCCGGCCTGGATATCCGGATGATCTGTCCCCTCCACGGCCCGGTGTGGCGGCGGGACCTGTCCCTCATTCTGGACAAGTACGCCAAGTGGGCCGCCTATGAGCCCGAGGAGCGGGGGGTGCTCATCCCCTTCGCCTCCATTTACGGGGGGACCGAGACAGCGGCCAACATCCTGGCCTGCCGGCTGGCCGAGCTGGGGGTGAAGGTGGACATGATGGACGTGTCGGTGACCCACTACTCCTATGTGCTGGCCCAGTGCTTCCGGTACAGCCACATCGTCTTCGCCGCCCCCACCTTCAACAATGGGCTGTTCGACTCCATGGAGCACCTGATGCGGGACCTGGCCCACCACAATCTGCAAAACCGCACCGTGGCCCTCATCCAGAACGGCTCCTGGGCCCCCGCCAGCGGCAAGCTCATGGGGGAGATCCTGGGCACCATGAAGAATATGGAACTGCTCCAGGCCCCGGTCACCCTCAAATCCGCCCTGGCCCCCGGCCAGGAGGGGGAGCTGGAGGTACTGGCCGCGGCGCTGGCCACCTCGGTCCGGGGGGAGGAGCCCGCCCAGGAGGGGCCTCGGCAGGAGGACGTCCAGAAGCCCCGGGGCTTCGTATGTAAGATCTGTGGTTTTGTTCTGGAGAGCGATACCCTGCCCGACGACTTTGTCTGCCCCATCTGCCGCCGCCCCGCCAGCGACTTCGAGCCGCTGAGCGAAAACTGAGACCGACGGAAAGGAGGGATTTCCATGAAGCTGGTGTGCGACCTGTGCGGTTTCATCTATGATGAGGCCACGGAGGGCCCCATGCCCGACGACTACGTCTGCCCCCTGTGCGGCGCGGACAAGAGCCATTTCAAGCCCGAGGAGTGACCCCGGTCACAGAGAAAGCGCCCCCGGCGGTTCCGGCCGCCGGGGGCGTTTTTGCTCATATTTAAGATATCTACCGGGCCATGGCCTCGGGGACCACGTTCCGGGTGTGGCGGATCTCCTCCCACACGGTGGTCCGCCGCCAGAACCCGGCCAGGGTGATGGGCAACCAGGACAGGAGGAACATCCAGTAGGTCCCCAGGGCGGGGAGCATCCGCCGGTCCCACTTCCCCTCGGTGGTAAGGACCAGAGCCGCCGCCCCGGTGGCGGTGAGGGCGGCGGAGGCCAGCTGGACCGCCGGGACGGCCAGGGCCGCCAGCATAGACTGGAGGGGGCTGGCGCCCCCCAGGGCGGCCGCCAGGGCGCCGCAGGCCAGACCGGCCAGGGCGGCCACCTGATACAGGGGGATCAGCAGGGTGGCCATCAGGTCGGCCAGGGCCAGGCTGGGGGCGGTCCACAGCGCCCGGGCCAGAAGGGGCAGATACCGCCCGGCCACCTGGAGGGTGCCGCTGGTCCACCGGCGTCGCTGTTTCAGGGACTCCCCCCAGGTGAGGGGCTGTTCGTCATAGGTAATTGCCCGGGGGGCCCACCACACCCGCTCCCCCGCCAGCACGCACTGGGCGGTGAGCTCCAGGTCCTCGCTGATGGTGGCGCTGTTCCAGCCGCCCAGCTTTCGGAGCACCCGGTCAGACACCATGAAGCCGGTGCCGGTGATCATGGCGGACAGGCCCGCCCCCGCCCGGCCCCCGTTGTGGAACCGGTCCATCATCCAGTAGTACAGGGAGGAACAACCGGACAGAGGGGTGTCATGGGGGTTCTTGCTGTCCCGATAGCCCTGGGCCGCCCCCGCCCCAGCCAGCCAGGCGCAGTTCATCTCCGCCAGAAAGTCCGGGTGAGCCAGGTTGTCCGCGTCAAAAACGCACCAGGCGTCGTACCCCCGGCCCCGCAGGCGGCGGTAGGCGAAGCGGAGCACCTCCCCCTTGCTCTTCACCGGGACGGTGCACTCCAGCACCCGGGCCCCGAAGCCCCGGGCCGCCCGGGCGGTGTTGTCGGTACAATTGTTGGGGATGACCCAGATGTCGTACAGCTCCGGGGGGTAGTTCTGGGCCAGCAGACTGTTGATCAGGGGGCCGATGACCAGCTCCTCGTTCCGGGCGGCGATGAGCACCGCGAACCGGGCCCGGGGCAGGCGACGCCCGAAGTCGGTGGGCTTTCGCAGGGCCATCAGCCCCATCCCCACATACCACAGCCCCCACAGGGTCATCCCAAGCCCCAGGGCCCCGGTCAGGGCCAACGTCACGGGAAACAACCAATCCATCCCACGCGCCTCCTTTGTTTGATGCTGAACCCAGCATAGCAGAGGAAGATTAAGGACACCGTGTCGAAAAAATTAAGATCCGTTAAAGTTTTTCTTAAGCGGCGCGGCCGGGAGAAAGCGGGTTTGTTCCCGTCTGTTTTTCCTTCACCTTTTTTAGAGGGGGCCTTGCCGCCGGGGCGGCGAAACGTCCCCCAAATCAAAATGTACGGCACAAAACCGGCGGGAGGGGCAAGCCCCTCCCCTACGGGTGCCAAAGGGTACAAAGGGGGCGGGCGGGTCTGGGCTCCGCCCTACGGCGGCACAAGGGACGTAAAGGTCCCACGGGCGCCCCTACGGATGCCCGCCGCACCACGGGGGAGTACCAGTGGAGGCGCGTCCGAAGCGGGTAGCACAGACAGCCCTCTGGCTTTCACCGCACAGTGGCAACAGGCGGGAGAAAGACAAGGTATCAGAGCCGGCGATCTTTTCGCCCCTTTTGGATCGCTCCAAAAGGGGCTCGCCGCCGGGGCGGCGAAATCTCCCCTGAAATAAAATATGCGGACCGATAAGGACAGAAGGCGAATTGTCCCATAGGGGCAAGAGAGGCCACCCTGGGGTGCCGGCCCCTACGGGGAACATCGGGTCTATGTGGGGATATGCCCCTTCACCCATCAGCGGCGCGCTAGGCCATCGTATCCCATGAGGCCATACCGGAAAAAAATCCCGCTCTCTGCAATATTTTACATTTTCTTCATTTGACAAAAAACAGGGAAATCAGTTATACTGTTTTTAGGAAAAGTGCTGGGTTTTGTTTTCCGCTGTTTTGAATCGCAACGGCAGACCGGGGCCGGCCAAGGGGGCCGGTCCTGTTTCCATATTTCGACAGGCGGGGCGCGTCCGCGCTCCGCCGGAACAGGAGGTACCATGCTACGATTTGAACAAGTCAACTTGTCCTATGGGGATCAGAAGATCCTGGACAACATCTCTTTTCAGGTGGAGGACGGCCAGTTCGCCGTCTTCATCGGACCCTCGGGCTGTGGCAAGACCACCACGCTGAAGATGATCAACCGCCTGATCCAGCCGGACAGCGGCCACATCTATCTGGACGAGAAGGACATCGCCACCGTGGACCGGTACGAGCTCCGTCGGCACATCGGCTATGTGATCCAGCAGATCGGCCTGTTCCCCAACATGACGGTGGCCCAGAACATCTGCGTGGTCCCCAAGCTCCTCAAGTGGCCCAAGGACCAGTGCGAGCAGACAGTCCGCCAGCTTCTGGACATGGTGGGGTTGCCCTATGAGCAGTACGCCCACAAGTACCCCTCGGAGATGTCCGGCGGCCAGCAACAGCGCATCGGCATTTTGCGTGCCCTGGCCGCCTCCCCCCCGGTGGTGCTCATGGATGAGCCCTTCAGCGCCCTGGACCCCATGACCCGCCGCTCCCTCCAGCTGGAGATGAAGAACCTGCAACAGAAGCTGAACAAGACCATCATCTTCGTCACCCACGACATGGACGAGGCCCTGGACCTGGCCGACGTGATCATCTTCATGGACCACGGCCAGATCGTCCAGATCGCCCCGCCGGAGGAGATGCTGGACAATCCCGCCACCGACCAGGTGCGGGCCTTCCTGGGGATGCACCACTCCGGCCCCTCCCCCGCCGACCTGACCGTGTCCCACTTCATGCGCACGGGCATCGTCACCGTCAACCAGAACCGGGGCATCAACGAGTGCGTCAGCCGGATGCAGCACCACAACGTGGACACCCTGCTGGTGGTGGACGAGTACCGCCACTACCAGGGCACTGTCTCCATCGCGGACATCCGGCTCACCGGCCACGTGGTCAAGACCATCGGCCCCCTGGTCCGCAACACCACCCCGGTGGTCCACACCGGGGACAACGCCAAGGAGTGCTTCGACCAGCTGATCTCCAGCGGCTTCCCCTATCTGGTGGTCCTCAACGACGACCAGACGGTGGCCGGTATCGTCACCAAGACCAGCATGGCCTCCGCCATGGCGGAACAGCTGTGGGGGTGATGGGATGCACGATCTGTTACTGGAGATCCTGAGACAAACCGCCATCCACACCGGCTACACCCTGGTCTGTGTGGCCGTGGGCTTTGTGGTGGGGGTCAGTCTGGGCATCGGCCTGTCCCGCCTGCCCCGGCTGTCCCGGTACCTGCTCCCTCTGCTGTCCATCCTGAACACGGTGCCCGGCATCGTCTTCATCGGCATGCTGGTCATCTGGATCGGCATGCAGCCGGCCACCGTCATCATCGCCCTGTCCATCTACGCCATGTTCCCGGTGCTGAAGAACACGGTCACCGGCCTGAACGGGGTGGATGAGCAGTACAAGGAGGCCGCCCGGGGCTGTGGCATGAACCAGGTGCAGAGCCTGCTCCAGGTGGAGCTCCCCCTGGCCATGCCCACCATCATCGGCGGGCTCCGGCTGTCCACCGTATACACCGTCAGCTGGGCGGTGCTGGCCGCCATGATCGGCCAGCACGGGCTGGGCGACTTCGTGTACCGGGGGGTCAGCTCCAACAACAACGAGTTGATCCTTCAGGGGGCCATCCCCGCCGCCCTGCTGGCCCTGTTGCTGGGCGGGCTGGTGGATCTGCTCCAGCGGCATGTGGTCCCCCGGGGCCTGCGGAAAGGCGGGGGTGACAGATGAGTATCGCGCTGATCTGGGACCACCTGTCCCTGGTGCTGGCCGCCCTGTTCCTGGCTGTTCTGGTGGGGGTCCCCCTGGGCCTGGTCACCTACCGCCTCCCCCGGCTGGGGAAGGTCATCCTCTGGGTGGTGGACCTGATCCAGACCATCCCCGCCCTGGCCCTGCTGGGCCTTATCATGGTGGTGCTGGACCCCGGCTCCCCCACCGCAATGGTGGGTCTGGCCCTCTACTCCCTGTTGCCCATCGTACGCAACTGCGCCCTGGGCCTGTCCCAGGTGCCCGAGCACATGAAGGAGGCGGCCACCGGCATGGGGATGACCCCGGCCTACCGCCTGCTCCACATCGAGATCCCCCTGGCCATCCCCATGCTTTTGACGGGCATCCGCATCGCCGCGGTCAACGCCATCGGGACGGCGGTCTTCGCCTCCTTCGTGGGGGGCGGCGGCCTGGGCGGCCTGTTCAACACCGCCATCCGCCAGCGGGACATGACCATGATCCTGCTGGGCACCGCCGCGCTGATGGTGATGGCCTTCCTGCTGGACGCCGGACTGGGCTGGCTGGAGCGGCGGATCTCCAGCCACAGTCACCGGACCTTCCCCGCCCCCGTGAAAGTGGCCGGCGGAGCGGCGGTGGCGGTGGCGGGCCTGGCCCTCATCGTCTCCATGCTCCTGCCCACCGACACCAGCGGTCAGCTGATCCTCTACGACGGGGACTACACCGAGGTCAAGCTGATGCACAGCATGGCCGAACAGCTGGTGGAGGACAAGACCGACCTGGAGGTGGTCATCCTCGACCAGATGACCCAGGTGAACAACTACAACGAGCTCAGCGCCGACGACCCCAGCTGTGACCTGATGTTCAGCTATGACGGCACGGTGCT
>CALWVW010000052.1 GCA_944385075.1 uncultured Oscillospiraceae bacterium | reverse complement strand
ACGTCGTAGCCGCTGTAGCGCAGGAACTTCTCCAGCACGTCCTCCATGATGTAGGAGCGCAGGTTGCCGATGTGGGCGAAGTGGTACACCGTGGGGCCGCAGGTGTACATCTCCACATGGCCGGGGGTGTGGGTGGTGAACTCTTCCTTCTTGTGGGTGGCGGAATTGTAAAGATACATGGCTCTTCTCCCTCTCTTGCTTCCTTGTGGTTTCCGCGCCCCGCCCGGGTGCGGGCGGGGTGCGGTTCTTCTTTTGTCAGCAGGCGCGCTTCTCTCTGTCGGCCCCCTCCCGGGCGGCCTGATACTGCGCGTCCAACAGCTTCTCCACCAGCTCCAGCCGGGAGGACAGGGCCTCCAGCCGCTCCAGGGTGGGGTTGGCCACGCTGGTCTGGTCCACCTCGTCGGCGTAGTGGGTGGTGCGCCCGGCGATGCGGACCACCTGGGCCGGGATGCCCACGGCGGTGGCGTCCTCAGGCACCTCGGACAGCACCACCGAGTTGGCGGCGATCCGGGCGTTGTCCCCCACCCGGAAGGGCCCCAGGATCTTGGCCCCACAGCCGATGAGCACGTTATTCCCGATGGTGGGGTGGCGCTTGCCCTGGTCCTTCCCCGTGCCCCCCAGGGTGACGCCGTGGTAGAGCAGGCAGTCGTCCCCGATCTCGGCGGTCTCGCCGATGACGATGCCCATGCCGTGGTCGATGACGAAGCGGCGGCCGATCTGGGCCCCCGGGTGGATCTCGATCCCCGTCCAGAACCGGCTCCACTGGGAGACAAGCCGGGCCAGGAACTTCCAGTGGTGGCAGTATAGCCAGTGGGCCAGCCGGTGATACAGGGTGGCGTGGACCCCCTGGTATAATAGCAGGATCTCCAGCTTGCTCCGGGCGGCCGGGTCCCGGCGCTGGTAGGCCTCCAGCGTCTCATTCAGTGCACGAAACATGGATCTGTCCCCTTTCCATTTGAAAAAACGAACAAAAAAACCTCTCACACCCACTGCAGGCATAAGAGGCGACGTGCATCGCGGTTCCACTCTCATTTCTCACTTGTCTGACCGGTAACGGGGTCAAATCGGGCGGCATTACCCGCCGCGCTCCCGGACGCACTTCACGCTCCCCCGCCGCAGGCCCCCTTTCAGCCGGTGAAGGGCCCTCTCTGTTCTTTGGCGAAAGCGCTACTCTTCCGTTCCTCGCGCTATACCCAGTATATTACCACCCCGCCCGCTCCGTGTCAACCCCGTTCCGCGCTTTCCCCCTCTCCCCCGCAAAAACTCCCTCCGCAACCTGATGTTGACAGATTTCCAGCTTTCTTTTCTTGTCAGTCCGGCGGAAATTTGGTATTCTGGTTCCAGAGGTTCCCAGCCCCGCACCCTCCCATAAGAGGGCCCCGGCATGGGAACCGCAGAATGAGGTGAACAGCATGACCTTAGGCGAGCGCATTACCCTGTCCCGGAAGCGGGCCGGGCTGTCCCAGGAACAGCTGGGCGAGAAGCTGGGGGTGTCCCGGCAGGCGGTGAGCAAATGGGAGAGCAACCAGTCCAACCCGGACGTGGCCTATGTGGCGGAGATGTGCCGGCTGTTCGGGGTGTCCTCCGACTGGCTGTTGCTGGGCCGGGAGGAGCGGCAGGAGTCCGCCCCCGCCCGGTGCCCGGAGTGCCAGGCCATTGTCACCGGGCTGGACAGGTTCTGTCCCAACTGCGGGCACCCCCTTCAGACCGAGGCCGAGGAGGGCCAGGAGACCTACTCCCTGGTCCTCACCTCCCGGAGCACCCTCTACTCTGGCGGCGCGCTGGAGGAGCTGTCCCGCCTGCCCTGGTGCAGGCCGGAGTTCCCCATATCCCAAAAGTCGGAAGAGGAGCTGGATGCCCTGATCCGCACCGCCCCGGTCACCCTCATGTGGGGCCTCACCGGGCAACAGGCCAGACAGGCGCTGGAGGTCTTCATTGAGGACGACGTCGCCGCCATCTACCGGGACAGCGACGGCGCCTCGGCCCAGGAGCTGATGCACACCCCCCAGGTCACCCAGGAGGAGCTTCCGAAGCCCCCCGCCCCGCCCCATGAGCCCCTGTCCTTCGGCCAGACGGTGGGTGCGGTGACGCTTGGCATCCTGGCCGCCGTGCTGATCCTGGCCTACCTATGAGGCGGCCCGCACTCGCGCTGGACGGGGCCCTGTGCGCCCTGGCGGGGCTGTTCTATCTGGTCAACCACTTTCTCCTCTCCCCGGCTCTGGCCGGGACGGCGGCGGGGTGGTTTTTGTCCTGCTACGCCAACGACATGTTCGCCGGGCTGGCCATCTGCGCCTGGGCCGACCTGCTCCTGCGGTGGGGGAGGCTCCCGCCCCTGCGCCCCTGGCGGCAGACCGTCCCCCTCCTACTGTTCTGCGGCCTGGTGTGGGAGGTGCTGGCCCCCCTGTGGAAGGCGGGGGCGGTCTTTGACCCCTGGGACTTCCTGGCCTATCAGGCCGGCGGGCTACTCTGGTTGCTCTGCGCCCGGAGGCACCCGCGATGAAACATTCAGCCCCGCCTGATACAGGCGGGGCTGTGTCGGTCTTATCCTCTGGTCTGGTCAAACCGGCTGTAGTACTCCTTTGTCAGGTCGATGAAGGTCCGGGCCGCCGGGGACAGGAAGCCCTTCTTCTTGTACACCACCGCCATGGGACAGGTGAGGGGCGGGTCGCCCACGGTGAAACAGACCAGCCGGTCCAGACAGGGGGTGCGGGAGATGCCGCTCTCCTGTAGGAAGGCAAAAGCCATCTGCTCCGCCGCCAGATTGATGGCGGTGGCGTTGTTGGTGGTCACCAGCACATTCTGCAGGTCCACATGGTGGGCGGAGAACAGGTTGTACAACAGCCGGGACAGCCGCCAGTCCTCCGGGAGCATGACCACCCGCTCCCGCTCCAGCCAGTGCAGATCCGGGAAGGGGATGGGGTGCTCGATGGTGCTGTCCATCCCCTGGAACATGGGGTGGTCCCGGTGGCCCACCAGGAAGATGCGCTCCCGCATGACCAGCTCATAGGTCAGCTCGCTCAGGTCGTCGGGCAGTTGCATGATGCAGAAGTCGATCACATTGCCCGCCGCCAGCTCGCCCAGCTCGGGCACCGGCGCCTCATGGAGGATCACCTGGGCGTCCGGGTACTCCTCCACAAACTGGGGCAGGATATCGGGCAACAGGATGGACCCCCGCCAGGGGGATACCCCGATGTGGAGCACCGGCCGTTGCCGGTCCTGCAGGTCCCGCAGGTCGCTGACCAGTTGCCGGTCCAGAAAGTCCTGCCGCTCCAGATAGGCCTGGAACAGCTCCCCTGCCGCTGTCAGCTTCAGCGGGGTGTGGGACCGGTCCAGCAGGACCACCCCCAGGTTGTGTTCCAGCTTGGCCAGATACTGGCTCAAATAGGGCTGGGAGAGGTACAGCCGCTCCGCCGCCCGGGAGATACTGCGCTCTTTGACGATGGTCAGAAAATACTCCGGATTTTTTACAAACATGGGATGGGCACCTCCCTCTGGGCAAACTCTCTTGACAGTATCATAACACAGGGGGCGCCAAATGACAACCGCTCCCAAAAGAATCCCCCGGCCGCGTGTATGCCCACGGCCGGGGGGTGCCGCCCGGGGATGCCTGTCCCGGGCGGCGGTCTGGTGGTCAGAGTCGCATCACAGTGTGAGGGAGAAAGTAGGGAGGTATGAAGAAACTGCAGGTTTGCTTTCTCTAACCATCTATAGGTTAGCATAAACTAACCGTCTTGTCAACCCCTATTTTCATTTTTTCTAAAAAATATGGGGAGGCCGCGTAGCGCGGCCTCCCCCGTCTCGCTCAGAGCATCTTCCGGATGCGGTCCACCGCCTCCGCCGTGGCGGCGGCATCGCCAAAGGCGGTCAGGCGGATGTACCCCTCGCCGCTGGGGCCGAAGCCCGCCCCCGGCGTGGTGGCCACGTTGGCCCGGTCCAGCACCAGATCGAAGAACTCCCAGGAGCCCATGCCGTCCGGCGTCTTGAGCCAGATATAGGGGGCGTCCACCCCGCCGAAGCACTCCAGCCCCGCGGCGGTCAGCCCCTCCCGGATGACCCGGGCGTTGTCCTGGTAATAGGCGATATTGTCCATCACCTGTTGCCGCCCCTCCGGGGTGTAGATGGCGGCGGCGCCCCGCTGGATCACATAGGGCACGCCGTTGAACTTGGTGGTCTGGCGGCGATTCCACAGGCTGTTCAGCTTAGCTCCCCCCCGCTCCAGCTCCAGAGGCACCACCGTATAGGCACAGCGGTTGCCGGTAAAGCCGGCGGTTTTGGAGAAGGAGCGGAACTCGATGGCGCAGGTGCGGGCCCCCTCGATCTCAAAGATGGTGTGGGGGGTGTCCTCCCCGGTGATGAAGGCCTCATAGGCCGAGTCGTACAGGATGACGGAGCCGTTGGCGTTGGCGTAGTCCACCCACACCTTCAGCTGTTCCCGGGTGGCCATGGCCCCGGTGGGGTTGTTGGGGAAGCACAGGTAGATCAGGTCCACCTTCTCCCTGGGGGGCTCGGGGGCGAAGCCGTTGGCCTCCACACAGGGCATATAGACCAGCCGGTTCCACTTGCCCACTCCCTCCACAAACTCCCCGGCCCGGCCCGCCATGGCGTTGGTGTCCACATAGACCGGATAGACCGGGTCACACACCGCCACCACGTTGTTCACGCCGAAAATGTCCCCGATGTTGCCGCAGTCGCTCTTGGCCCCGTCGGAGACAAAGATCTCCTCCGGCCGCATCTCCACGCCCCGGGCGGCGTAGTCCCCCTGGGCGATGGCCTCCCGCAGGAAGGGATAGCCCTGCTCCGGACCGTACCCGTGGAAGCCCTCGACGGTGCCCATCTCGTCCACCGCTTTGTGCATGGCCTGGATCACGGCGGGCACCAGGGGGCGGGTCACGTCGCCGATGGACAGTTTGGTGATTTTGGCCTGAGGATGGGCGGCGGTGTAGGCGGCGATCCGCCGGGCCACCTCAGAGAACAGATAACTGCCCGGTAGCTTCAAAAAGTTTTCGTTGATCTTTACCACGGGATTCACTCCTTCGACAAACTGGCGCCCCCAGGGGCGCGGGTGCCTCTTATTATCCACCATATGCGCCCGGTTGTCAACCACTCTCTGGCAGGGGCTACTGCGGGCGGTCTCTGCGGGGGAAACCCCGGATGCAAAGGCCCGCCTCTGCCAGAGGGCAGAGGCGGGCGCGGATTCATATTTCCCTTACAGGCGCTCAGGGTCTCATGGTGGGGAACAGGATGACGTCCCGGATGGTGTCCACACCGGTCAGGAGCATGACGCAACGGTCGATGCCGATGCCCATGCCGCCCGTGGGGGGCAGGCCGTACTCCAGGGCGGTGACGAAGTCCTCGTCCATCATGCCGGCCTCCTCGTCGCCCCGCTCCCGCATCTCCACTTCCTTCTGGAAGCGCTCCCGCTGGTCGATGGGGTCATTGAGCTCGGAGAAGGCGTTGCCGATCTCGTTATGGCAAATGAACAGCTCGAACCGCTCGGTGAGCCGGGGGTCCTGGACAGAGCGCTTCGCCAGAGGGGAGACCTCCACCGGGTACATGGTGATGAAGGTGGGCTGGATCAGATGCTCCTCCACCCGCTGGTCAAAGACCTCGTACAGGGCGTTGCCCCAGGTACGCTCGGCGGTGGCGGGGAGCTCCACCCCGATCTTCCGGGCGGCGCCCACGGCCTTGCGGTCCTCGGTGATCTCGCCAAAGTCGATGCCGGTGTACTTCTTCACCGCCTCCACCATGGTCATCTTGGGCCAGCCGGGGGTCAGGTCGATCTCCTCCCCCATCCACTTGACGTGGTAGGTGCCCAGGATCTTCTGGGCGGCGGAGGTAATGAGCCCCTCGGAGATCTCCGCCATAACGTTGAAGTCGGCATAGGCCTGATAAAACTCAATGGAGGTAAACTCGGGGTTGTGGCGGGGGTCCATGCCCTCGTTGCGGAAGATCCGGCCGATCTCATACACCCGGTCCATGCCGCCCACGATGAGCCGCTTCAGGGGGAGCTCGGTGGCGATACGCATATACATATCGATGTCCAGGGTGTTGTGGTGGGTGATGAAGGGACGGGCGGTGGCGCCGCCGGAGATGGTGTTGAGCACCGGGGTCTCCACTTCGATATAGCCGAGGCTGTCCATATAGTCGCGCACGTGCTTGATGAACTGGGAGCGAATGATGAAGTTCCGCTTCACCTCGGGGTTGACGATCAGGTCCACATACCGCTGGCGGTAGCGGAGCTCGGTGTTGGTCAGGCCGTGGAACTTCTCCGGCAGGGGAAGCAGAGACTTGGACAGCAGGGTGACCGTCTCGATGCGCACGGACATCTCGCCCCGCTGGGTGCGGAACACCACGCCCTTGACGCCCACGATGTCGCCGATGTCGTACTTCTTGAAGCCCTCGTACATCTCGGGGTCCATGTCATCCTTGCGGGCATAGAGCTGGATCCGGCCGCTCTTGTCCTGCAGGTCGCAGAAGGACACCTTGCCCATGCCGCGCTTGGACATCAAGCGGCCGGCGATGGACACCTCTTTCCCCTCCAGCGCGTCGAAGTTGGCCTTGATGTTGGCGGAATCGTTGTCCACATCATAGCGGGTGATCTGGAAGGGGTCCTTGCCCGCCGCCTGGAGGGCCTTCAGCTTCTCCCGGCGGACCTTAGCCAGCTGGGACAGGTTCTCCTGGGGCTCCTGGGCGACATTCTCCTGCGGGTTGACGTTCTCACTCATGTTTAACACTCCTATTTATATCTCGATCTCGGCCCTGCGGCCGTGTGGGTTATCGCTCTACCTTCAAAATCTTGTATTCCACGGGACCCGCGGGGGCGTCCACCGTGACGTCGTCGCCGGTGTTTTTCCCCAGCAGGGCCTTTCCAAAGGGGGAGTCCTCGGAGATGGCGCCGTTCATGGGGTCGGCCTCCTGGGAGCCCACGATCTTATAGGTCTCCTCCTCGTTGAACTCCTTGTCCAGCACCGTGACCGTAGAGCCCAGGCGGATATAGTCGCCGCTGGTCTCCTCCTCCTCGATGACCACGTAGTTGGAGAGGATATCCTCCAGCTCGGCCATCCGGGAGTAGAGTTTGCCCTGCTCGTTTTTCGCCTCGTCGTATTCGCTGTTCTCCGACAGGTCGCCGAAGGACCGGGCCTCTTTGATGAGCTCGGCCACCTCTTTTTCCCGCACGGTTTTCAGATAATTCATCTCGTCCTGCAGTTCTTTGAGCCGCTGGGGGCTCAGCTTGTACTCCTTTGCCATGGCACCTTGCACACCTTTCGAAAAAATGGCCCGGAGCGACTCCGGGAGGGTCTGACGCTATGATCACATCAACAGATCAATATGATCCGTCAATGGGTACAGTAATAGATTCTTTGTCATTATATGTACTCTCCCCCGTTCTGTCAAGTACTTTTATCTCCTTCTGCGTCAATTTGCCCCCCTCCCACAGGGCGGCCAGAAGGGGCAGGTCGTCCCGGTCCTCCCCCGCCAGCGCCGGAGCCGCCAGCGCCAGCCCGCCCAGGTCGGGGGTGGCGCCGTAGAGCTCCAGGGCCGTCTCCCCTCCCCGGCGGCAGTTGGGGGCGAAGCACAGGGCCAGCTCCCCCTCCTCCTGCCGGGGCAGGATGGGGACCCCCAGCTCCCGCCGCAACCAGCCAGCCAGCGCCTCGCCCCCCGGGGCGTCGATCACCAGATGGCGCACCTGCCGGCAAAGGGACACCGCCGCCCGGGCCATCTCCCGGTCCGCCCGCCCGCCCCGGAGGGCCACGGTGGCCCGGTCCGGGGCGGTCCCCCGCCGCTCCAGGGCCCCCAGGGCCAGGGGGAGGGCCTGGGCGCGCAGGAAGTGCTCCGTCTCTATCCGCCGCAGGCCCAGCCCCTCCCACAGCCCCCAGCCCTGGAAGCCTCTGGGGACCAGCACCCGCAGGACTCCCGCCCGCCGCAGATCCGTCCCCGCCCGCCGCAACCGCCGTATTCCCCAGAATCCCTCCGGGTCCGTCCGGGCCAGGAGAACGGGCAGGCCGTACAGGTCGCCCGCCTCCGCCCTGCCCCGGCCGCCGCGCGCCAGAGTCAGCTGTCCCAACATGGCAATTCCCCCTCTCCTCCAGCCTATGCGGGGAAAAGGGGGAATATGGTCCCTTTCGGTACGCCGCCGGGCTACCGGTCAAACAGTCCCTGGAGCTGTCCCAGAAGCTCCAGGCTTTTGAATTTCAGCACATAGCCCGGGTCCTCCCGGGTGATGAGGGCCGCCTGCTCCCCGGAGAAGTGGCCCGCCTGGGTGGCCTGGTCCACCGTCTCGCTGGCCGCGCCCAGGCACAGGGGCGGGAAGGCCACGCACCACCAGTTCTGTCCCTCCCCCGCCCCGATGGTCACCTTCAGGGCGGTATAGTCCCCGGCGGGGAGGGCAAAATCGCCGTACTCCTTGGTGGGGAACCAGCTCCGGGTCAGCCGGGCGGAGACCGGGTAGTCCAGCCCCGCCTCCGCCACCACCTGTTGTCCCGCGGCGGCCAGCTCATCCAGATGGGCCGCCAGGGCCGCGCCGGCCTCCTCCCGGGTCGCCCCCTCGGGGTAGAGGGTCTCCGCCCTGGCCAACACCCGGTCCCGCACCGCCAGCTTCAGGGTCTGGTCCCGCTCGCTGTCGGAATTCGCGATGACGTGGAGCCGGATCACGCTGTCCGACAGCTCCCTCTGCGCTCGGCCCGCCCAGCCCGACCAGAGGAGGGCCCCCACCACTCCCACCATCAGCGCCAGCTCCCACCGTTTCAGTCTGTTGTTCATACTGCCTCCCGGGCGGAAAAAGCCGCCCATACTATAAAGCTAAGATGCCTTACAGTATGGACGGCTTCTCGGTTTCTTATACCGTCTGCGCCAAAAAGGTCTCCCGATTGTACTCCCGCAGTTGCGCGTCCGCCTCCCGGGCCCGGTCCTCCCGGTGGAAGAGGCCGAACACGGTGGGCCCCGTGCCGCTCATGCTGGCCCCCAGCGCGCCGCACTGGATCAGGGTGCTCTTGATCTCCTGCACCCGCGTCCGCTGGCGGTCGGGGAGGGCGTCCTCAAAGACGTTGTACAGCCGCCGGGCCACCCCCTCCAGGTCCCCCGCCTCCAGGGCGGCCACCGCCCCCCGGGTGTCCGGGTGACAGCGCAGGCGGACCCGGTCGATCTGGGCAAACAGGGCCGGGGTGGAGATGGAGAACTCCGGCTTGCAGACCACCACCCAGCAGGTGGAAAGCGGGGGCAGGGGGGTCAGCTCCTCCCCCCGCCCCTCCGCCAGGGCGGTCCCCCCCAGAACGCAGTAGGGCACGTCGGACCCCACCCGCGCCCCGATCCGGGCCAGCTCCTCGGGAGAAAAGGGCTCCCCCTCCATCCGGTTCAGCGCCCGGAGGACGGCGGCCCCGTCACTGCTCCCCCCCGCCATCCCGGCGCACACCGGGATGTTTTTCCGGATGGTGATGGTCATCCCCCTGGGGGTGAGCCCCCTGGCCTCCCAGAAGCGGAGGGCCGCCTGGGCCGCCAGATTCTTCTCCCCGGTGGGGAGAAACTGCAGATTGCTCTGCACCCGGAGCTCCTCCCCCCCGTCCGGCTCCAGAGTCAGAGTGTCGGACAGGGTGATGGACTGCATGATCATCCGCATATCGTGGTAGCCGTCCGGCCGTCTGCCCAGCACGTCCAGCGTCAGGTTCAATTTCGCGTTGGCCTGGATCTCCATGACCGCTCCCCCTCCGGTTCTGATGCGCTCACTCCCTGATCCTGCGGGCCTCCAGGTAGAAGCGCTTGTCGTGGGCCTCCCCCATGGAGAAGGTCTTTCTGGGCAGGACCCCGTCGTGGATCACGGTGGGGAACAGCTCCCCCTTCCCCATGCCGGGCAACAGGAAGGCCACCGCGTCCTCCCGGCTCCCGGCCAGCTCCCGGGCCACGTCCTCCCCGTGGATATAGTCGATCCTGGCCTTCGGGTGGCCGGCGATGTACTCGTCCAGGAAGGTCTGCAGGGTGCCCACTGGGAGTTGCGCCCTGGGGTGGGGAACGGTGATCTCCCCCCGGCCCCAGCGCCCATAGCAGTAAGTCAGCCGGTGCCCCTCCGCCACATCCGGACCGGCGCCCGGGTAATAGGCGGCCAGGGCGTCCAACAGCTCCTCCGGCTTGACGCCGAACACCACCCGGTGGATGGGCTCGAACTCCAGGGAATCGTCGTGGAGGTTGACCAGCTCCACCAGGGCGTACCGGGCGGGGAGCTCGTCCCACTGCTCCGGCGGGGTGAGCTGCTTCTGCCGCTCATAGCACTCCTTGGCGGTGGCCAGGGAGTGGTTCCCATCCCCCACCGCGAACAGGAGGACGGGCAGGTCCTCCGACAGGTGATACCGGGCCCGGAAGGCGGCCGGGTCGGCCAGGGCGGCGATGGCCGCCAGCGTCTCCTCCTTAAGGGCGGGGGTCAGCTTCCAGCCCTTGATGTGGCCGCCCCGCTCCATCAGGTCAAAGTCGTACAACAGCTCCATCTCCCCGGTCCGGGCGGACAGGGGCTCCACCACCGTCCGCTCCGGGTCGTCCGCCAGGAGCATCACATGGGGGAGCTCGATGGGGGCGTTCTTCCGCACCGCCACCCGGGGCGGGATCCGGGAGAGCACCGTCCCCTCGGTGGCCCGGATGGGAGCGCCGGAGCCCGGCTCGTAGTCGTACTGCTCCAGATCCACCTTGCCCACCAGGCCCCGGCGGATCTTGCCGCTGTCCAGGGTGCGCTCCACATAGATCAGGCTGTCGGGGTACTCCGCGAACCGCCCCTCCCGGAGATAGCGGCTCATGGTGTTGTTGATCTCCATGATGTCGGTCTCCACATTGGGGCCCTCCAGACAGCTCTCGGGCAGGATCAGCCGCAGGGCGGAGGGGGCGCGGCCCACCCGCTCCTCCACCCGTTGCCAGTACTCGGGCTGGGAGGTGTACTGGTCACAGGCCACCACCGACCACAGGGACATATCGCAGTCCCGGGGCAACAGGATATCAGCGGGCTGAAAGGGTAATACACGGGTTTTCATGGTCATCTCTCTTTTCTCCCAACAGGGCGTCCAATTTTTTATCCGGTCCGGCCGGTCAGTCCAGCGCCCGCTCGATGGCGTGGAGCAGATCGTCGAACTCCTCGTAGGCGGGGAGCTCCGGGTGGGCCTTCTTGATGGCGTCGGTGGACTTGAACAGGAAGCCCGCCTTGCTGGCCTGGATCATGGCCAGGTCGTTGAAGCTGTCCCCGGCGGCGATGGTGTCGAAGCCGCAGGACTGGAGGGCCCGCACGGTGGTCAGCTTGGACTGCTCACAGCGCATTTTGTACCCGGTGATGGTGCCGTCCGGCGCCACCTCCAGGGTGTTGCAGTAGATGCTGGGCCAGCCCAGCTTGGCCATCAGGGGCTTGGCAAATTGCTCAAAGGTGTCGCTCAGGATGACCACCTGGGTCTCCTGCCGGAGCTTGTCCAGAAACTCCTTGGCCCCGGGCAGGGGGTCGATGGTGGCGATGGTGGCCTGGATCTCCTTCAGCCCCAGACCGTGCTCCTTCAGGATGCCCAGCCGGAACCGCATGAGCTTGTCGTAGTCGGGCTCGTCCCGGGTGGTGCGCTTCAGCTCCGGGATGCCGCTGGCCTCGGCAAAGGCGATCCAGATCTCGGGGACCAGCACCCCTTCCATATCCAGGCAGACAATATTCATAGTCCTCTTCC
>CALWVW010000051.1 GCA_944385075.1 uncultured Oscillospiraceae bacterium | reverse complement strand
GGTATAGGAGCTGTCCACCCCCCGCACCTGGTCCACATAGGCCCGGGTCACCGGCTGGTAGTAGGCGATGATGGCCAACACCTCCAGGGCGGGCTGGGACAGGCGGGCGGGCTTGCGGCTCTCCAGCGTCTTGCGGATATAGGGGGCGAACTCCGGGGCGGAGCACAGCTGATAGCTGGAGTCCAGCCGCACCAGCCGGATCCCCCGCCGGTCATAGCTGTACTTGTCCATCAGTTGCTGGGCCACCGCCTCCAGGGTGGGGCGGTCCACCTCCAGCCCCAGACACAGCCGCTCCACCGGCACCGGGTCCCCGGCGGCGAAGAGCACCCCCTCCAGGGCGGCCTCCAACTCTTTGATCTCCAAGCTGATCCCCTCTCTCCCCCATCCTCAGATTCCCCGCGGGGCGGCGCTACTGGCCGTCTGAGGTAAATTCCATCTCTTCCGTCTCCCCCTGGGTGCAGGTGACGGTGCAGTCGGCCTCGGTGCCCGCCAGACGCAGGCGGTGGGCCTTGCACAGCTCCAGCACCGCCAGAAAGGTGGCCACCACCTCGGACCGGCTCCGGTTGCCCCGGAACAGGGCCCGGAACCGGGTGACCCCGAATCGGACCAGCCGCCGGAGGATCTCCCCGGCCTTGTCCGCCACGGGGTAGGGCTCCCGGCCCACGATCCCCTGAAAGGCGGACACCGGCGGGGGCAGTTTGTGGTCCGTCCGGTCCAGCACCGCCGCCATGGCCCGGAGCAGGTCCTCCCGGTCGTGGACATAGCGGTAGGTCCGGTCGGGCCGAAGGGGCTCGGGCACCTTGGTCAGGTAGTCCCGGCCCACCTGATAGCGGCGGTCCAGCTGGGGGACCACCGCCTTGATCTTCAGATAGTTCTCGTTGCGCTGGTGGGCCTCCAGGGTGGCGATGAGCTGTTCCATCTCGCTCATGGCCTCCTCGTCGTGGATGGACAGGAGCATCCTGGTCTTGATATAGATCAGGTGGGCGGCCATGGCGGCAAACTCGCTGGCCACCTCCAGGTCCATCTCCTTGCGCCGGTCCATCCACTCCAGGTACTGGTCCAGGATCAGGGAGAGCTGGATGTCCTTGATCTCCAGCTTGTTCTTGCTGAGCAGGTGGAGGATCAGGTCCAGGGGGCCCACAAAGTCCTCCATCTGCTCCTCTTTCGCCTTCACCACCCCTTCCAGGTGGTAGATGGGGGTCTCCATGGGCCCACCTCCCTTTGCGCACATGGTTTCAAGATATTATACCAGTTTATCCACAGGTTGACAAGAAAAATCCCCGGCGGGCCGGTTTTTGAAAAGGGAGCCGCCCGGCGCGTTGCGCCGGGCGGCTCCTCTCTCCTATTCCAAACCGGTCAGGATGGCCTGGAGCAACTCCTCCCGGCCCGTCCCCTTCTCCGCGGAGAAGGGGATGAGCCGGGTCGTCTCGTCCAGCGCCAGGGTCTCGCGGATCCGGTCCAGGTTGGGCCCGATCTCGCTCTTTTTCAGCTTGTCCAGCTTGTTGGCCACCACAATAAGGGGACAGCCCGTGTCCCGGAACCACCGGGCCATGGTCTGGTCGTCGGCGGTGGGCCTGTGCCGGGCGTCCACGATCATCACTCCCAGGGTGAGCAGACCGGGGCGGGCGAAGTAGTCCTCCATCAGCTTGCCCCAGCGGTCCCGCTCCCCCTTGGACACTCTGGCGTAGCCGTAGCCGGGCAGGTCCACCAGATAGAAAGTGCCGTCGATGTCAAAATAGTTGATGTGGACGGTCTTTCCCGGCGCCGCCCCCACCCGGGCGAAATTCTTCCGGTTGAGCAGGCGGTTGATCACCGAGGACTTGCCCACGTTGGACCGGCCGGCAAAGGCCACCTGGGGCCGGCCGTCCTCCAAAAAGTCCCGGGGGGAGGCGGCGGACAGGACAAAGGTGGCGTTGTGCAGATTGACCTCCATGTCGCTCCCCCTCTCAGCGGCGCGCTCTGGGGGCGGGGCGGTCTGTCCGCCCGGGGATCACCGGCGGCAGAGTCTCCTCCGCCGGGCGCGCCCGGCCCGTGTCCCCCCGCTCCGCCGTCTCCGGCGGGCGGTTGAGGGCGGCGGACAGCACCTGGTCCGCCCGCTCCACCAGAATGAACTGCAGGGCCCGGCGCACCGTCTGGTCGATCTCCTCCAGGTCCCGGCCGTTGTCCGCCGGGAGGATGACCGTCTTGATCCCGTTCCGGAAGGCGGCCATGGTCTTTTCCCGCAGGCCGCCGATGGGCAACACCCGGCCCCGGAGGGTGACCTCCCCCGTCATGGCCAGGGCCCGGCGCACCGGGATCCCCGTCAGGGCGGACACCATGGCGGTGGTGATGGCGATGCCCGCGGAGGGCCCGTCCTTGGGGACCGCCCCCTCGGGGAAGTGGACGTGGATGTCCTTCTCCCGGTAGAAGTCCGCGGGGATGCCCAGCCGGTCCGACTGGCTCCGGATATAGCTCAGGGCCGCGTGGGCCGACTCCTTCATCACGTCGCCCAGGTTACCGGTGAGCTCCAGCTTGCCGGAGCCGGGGACCACATTGACCTCCACCTCCAGAAGCTCGCCGCCCACCGAGGTCCAGGCCAGGCCGTTGACCACGCCCACCCGCTCCTCCAGCACCTGCCGCTCCGGGTAGTAGCGGGCCACGCCCAGAAAGTCCTTCAGGTCCCGCTCGGTCACCCGGACCTGTTTTTCCTCTCCGGACACCAGCCGCATGGCCGTCTTCCGGCAGATGGTGGCCAGCTGGCGCTCCAGCACCCGCACCCCGGACTCCCGGGTATAGGAGGTGATGATCTCCCGGATTGCCCCGTCGGACACCCGCAACTGGGCGCGCTCCAGCCCGTGGCGCTTGAGCTCCTTGGGCAACAGGTGCCGCTTGGCGATCTGCACCTTCTCCTCGTCGGTGTAGCTGGACAGCTCGATGACCTCCATCCGGTCCAGCAGGGGGCGGGGGATGGTGTCCACCGTGTTGGCGGTGGTGATGAACATGACCTCGGACAGGTCGAAGGGTACCTCCAGGAAATTGTCCCGGAAGGTGGCGTTCTGCTCCCCGTCCAGCACCTCCAGCAGGGCGGAGGCCGGGTCGCCCCGGTGGTCCCGGCCCAGCTTGTCGATCTCGTCCAGCAGGATCAGGGGGTTACAGCTCCCCGCCTGGTTGATGGCGGTGATGATCCGCCCGGGCATGGCGCCCACATAGGTCTTCCGGTGGCCCCGGATCTCCGCCTCGTCGCTGACGCCGCCCAGGGAGATGCGGGCCAGCTTCCGGTTCATGGCCCGGGCCATGGACATGGCGATGGAGGTCTTGCCCACCCCCGGGGGGCCCACCAGACACAGCACCTGTCCCTTCAGCTCGGGGGCCAGCTGCTTGACCGCCACAAACTCCAGGATGCGCTCCTTCACCTTCTCCAGGCCGTAATGGTCCCGGTCCAGCGCCTTCCGCACCCCGGTGACGCTGACCTTCTCTTTGGTGGTCTTGCCCCAGGGGAGCTCCAGACACACGTCCAGATAGGTGCGCAGGACGGTGGACTCCGAGGAGCCGTAGGGCTGTTTGGCCAGCCGGCCCAGCTCCTTGTTCAGCTTCTCCCGCACCTCGTCGGGCAGGGTGGCCTTGGCGATCCTGTCCCGGTACTCCTCCAGCTCGTCGGCGCCCTCCCCCTCGCCCAGCTCGTTCTGGATGGCCTTCATCTGCTCCCGCAGATAGTACTCCCGCTGGTTGTCGTTCATCTGCTCCCGGGCCTTGGACTGGATCTCCGCGTCCAGGGACAGGATCTCCACCTCCCGCTCCAGCAGGCGGTGGAGCTTCTCCAGCCGCCGGAGGGGCCGCAGTTCCTCCAGGATGGCCTGCTTGTCGGAATTGCGCATGGGAATGTTCTGGGCGATGTAGTCCGCGATGTGGCCCGGGTCCTGGCTGGCCAGCACGTGGATCAGCAGGTCGGGGGACAGCTTGGCGGCCAGCTCCGCGTACCGCTGGAACAGCTCGTAGGTGGCCCGGATCAGGGCCTCCGCCCGGGCGGAGGCCCGGGCAGGCGTCCGGGGGGCGGGGATCTCCTCCACCTCGCCCTCCAGATAGGGCTCCGTCCGGGACAGGCGGACCAGCCGCCCCCGGCTCTGCCCCTCCACCATCACCCGGACGTTGTCCCCGGGCATCCGGAGGATCTGCCGGATATTGGAGACGGTCCCCACCTGATAGAGGTCCCCCTCCCCCGGCGTCTCCACCGAGATATCCAGCTGGCCCACCAGAAACACCGGGTTGCCGGCGGTCATGGCCTCCTCCAGCGCCTTGATGGACGCCTCCCGGGCCACCTCAAAGTGGATCAGCACATTGGGAAACACCGTCAGCCCCCGCAGGGCGATGACGGGCATAGTCGTTGTTGTGGAATGGAGGACTCTCTCGTTGTGCTCCATCGCGCTCACTTCCTTCCTAAGGGAACACAGGCGCCCCGGGGCCCCGCTGTTGGGGGCACCGCGGGGCGCCATGATTGAATTGGATCTCTTCGCCGCCGGGGATCATCCGGCCCGGCCGCCCGGCAACCCGGACCGCTCTCTCTGGGCGGTGGCCCGGCCCAGGCGGGGCCGGTGGACCCGCTGGGGGTCCCGGGCCAGCTCAGGCTGGGCGCCCTCGGTGATACAGGGGGCGGTGATGGTCACCTTGATGATGGTGGGGTCGGAGGGGACGTCGTACATGACCCGGGTCATGACCTCCTCCAGCACGGCCCGCAGGCCGCGGGCCCCAATCCCCCGCTTCACCGCCTGGTCGGCCACCGCCTCCAGCGCCTCCCGGGTGAACTCCAGCTCCACCTGGTCGTAGCCCATCAGCTTCTGATACTGCTTGACCAGGGCGTTCTTGGGCTCGGTGAGGATCTGGACCATCTGGCTCCGGTCCAGGGACTCCAGGGTGGTGATGATGGGCAGGCGGCCCACCAGCTCCGGTATGATACCGAATTTCAGCAGGTCCTGGGGCTGGATCTCGGCCATCAGCTGACCCACATCCCGGTCGTGGCGGCTCTGGATCTCGGCGCCGAAGCCCAGAGACCGCTTGTCCAGCCGGTGCTCGATGATCTTGTCGATGCCGTCGAAGGCACCGCCGCAGATGAACAGGATATTCTTGGTGTCCACCTGAATGAACTCCTGGTGGGGGTGCTTGCGCCCCCCCTGGGGGGGCACGTTGGCCACGGTGCCCTCCAGGATCTTCAGCAGGGCCTGCTGCACCCCCTCCCCGGACACGTCCCGGGTGATGGAGGTGTTCTCGCTCTTCCGGGCGATCTTGTCCATCTCGTCGATATAGATGATCCCCCGCTCGGCCAGCTCCACGTCGTAGTCGGCGGCCTGGACCAGCCGGAGGAGGATGTTCTCCACGTCGTCGCCCACATAGCCCGCCTCGGTGAGGGTGGTGGCGTCGGCGATGGCGAAGGGCACCTTCAGCACCCGGGCCAGGGTCTGGGCAAACAGGGTCTTGCCGCAACCGGTGGGGCCCATGAGGAGGATGTTGCTCTTCTGGAGCTCCACGTCCTCTCCCCCGCCGAAGTAGATCCGCTTATAGTGGTTGTACACCGCCACGGACAGGGCCACCTTGGCCTTCTCCTGACCGATGATATACTGGTCCAGCACGGCGTGGATCTCCTGGGGGGTGGGGATGGAGTCCGGGATCTCCCCCACGGCCCGGCCGTGGCCGTTCTCCGGAAAGAGGCCGTCGTCCCCCATCGCCTCCATACACAGGTTGACGCACTCGTTACAGATATAGACCCCCGGCCCCGCGATCATGCGCTTGACCTGGTCCTGGCTCTTTCCGCAGAAGGAACAGCGCACCCGCTTTTCGTCATTCATTGCCATGGATACACCTCATTCTTGTAGGATGGGGCGGCGCCCCGTCTGGCTACCGCTTTTCGATGACCTTGTCGATCAGGCCGTAGGCCTGGGCCTCCTGGGCGGTCATGAAGTTGTCCCGCTCACAGTCGGCGGTGACCACCTCGATGGGCTTGCCGGTGTTCTCGGCCAGGATGCGGTTCATCCGGCTCTTGACCACCTCCAGCCGCTTCAGGTGGATGGCCATATCGGTGATCTGCCCCTGGGTGCCGGCGGAGGGCTGGTGGATCATGATCTCCGAGTTGGGCAGGGCGAACCGCTTGCCCTTGGCGCCGGCGGACAGCAGGAAGGCCCCCATGGAGGCGGCCAGCCCGATGCAGATGGTGGACACGTCGCACTTCACATACTGCATGGTGTCGTAGATGGCCATGCCCGCGGTGACCGAGCCGCCGGGGCTGTTGATGTAAAACTGGATGTCCTTGTCCGGGTCCTGGGCCTCCAGGTAGAGCAACTGGGCCACCACCAGGGAGGCGGTGGTGTCGTTGACCTCCTCGGACAGCATGATGATCCGGTCGTTGAGCAACCGGGAGAAGATATCGTAGGACCGCTCGCCGCGGTTGGTCTGTTCGACAACATAGGGTACCAAGCTCATGTTACATACTCCTTTTTTTGGTGGGATACCAAAGTATACCCGCCCTGCCGGGCCGCCATTCCTGGCTCCGCCCGCTGTTTTAGCACTCGCAGTATCAGAGTGCCAACTCTACAGATAAGATAATACGTTGCGGCGCTTAAAAAATCAACCCCCAATTTTGAAAAAATGGAGGTTTCCAAAAAAATTTACGACTCGTTCACAATCTTCGCCCGGCCGCTCTCTCAATGACACAGGCGCCCGGGGCGGCGGTGCCGCCCCGGGGCGTCGTGGGATTTACTGTGCGTCCTGCTCCTCGGTCTTCTTTTTCCGGGTGGTGCGCTTGGGCTTCTCCTGCCCGGCGTCCTCGGCCTTCTCCTCTTTCTTGGCGGAGGCCTTCTTGGTGGTGGTCTTCTTGGCCGCGGGCTTCTTTTCAGCCCCCTCCTCCTTCTTGGAGGACTTCTTGGCCTTGCCCGCCTTGGCCTTGGAGACCACCAGCTCGTTGGCCTTCTTCAGGGCCAGCTCCCGCTTCAGGTCCTCGGCGGAGACGGCGGCCTTCACCTGCTCGGCGGTGAAGTTATACTGCTCGGCCAGCTTGGCCACCTCGGCCTCGTACTCCTCGTCGGTGGTCTCGATCCCCTCAGCCTTGGCCACAGCCTCCAGGGCCAGCTCGGTCTGGAGCTGGCGCAGGGCGCTGGGACGGGCGGAGGCGCGCATCATCTCGGGGGTCATCCCCATCATCTTCAGGTAGTCCTCCATGCGCATCCCCTGGCTCTGGAGCCGCATGGCGTAATCCTCCATCAGCCGGTCCACCCGGACGTCCACCATGCCGTCGGGGATCTCGCACTCCATGCCGTCCACCAGCTGCTCCATGACGGCGTTCTCAAAATCGCTCTGGGCCTGGGCCTTCCGGCGCTCCAGGAGCTTGTCCCCCAGGTCCTTGCGGAAGGCCTCCAGGGTCTCGAACTCGGAGACGTCCTTGGCGAACTCGTCGTCCACCTCGGGGGCCTGGGGCTCCTTCACCTCGTTGACCTTGACGTGGAACACCACCTGCTTGCCGGCCAGGTCGGCGTGGTAATCCTCGGGGAAGGTGATGTCCAGATCCTTCTCCTCGCCGGCCTTCATGCCGATGACCTGCTCCTCAAAGCCGGGGACGAACATACCGGCGCCCAGCTTGAGCTCGTAGTTCTCGCCCTTGCCGCCCTCGAAGGGGGTGCCGTTGTCAAAGCCCTCGAAGTCGATGACGGCGGTGTCGCCCTTCTTGGCCTTGCGCTTGACGCTGACCAGCCGGGTGGCCCGGTCGATGAAGGGCTTGAGCTCCTCGTCGATGTCCTTCTCGGTCACCTTGGGCTCCTCCTTGGGGGCGGTGATGCCCAGGTACTCGCCCAGCTTGACCTCGGGCCGGACGGAGACCAGCGCCTTGAAGGTCAGGCCCTCCTTGCCCACCTCGACGATCTCGATCTTGGGATAGCCCACGTCGTCCAGCCCCTGCTCCTTCACCGCCTCGGCATAGGCGTCGGGGTAGACGTCGTTGATGGCATCCTCGTAGAACACGCCGGAGCCGTACATCCCCTCGATGATCTTCCGGGGGGCCTTGCCCTTCCGGAAGCCGGGGACGGAGATCCGGTTGCGGTCCTTCAGGTAGGCCTTCTGCACGGCGGCCTCGAACTGCTCGGCGTCGATCTGGATGGTCAGCTCGACAGTGCTCTTCTCTTTCTTCTCAACGCTGGTGACCTTCATTTGTCAATTTCCTCCTGTGCGCCCGCCGATCCACCCGGGCCCGGCGGCGCCTTTTTACTTTCGCCACGATATTCTATCAGATAAATGGCCGTTTGAACAGACTATTTTACAAATTTTTCAGATTTTTTCTCTTATCGCAACCGCAGGGGCCGAAATCCCAGATAATCGGCGGAGACCAGCCGGTACTCCACCGCCCCCTGCGGCCCCGTGATGGCCAGCCGGTGGCTGGCCCCGTGGAGGTGCCCGTAACAGCATGTGGACACCCGGTACCGCTCCAGCAGGTCGATGATCTCCTGACAGCGGTAGCCCTGATAGAGGGGGGGATAGTGGAGAAAACAGATCTTCTCCCCCTCGCCCCCCGCCTTCAGGGAGGCCTCCAGCCGGATCAGCTCCCGGTTGAAGATCTTGGCGCTGTGCTCCCCCCGGTCCTCCTCATAGAACCAGCCCCGGGTGCCGCACAGGGCCACCCCCTCGTACCAGGCGCAGTTGTTGTGGAGGATCTCCAGGGTGTGGAAGCCGTTCTCCTGGAAAAACCGGTTCATCTTGCTGGCGGTGGTCCACCAGTAGTCGTGGTTCCCCTTCAGCAGGAGCTTGCGCCCCCCGGGCAGGGCGTCCAGAAAGGCGAAGTCCTCCCGGGCCTCCTCCAGGCTCATCCCCCAGGACAGGTCGCCGCACAGGACCACCGTGTCCTCCGGCCCCACCTGGTCAAAGCCCTGCCGCAGTTTTTCCACATATCCCGTCCAGCCGCCGCCGAACACGTCCATGGGCTTGTCCGTGCCCAGGGACAGGTGGGTGTCCCCGATGGTGTAGAGCGCCATGGTCCCCTACCCCAGAAGGGCCCGCACCGCGTCCAGCATGTGGTCCTTCTCCACCACCCGGTCGAACCGCACCTGCTTGTCCCGCAGTCCGGCCAGGGGGGCGGGGGCGGGCTGTCCCGTCCGGGCGGTCAGCTGATCCAGGGCGTCCAGCCCCTGGGCAATCTCGGTCTCCCCCAGGGCCTCCAGCACGCTGTCGCAGAACTTGAAGGGGCTGGCGGTGGACACCACCACACAGGGGGTCTCGTCCCCGGTCTCCCGCCGGTACTGCTCCAGGGCGGAGAAGGCCACGGCGGTGTGGGTGTCGATGAGGTAGCCGTGCCCGTCGTACATGGCCCGGATCACCCGCTGGGTCTCTTTGTCGTCACAGCAGTAGCCCGCGAAGGACTTCTGCAGGCGCGTCCGGAGTATGTCACTGAGCTCATAGCGCCCCGTGGCCGCCAGCTGGGCCATGTACTCCCTGACCTGCTCGCTGTCCTGGGTGAGGGACAGGAGGAGCCGCTCCAGATTGGAGGAGATCAGGATGTCCATGGAGGGGGACATGGTATTATAGAAGGTGCGGTTCCGGTCGTACACCCCGGTGCGGATCAGGTCGGTCAGCACATTGTTCCGGTTGGAGGCGCAGATCAGCTTGCCGATGGGCACCCCCATCTCCCGGGCGTAGTAGGCGGCCAGGATGTTGCCGAAGTTGCCCGTGGGGACGCAGACGTTGACGGTCTGCCCCGGCTGGATCTTCTCGTCCCGCAACAGGTCGCAGTAGGCGGAGACGTAGTAGACGATCTGGGGCAGGACCCGGCCCCAGTTGATGGAGTTGGCCGAGGAGAAGAAATACCCCTTCTCCTCCAGCTCCCGGCACACCGCCCTGTCCGAGAACAGGCGCTTGACCCCGGTCTGGGCGTCGTCAAAGTTGCCCACCACCGCGGCCACGCCCACGTTGTCCCCCTCCTGGGTGACCATCTGGAGCTCCTGGACCTGGGACACCCCGTCCTTGGGGTAGAACACCAGGATCTTGGTCCGGGGCACGTCCCGGAAGCCCTCCAGCGCCCCCTTTCCGGTGTCCCCGGAGGTGGCCACCAGGATGCAGGCGGTCTTCTCCTCCTCCAGCTTGGTCAGGGAGGCGGTGAGCAGGTGGGGCAACATCTGAAGGGCCATGTCCTTGAAGGCGCAGGTGGGCCCGTGCCACAGCTCCAGACAGTGGGTGTTGCCGTCCACCGTGCGGACGGGGGCCACCGCGGGGGTGTCGAACTTCTCCGGCCCGTAGGCGGCGCTGGCGAACTCCGTCAGCTCCTTGACGGAGAACTCCTCCAGAAACTGCTTCATGATGTACACCGCCCGGTGCTGGTAGGCCATGGACTTCATGTCCTCCAGCGCCCCCTTGGGCAGGCGGGGGATGTAGAAGGGGGTCAACAGCCCCCCGTCCCCGGCCAGCCCCTGGGCGATGGCCTGGGCGGCGGAGTAGTGGCGGGTGGAATCCCGTGTGCTGATATACTGCATGGCGATCCTTCCTATCTGGTGATCTCCCGGCGGATTGCGCCTCCGCCGGTCTTTCCCTCTGTGGCCAAAGCCACGGTCCGTCCGTTTCATTATGCCAGCTTTTCCCCCTCCGGTCAAGGGATTTCCGGGAAAAGGGGCGTTTTTTCCGGGGGAGCTAAAAGGCGTTCTCCCAGTGGCGCACCTCCGGCCTCGGAGTGTCCAGCCCCTGGGGGGCGTGGATCTCCACCACGTCAAAGCGGGGCTGGAGACCGGTGGGGTGCTCGGCCAGATAGAGCTGGGCGGAGGTCCGGAGCCGCTCCCGCTTCCGCCGGTCCACGAACTCCCCCGGGCGGCCGAAGGCGTCGCTCCTGCGGAGCTTCACCTCCACAAAGCACAGGTAGTCTCCGGTCCGGGCCACCAGGTCCAGCTCCCCGAACCGGCAGTGCCAGCCGGAGGCCAGGATCTCATAGCCCCGCCCCCGGAGATAGTCCGCCGCCAGGCTCTCCCCCCACCGGCCCAGCAGTCTGCTCTCCCGGCCGCTCATAGGTTTTTCAAAAAGGTCCGGCGGTGGATGGGACTGGGGCCGTAGGTCCGCAGGAGCTGGTAGTGGAGGGCGGTCCCATAGCCCTTGTGGCGGTCGAACCGGTACTCCGGGTAGCGCTCCGCCATCTCCACCATGAACCGGTCCCGGCTCACCTTGGCCAGCACGGAGGCGGCGGCCACAGATGCTGACAGGCTGTCTCCCTTTACAATACAGCGGTGCTCCAGGGTGATCGCCGCGCTCCTCCCCCGGTCCCGGTTCCCGTCGATCAGCGCGAAGTCCGGACGGACGGACAGCTTGTCGATGGCCAGTTGCATCGCCCGCACCCGGGCGCTGAGGATATCGGTGGCGTCGATCTCCGCCGCATCCACCCAGGCCACCGCCCAGGCCAGGGCCCTCTCCTGGATGACCGGGAACAGGGCCTCCCGTCTCTTCTGCGTCAGCTTTTTGGAGTCGTTCAGCCCGTCGATCTCCGCCCCCAGGGGCAGGATGACCGCCGCGGCGTACACCGGTCCGGCCAGGGGGCCGGCCCCGGCCTCGTCACAGCCGCAGATGAGGGTGTGCCCCTCCTCCAGGGCCTCCCGCTCGTATTGCCACAGGTCCATCGTCTCTCCCCTCCCCTCGTATGCTCCGCCCTCTACTCCTGGGGTATCTCCAGGGTAAAGCGCCCCAGCTTTCCACCCCGGTACTCGTCCAGGAGCACCCGGGCCATCCGCTCGGTGTCAAACTCCCCGCC
>CALWVW010000050.1 GCA_944385075.1 uncultured Oscillospiraceae bacterium | reverse complement strand
CCCCGGGTCGCCCGGCAGTTTATCGCCAGCCTGCACCTGTAAAAGATGTCCCAAACGCGAAAAAAATACCCCCACCCGCTCCGCGGGTGGGGGTATGACGTCTCTCCGGCCTATGGCAGGGGGCACTCCTTCCAGCTGTCCAGACCGGCCTGGATCAGCCGCATCCCGCTGGCATAGGTCCGCTCGCCTCCACATTCGTAACGATCAAAGTCGAAGCAGAACATGGAGAAAGCGGCCACCTTCCCGGTCTCCATGGCGATGCGGATATTCCGGGCCACTGTCTCCAGCTCCTGCCCGTAGGGCACCGTCTTCTCATAGGCGGGGATATGCTCCGCCCGCAGGATGTCGGCGTCCACCGCCAGATAGAGGGCGTCCACCCGCCCGGCCAGCCGGGCGATCTCCCGGCGCCAGCGCCCCTCATCGGCAAAGGCGGTGCCGTCCAGCCAGCAGACCTTCGCCCCCGACAGGGCGGTGGCGGTGGCCTCGTCCATGATCCGCAGGTCGCCGGCCACCACATTCTCCCCCCGGCAGGGGACCTCCAGCCCGCACACCTGGACCCGGTACTCGGGGAGGGTCAGCCCCAGCAGGGTGGACATGGGCACCCCCACCAGGGTCACCGGCCCCTCCACATTCTGGGGCAGGCGGCAGTCCCCGTGGGCGTCCATCCACACCACGCCGATGGTGCAGTCCGTCCCCAGGGCCCGCTGGAGCCCGCCCACGATGGCGGGGGCGTAGTTGCAGTAGCCCCCCACCGCCAGCACCACGTCTCCCCGGGCCGCTCCCCGGCACACTCCGTCGGAAAAGTCCCGGGTGATTGCCGCGTAGACGGGGCGGTCGGGGAATCTCTCCCGCTCCACCTCATAGCGCTCCACCGGCACTCCGAGCCGCTCATACAGGCCGCTCCTGTGGTAGAGGTCCACGTCCCGGGGTTGCCGGTACTCCCGGACCTGGGAACAAAACCGGGGCTGTCCGTCCTTTATCTCCACGGTCCACTTGTTATAGCAGTATTTGCACTCCACCACCTGCAGGCCGCTCACCTGTCTCATCCATCTTCCCTCCCGCCATGTCGATCAGAGAGGGCCGGACCCGGCAGACGCCGGGCCCGGCCCTGTGTGCTTTTTCTCTTACAGCTTCATGATCCAGCCGTGGGGATCGGGCAGGCGGCCCCACTGGATGCCGGTGAGCTCGTCGTAGAGCCGCTGGGTGACCGGGCCGATCTTGTTGCCGCTGACGGTGACCTTCTTGTCCTCCATGGCCAGCTCGCCGATGGGGGACACCACGGCGGCGGTGCCGGTGCCCCAGGCCTCCTCCAGCTTGCCGCTCTCCGCGGCCTCGAAGAGCTCCTCGGCGGAGATGCGGCGCTCCTCCACCTCATAGCCCCAGTCCTTCAACAGCTGGATGCAGGAGCGGCGGGTGATGCCGGGCAACACCGAGCCGTTCAGGTCGGGGGTGAGGATCTTGCCGTCCACCTTGAACATCACGTTCATGGAGCCGACCTCCTCGATGTACTTGCGGTGGACGCCGTCCAGCCACAGCACCTGGCTGTAGCCCTGGGCCTCGGCCCGGTCGCCCGCCCGCAGGGAGGCGGCGTAGTTGCCGCCGGTCTTGGCCATGCCGGTGCCGCCCTTGACGGCGCGCACGTCCTGGTCCTCCACATAGATCTTCACCGGGTCCAGCCCCTCGGGGTAGTAGGCGCCCACGGGGCAGACGATGACGATGTACTGGCAGTGGCTGGAGCTGTGCACCCCCAGGGCGGGGTCCAGGCCGATCATGAAGGGGCGGATATACAGGGAGGTATCCTTCTCATGGGGGACCCAGTCCTGCTCCATCTTCACCAGCTCGGTGATGCCGGCCAGAGCCAGCTCCTCGGGGATCTGGGGCAGGGCCATACGCTCGGCGGAATTGTTCATCCGGCGCACGTTGTCCATGGGCCGGAACAGCTGGATGGAGCCGTCGGCGGTCCGGTAGGCCTTCAGGCCCTCGAAGATCTCCTCGGCGTAGTGGAGCACCTTGGCCGCCGGGTCGATCTGCAGGGGGGCGTAGGGGACGATGCGGGGGTCGTGCCAGCCCCGTCCGGCGTCATAGTCCACGATGAACATATGGTCCGTCATGCTCTTGCCAAAGACCAGGGTGGAGGAGTCGGGTTTCTCCTTCAGAGTGGTGGCGCGGGTGATTGCAATTTTTTCCATGATCGTTTCCTCCTAACGTGCTTTGTCAAGCGTGGCTTTTATTATAGCAGTATTTTCCCCCGGGCGCAACGCTCCCGGCCCCTTTGGAAAAAACTTTTTTCTCCGCCCCCCTCCCCCCGCCTTCCCTCTTGTTTTCCCCGCGCTTTTTTGCTATAATAAAATACCTTTATTGTGGAGTCCCGTCCTTTCGGCGCAAGAAGAGGAGTGTCTCTATGAATCGAAAACTCAACCAGCTGTTTCAGCCCAGCTTTCGGCTCTATTTCGGCTGTCTGATCGTCTTTGCCCTGCTGTCCGCGGCCTACTCCCTGTCCCTGGCCCTGCTGGAGCTGGCGGTCATCGCCTGTCTCGCCCTGTACAGCCGGATCAGTACCCAGCGCCGCCGCCGGGACATCACCAAGTATCTGGACAACTACACCGGCACGGTGGACACCGCCACCAAGGACACCATGGTCAACTCCCCCCTGCCCATGGTCCTGTTCCGCCCGGAGAGCGGGGACGTGGTCTGGACCAACGACCGCTTCCTTCAGCTCACCGGCCAGCGGGAGCACCTGTTCGATGTGAAGCTGTCCAACCTGATCCCGGACTTCGACCCCCGCTGGCTCATGGAGGGCAAGAGCGAGTGCCCCGAAGAGGTGACCTACGGCGGGCGGCGCTTCCTGGTCTATGGCCATCTGGTCCGCACCGGGGGGCGGAGCGGCGGCTTTCTGGCCACCACCTACTGGGTGGACATCACCGAGCTGTCCCTCACCCGGGACCGGTATCAGTCCTCCCGGCCGGTGGCCGCGGTCCTGCTCATCGACAACTACGACGACCTGATGAAGAATCTGACGGAGAACGAGCGCTCCAACCTGCTGGCCGAGATCGACAACCGGCTGGACACCTGGGTGGCGGACACCGGCGGGCTCCTCCGCCGCTACCAGCGGGAGCGGTACCTGTTCATCTTTGAGGAGCAGTACCTGTCCCGGTTCGTGGAGGACAAGTTCGACATCCTGGACACCGTCCACCAGGTGGTCAATCCCAGCGGCATCAACGCCTCCCTGTCCATCGGCGTGGGGAAGGACGGCGACAGCTACCGGGAGCTCCTCAACTTCGCCAACCTGTCCATCGACATGGCCCTGTCCCGGGGGGGCGACCAGGCGGTCATCCGCAACAAGTTCACCTTCGAGTTCTACGGCGGCCGCTCCAAGGAGACGGAGAAGCGCACCAAGGTCAAAAGCCGGGTCATGGCCAACGCCCTGTCCTCCCTCATCTCCGACTCCTCCCAGGTGTTCATCATGGGACACAAGTCCCCGGACAACGACGCGGTGGGCGCCGCCGCCGGGGTGTGCGCCCTGTGCCGGAAGAACGGCGTGCCCGCCCACATCATCCGGGAGCCCGGCGGCTGTCCCGGCCAGGAGCTCATCGACAAGCTGGCCCAGCTCCCCGAGTACCACGACGGCTTTTTGTCCGCCCAGGAGGCCCTGCTCATCGCCGACACCCGCTCGCTGGTGGTGGTGGTGGACACCAACCGCCCCGAGCAGGTCCAGGCCGAGGAGGTGCTCCAGTCCTGCAACCGGGTGGCGGTCATCGACCACCACCGCCGGGCGGCCACCTATATTGAGGGGGCGGCCCTCAACTACCACGAGCCCTACGCCTCCTCCGCCTCGGAGATGGTCACGGAGCTGCTCCAGTACATCATCGAGCCCAACCACCTGTTGCGGGTGGAGGCGGAGGCCCTGCTGGCGGGCATCGTGCTGGACACCAAGAACTTCACCATGCGCACCGGCGGCCGCACCTTTGAGGCGGCGGCCTTCCTGCGCCGCTCCGGCGCCGACACCGCCGAGGTGAAGAAGCTCTTCCAGAACGACCTGGCGGGCACCATCACCAAGTACTCCATCATCCAGAACGCCAAGCTCTACCGGGACCACATCGCCATCGCCGTGGCGGAAAAGCCGGTCAACCGGGTCATCGCCGCCCAGGCCGCCGACGAGCTGCTCAACATCATCGGCATCGACGCCTCCTTTGTGGTCGCCCCCGACGGGGACCGGGTCAACATCTCGGGCCGCTCCATGGGGGACACCAATGTCCAGGTCATCCTGGAGAAGCTGGGGGGCGGCGGGAACGCCGCCGCCGCGGGGGGGCAGGTGGCCGGCAAGTCCGCCGAGGAGGTGGCCGCCGACCTGACGCGGGCCCTCGACCAGTACTTCGATTCCTGATCCTCTCCGGGGAGCCATCCCCATCACTTCTATTTCAATATCTGGAGGTTTTACTATGAAAGTCATTCTGCAACAGGACGTCCGCGGCCAGGGCAAGAAGGGCCAGCTGGTGGAGGTCTCCGACGGGTACGCCCGCAACTTCCTGCTCCCCAAGAAGCTGGCCGTCGTGGCCACCGCCGAGAACCTGAACACCATGAAGCAACAGGAGAAGGCCCGGAAGGCCCAGGAGGCCGCCGAGAAGGCGGAGGCCGAGGCCACCGCCAAGAAGCTGGAGGGCCTGATGGTCAAGATCCCCGCCAAGGCCGGCGAGGGGGGCCGCCTGTTCGGCGCCGTCACCGCCAAGGAGGTGTCCGAGGCCCTGGCCGAGCAGTTCGGGGTCAACATCCCCAAGGCCCGGCTGGTGCTGGACGAGCCCATCAAGTCCTGCGGCGGCTATCAGATCCGCGCCAAGCTGGGGTACGAGGTCAGCGGCACCGTCAACGTAGTCGTGGTGGAGGCCTAATTTTTTATGGATCAGAGTTGAGAGTAAAGAGTGAAGAGTGGAGATTTCCGTCTTTTCACTCTCCACTCTCTACTCTCCACTCTTATTTGCGGAAGGGTGTGTTGTTGTGCCAATGGAAGACGAGGAACTGCTCCTGAAGCAGATGCCCCACAGCGTGGAGGCGGAGCAGGCGGTGCTGGGCTCCATGCTCATCGACCCCCGCTGTGTGCCGGAGGTCATCGACCAGCTCCGCCCGGACGACTTCTACCTGCGGCAGAATCAGGAGATCTACGAGACCATCTACTCCATGTTCAACTACTCCGCCACCATCGACCCGGTAACGGTGCTGGAGCACATGAAGCAGAACGGCTATTACGACGAGAATCTCTCCCGGGGCTATATCCTGCAGCTGATGGACACCACCCCCACCGCCGCCAACGTCAAGGAGTACATCGAGATCATCAAGGACAAGACCCTGCTCCGCCGGGTGGCGGAGGCCGCGGGGGACATGACCGCCATGATCCAGCAGGGCACCGACACCGGCCAGGACGTGCTGGAGGCGGCGGAGCAGAAGATCTACGCCATCCGCCAGGGCCGGGCCGCCCGGGGGCTGACCCCCATCTCCACCGTCCTGATCGACGTGTACGACCGGCTCAGCGAGCTGGCCTCCAGCGAGTCGGCCATCCCCGGGATGTCCACCGGACTGCGGGACCTGGACCGGGCCATCTCCGGCCTGAACCGGTCCGACCTGATCCTTCTGGCCGCCCGGCCCGGCATGGGAAAGACCTCCATGGCCCTGAACATCCTGCTGGAGGCGGGCAAAAAGTCCGGGAAGCACGTGGCCTTCTTCTCCCTGGAGATGAGCCGGGAGCAGCTGGCCCTGCGCCTGATCTCCAGCGAGTGCTTTGTGGACAACAAGAAGCTGGTCACCGGCAAGCTCACAGAGCAGGACTGGGAGAGCGTGGCCGCCGCCGCCGACTCCCTCAACCGCTCCACCATCCTCATTGACGACGACTCCTCGGTCACGGTGGCGGACATCAACGCCAAGTGCCGCCGGGTGGACAACCTGGGGCTGGTCATCATCGACTATCTCCAGCTGATGCAGTCCGCCGGCGGGAAGGCCCGGGCGGGGGAGAACCGGCAGCAGATCGTGTCCGACATCTCCCGCTCCCTGAAGATCATGGCCAAGGAGCTCAACGTCCCCGTCCTGTGCCTGAGCCAGCTCTCCCGCGCCAACGAGTCCCGCCAGGACAAGCGCCCCATGCTGTCCGACCTGCGGGAGTCGGGCGCCATCGAGCAGGACGCGGACATCGTCCTCTTCCTCTACCGGGAGGGCTATTACAACCGGGACACGGAGAACCCCAACCTGGCCGAGTGCATCATCGCGAAAAACCGCCACGGGGAGACCGGCACCATCGAGCTCCAGTGGACGCCGGAGTTCACCACCTTCAACGACATGGAGTGGCAACACTCCGACGGGTAGGGACGCCGCCCGGCCACATCCTCCCGGCAAAGAGAAGGGGGCCTGTATGCTCAAATCCATGGAAGATCTCATCCGCGCGCTGGCGCTGATCCCCCCGGGGAGCCACGTCCTGTGCGCGGTGTCCGGCGGCGCGGACTCGGTCTGTCTGCTCCACGCCCTGTATCAACTGCGGGACAAGCTGGACTTCACCCTGTCCGCCGCCCACTTCGACCACCGCCTGCGGGGGGAGGAGTCCCAGCGGGACGCCGCCTTCGTCGCCCAGTTCGTCTCCCTGTGTTGCGGCCCCCACCGGTTGCCCGACGGGCGGGTCCTCCCGGCCATCCCCCTCTACTCCGGGGCGGGAGACGTGGCGGAGACCGCCAGGCGCCGGGGGATCGGCCTGGAGCAGGCCGGCCGGGAGATGCGCTACGACTTCCTCCGGCAGGTGGCCCGGGACATCGGCGCCGGCCGGATCGCCACCGCCCACAACGCCGACGACAACGCGGAGACCATCCTGTTCCATCTGGCCCGGGGGAGCGGCCTGCGGGGGCTGGGGGGGATCCCCCCCGTCCGGGGGGAGCTGATCCGCCCCCTGCTCACCACCACCCGGCGGGAGATCCTGGACTATCTGGCCCACCACTCCCTGCCCCACATGGAGGACAGCTCCAACGACAGCGACGACTACGCCAGAAACCGCATCCGCCACCAGGTCATCCCGGTGCTGGAGGAGCTCTACCCCGGCTTTCTGGCCCGGACGGCGGACACCGCCTCCCTCCTCCGGGCGGACGAGTCCTGTCTCAACCGCCTGGCGGAACACATCGCCGGGCAGGCTACTCTGGAGGAGGGGCAACTCTCCATCCCCGCCGCCCCTCTGGCCCAGGCCCCGGACCCGGTGGCCACCCGCGCCCTGCGCCTCCTGCTGGGTCGGGTGTGGGGCGGCGACCAGGACTGCGGGAGCGCCCACCTGTGGGCCATGCTCCAGCTGTGCCGGGGGGAGGCCCCCTCGGCCCAGGTCCACCTCCCCCACGGGTACACCGCCCGGCGGGAGTACCAGCTGTTGCGGCTGGTCCCCCGGCTGGGGCCCATCCCCCTGGAGGCCGGCCCCGTCCCTCTCCCGGGGCGGGAGATCCGCGGCCCCTGGACCGTCACCTGCGCCGCCGGGCCCTACGGCGGACAGCCCCAGGGCCCGTGGGACTTCTGGCTGGACCGGTCCGCCCTCTCCGCCCTGCAGGTCCGGCCCCGCCGGACCGGAGACCGGCTGACCCCGCCGGGGCGGCTGGGCAAGACCGTAAAAAAATGGATGATCGAGGAGAAGGTGCCCCGCTTCCAGCGGGACGTCCTCCCCGTCTTCGAGTCCGGCGGACGGCTGGTCGCCGTGGCCGGTCTGGGCCCCGACCGGGCCTTTCTGCCCCAGGCCGGCCGGCCGGCCTGGCACATCACCGTTTCGCCCGCCGAGGGCGCCTTCACTTAACCGGAAAGGAATGAGAGCACTATGATGGAACAGGATATCCAACAGGTCCTCTTCAACGAGGAACAGCTCAAGACCCGGGTGGCCGAGCTGGCCCGCCAGATCGAGCGGGACTACGCCGGAAAGACCCCCATGCTGATCAGCGTGTTGCGGGGGTCCTTCATCTTCATGGCCGACCTGTGCCGCGCCCTCCAGCTCCCCTGCACCCTGGACTTCATGTCCGTCTCCTCCTATGGCAAGGGGACCTCCTCCACCGGGCAGGTCCAGATCACCAAGGACCTGTCCGAGGACATCGCCGGGCGGGACATCCTGGTGGTGGAGGACATTCTGGACAGCGGCAACACCCTCAGCTATCTGCTCAAGATCCTGGAGAACCGCCGCCCGGCCTCCATCCGCCTGTGCACCCTGCTGGACAAGCCCGAGCGCCGGGTCAAGCCGGTGACCGTGGATTACACCGGCTTCGCCATCCCCGACGCCTTCGTGGTGGGCTACGGGCTGGATTACGCGGAGAAGTACCGCAATCTGCCCTATATCGGCATTCTGAAGCCGGAGGTCTACGGCGGCTGAGCCCGTCAGCCCACCACTGCCGCCGCAGGCGGCGGAGCCGGGCGGGATTCACTCTCGCCCGGCGGTCAATCTCCCCTCGGGGTCCCATCCGGATCGCCGATCCGGATGGGAGTGGGCTACGGGCTGGATTACGCGGAGAAGTACCGCAATCTGCCCTATATCGGCATCCTGAAGCCGGAGGTCTACGGCGGCTGAGCCCGTCAGCCCACCACTGCCGCCGCAGGCGGCGGAGCCGGGCGGGATTCACTCTCGCCCGGCGGTCAATCTCCCCTCGGGGTCCCATCCGGATCGCCGATCCGGATGGGAGTGGGCTACGGGCTGGATTACGCGGAGAAGTACCGCAATCTGCCCTATATCGGCATCCTGAAGCCGGAGGTCTACGGCGGCTGAGCCCGCCCCCGGTTTCCCCTATCTGATCGCTGGAAAGGTCGTTTTGCCTATGAGACGTTTTAGCTCCCGGGACCTGAGCCTGAGTCTGTTGCTGATCCTGGTGGTGTTTTTCACCTTCTCCTCCCTGCAACAGATGAATCGGGAGGACACCCCCACCTACAGCGAGGTCCTCACCTACTTCCGCCAGGAGCGGGTGGCCTATTTCACTCTGGAGGACAACACCCTCACCCTGTCCCTGCGGGGGGAGGGGGACCAGACCTACCGCGTCACCTACCGGGTGGCCCGGCCCGACTGGCTGTACCAGGACCTCCACCAGCTCTGGGAGGAGCAACACGCCGCCGGCATCCTGCTGGGCTATGACCTGCCCCCGGGGCTGGAGAGCACCTGGTGGTACAACCTGCTCCCCTATCTGGTGGCGGTGGCGGTGCTGGCCCTGTTCTGGTTCCTGATGGCCCGCCAGCGCAACGCCTCCACGGGGGGCGGGGGAGGCCCGGGCCCCTCCCGGTTCGGCCACGCCCGCACCCGCACCCTGTCCGACCAGGCCAAGAAGGTCACCTTTGCCGACGTGGCCGGGGCGGACGAGGAGAAGGAGGAGCTCCAGGAGATCGTGGAGTTCCTCCGGGACCCCCAGAAATTCACCGCCCTGGGGGCCCGCATCCCCAAGGGCGTGTTGCTGGTGGGCCCTCCCGGGACGGGCAAGACCCTGATCGCCAAGGCGGTGGCCGGCGAGGCGGGGGTCCACTTCCTGTCCATCTCGGGCTCTGACTTTGTGGAGCTCTATGTGGGCGTGGGCGCCAGCCGGGTCCGGGACCTGTTCGACCAGGCCAAGAAGGAGGCCCCCGCCATCATCTTCATCGACGAGATCGACGCGGTGGGCCGCCAGCGGGGCGCCGGTCTGGGCGGCGGCCACGACGAGCGGGAGCAGACCCTGAACCAGCTTCTGGTGGAGATGGACGGCTTTGCCACCAACGAGGGGGTCATCGTCATGGCGGCCACCAACCGGCAGGATATCCTGGACCCCGCCCTGTTGCGCCCCGGCCGGTTCGACCGGCAGATCTATGTGGGTCTGCCCGACATCCGGGGCCGGGAGGAGATCCTGAAGGTCCACGCCCGGAAAAAGCCCCTGGCCGAGGACGTCTCCCTCCGGGAGGTGGCCCAGGCCACCTCGGGCTTCACCGGGGCCGACCTGGAGAACCTGCTCAACGAGGCGGCCCTCCTGGCCGCCCGGGAGGACAAGCGGTTCATCACCATGGCCGACCTGCATCAGGCCATGCTCAAGGTCATCGCCGGGCCGGAGAAAAAGAGCCGGGTGCTCACCGAGCACACCCGGCGGCTCACCGCCTACCACGAGGCGGGCCACGCGGTGGTCATCCACGGGCTCCCCTCCCAGGACCCGGTCCACCAGATCACCATCGTCCCCCGGGGCCCCGCCGGCGGCATGACCATCTCCCTGCCCAGCGAGGACAAGGCCTATCTGTCCCGGACCGAGCTGGAGGAGCGCATCGCCGTCTGTCTGGGCGGCCGGGTGGCGGAACAGCTGGTGCTGGGGGACATCTCCACCGGCGCCTCCAGCGACATCCAGAAGGCCTCCCAGATCGCCCGGGCCATGGTCACCAAGTACGGCATGAGCGACCGGCTGGGCACCATCGCCTACGGCAACGAGAGCGACGAGATCTTCATCGGCCGCTCCATGGCCCAGGCCCGCACCTACTCCGAGGAGGTGGCCGGCCAGATCGACCAGGAGGTCAAGGCCATCGTCAACCGGGCCTATCAGCACTGCGAGGAGCTCCTGGTCCGCTTCCGCCGGGAGCTGGAGATCACCGCCCGCTATCTGCTGGACCACGAGACCATGGACGCGGACACCTTCGCCCGGGTCTTCGACCACCCGGAGTCCGAGGAGTTCGCCCCCTACGCCGACGCGCCCACCACCTGAGTTTTCCCATTGGAACGCGGCCCCCGCCCATAGGCGGGGGCCGCGCTGTCTTTTCCCAATGCCGCCCCGGGGCCTCGGGCCGGCGGGGGCGGCGCGCCCAGTGGTCGCGCCCTACATTTTCCCAAGGCTCCCTCTGACGAGGGGCCTGTCAGCCGTCAGGCTGACTGAGGGAGAGATACGGGCGGCCACATGGGGCCGCCCCTACTGGGAACACCGGGAGTACAACACAGAACCAACGGCGGGGGCAAGCCCCCGCCCTACAGGGTGCGTTTTTCGTGGCGCGCGACGACTCGGCGCGCACATAATGGTCGGCGCGTCAGGGATGCCGCGCCCTACAGCTTCGCATCATCCAACGTCCGCCGCACCACGGGGGAGCACCAGGGAAGGCGCGTCCAAGCCGGTAGCACGGACAGCCCTCAGGTTTTGCCGCACAGTGGCAACGGGCGGGAGAACGGCGAGGCGTCAGAGGCCACCCCGCGCCGGTACATTTCCACCAGATTTCCGTACCAAGCTCCCCCGTAAACGGGGGTCCGGGGGTGGACAGCATTGGCGGCCCATAAGGGCCGACGTGGCCACCCCCGGCGATCTTTTCGCCCCTTTTGGATCGCTCCAAAAGGGGCTCGCCGCCGGGGCGGCGAAATGCCCCCCAATCAAATGGTACAGCACAAACCCGGCGGGAGGGGCAAGCCCCTCCCCTACGGATGCAAAGTGTCTAAATAGTCCGGGTGGGCGGCGCGCCCAGTGGTCGCGCCCCACGCAAATGGTCATTGTTGCCTGTCCTGCCCGCCGCACCACGGGGGAGCACCAGGGAAGGCGCGTCCAAGCCGGTAGCACGGACAGCCCTCAGGTTTTGCCGCACAGTGGCAACGGGCGGGAGGACGGCGAGGCGTCAGAGGCCACCCCGCACCGGTACAGTTGCGCCGGGTTTCCGAACCAAGCTCTCCCGTAAACGGGGGTCCGGGGGCCGACTCCCCCTGTCAGGGGGAGATGGCCGAAGGCCAGAGGGGGTAGGGCGGGCGACTAAGAGCACCACTTGGTGCTCGCCGGAGCCGTCCCCCGGCGATTCTTTGGTAGCTTTCTGATCGCTCAGAAAGCTACTCGCCGCCGGGGCG
>CALWVW010000049.1 GCA_944385075.1 uncultured Oscillospiraceae bacterium | reverse complement strand
CAGGATAAGGAAGAACAGCAATTACTTTGGGATTTACACTGTATATTGGAGAAAGAACTGGAGCCAGTAGATGATGACATTACTTATAGGCTTGTCTAAAAGTGTTATGGAGGTGAACTCAAGTGCTCTTATGGTTCTCTAACCTTCTGGTTTCCATCTCTTCAAATGGCATTTCGCTATTTCCGTGATGATGTATATTTTATCGTTACACTGAAAAAGGTCACAGAAGAGAATGTAACGGCAATCAAATTACTTGACCGGTTGGTCACGGCCCAAGGTTTGTTTCTTTTGGAAGGAAATAAAATCAGTCTTTAAAGTGCCTCTATCATACAAAGGAGAAAAAATGAGACTACCAATGGACAAGTATGCCTTTAGCGAATTTATTGAGAAATCGAACATTTTCCGATTAACACGGGACGCAATGGGGCGCTGTTTGAGAAACTGGTACAATGATGAGCGAGAGCAATTCGTTCATGATATGCGAGCAGACCTCAAGACAGTCATGGAAACATATCACTTTTATAATAGGATGGTATCATTCAATAAGAATTTTGAATTTGACATACCATTAGACACGATAACCTGTATCATTGCCATCAACGATGATGAGGACGATTATCGTATGAGTTATAGGGCCATATTTGACTATGATATGAATATTATTGATGATGTCATTTCTCCATGATTGTGGCAGTAAACGGCCCTCTCTTACTCCCTTCTTTTAATTTTGATCGGATCGGTATAAGTTACAGAAAGGTTATTGAAAACATGGATGTTTTTTTACTATGGCACATACATGATATAACAGATGATGATGGAACACACGAGGAAGAAAAACTAATTGGTGTTTTTTCTTCCGAAATAAAGGCAGACGAGGCAATCGAACAACTAAAGGGGCGGGAGGGATTTAAGGATTATCCGCTAAGTTGTTTTGAAAAACACAAATTAGAAATTGATCGTCTAAGCTGGGGCGAGGGCTTTACCACAGTTCATTGGACAGAGTAAAGAAAGGTGAGAAATAGTGATGATAAAAGAGATTGAAATTCAAGGTTGCGTTACAGTTCCAGAAGAAGTTTCAATGGATGACTTTATTGATAAATTTATTGCATTTATTGAAGAAAACAAGTGGAGTTTTGGTGGCGGGTATCGTACTATTATCGATGGGTACTACATAAATGACGATGGAACAAAAGGCGAATATGTCCTTGATAACTAAATGGAAGTTTCCCATAGATGACGCAACAGCACTTAAAATTTCTCTTTTCATGTTACTGATGATATAGCGTAACACAGTGGTAAATTTCAGGTTATTGGGGAGATAGCAAGACCAGTCTGGGCCGTCAATGGTCGAGATGAACGGCGCACAAGTGCGCCGCCATTGACCGCCCCGCCCGGCCTTGCTCTGCGGTCATCAAGGCGAACAATCCCCCCGCGGGTCCTGCAACGCAGGACCCGCGGGGGGATTGCCATACTCCGCTCCCTATTCTCTGTGGTAGTAGATCAGCATACTGAGCTCGGCCCGGCAGGGCCCGGCATTGCGGTAGGTGTGGGGCACGTGGGCAAAGAACCGGATGGAGTCCCCCGGGCCCAGCAGAAAGAGCTCCCCGGCCACGCCGATCTCCACCTGGCCGGCAAAGACGGTGATGTACTCCTCGGACCCGCTGAGATGGGACTGGGCGGACAGGGCACCGGCGGGCTCGATGACGATGCGGTAGGTCTCGAAGAGGGTCTGCTCGTCAAAGGGGAAGATGGGGTAGTTCAGGTATTTCCCGTCGCTCTCCCGCAGGGGCTGGGTGTCCGCCTGCCGGACGACGCGGACGCCGGGCTCCTTCTTCTCCACCAGCGAGGTGAAGGACACCCTGTACCCGTTGGCGATCTTCCACAGGACGGAGATGGTGGGGTTGACGTCCCCCTTCTCGATCTGGGCCAGCATGCTCCGGGAGACGCCGGTCAATTCGGCGGCGGCGTCCAGGGTCAGCTTCTTCTGCTCGCGGATCTGCTTGCTGTTGGCGGCGACGATGTTGGTGACATCCATACCGGTCCCTCCCGGATCATTCGAGGTTGACAATATATCGGACGAATAGTATAATAAACAAGAAATCCGATATATCGGATGATTCTCCTATATCTTATCAAAAGCGGAGGGAGTTGTCAAATATGTTTCCCTGGTTCTCCTTTTTGACCTATGCGGTGGTGACCGCGGTCACGCCGGGACCCAACAACATCATGTCCATGTCCAACGGGGGCAGGAAGGGCTTCCGGGGGGCCCTGCCCTTCAATTTCGGGATCGGCGTGGGGTTCTCCATCGTCATGTTGCTCTGTACGGCCTTTTGCAGTGCGCTGTCCGCCCTTATCCCGAAGATCAAACTGCCCATGCTGGTGGCCGGCGCGGCCTATATGCTCTACCTCGCCTGGGAGACCTTCCGGAGTAGCGGCGTGGAGGAGAACCACTCCCGGGAGGGCTTTTTGTCCGGCCTCCTCCTGCAGTTCATCAACCCCAAGATCTATATTTACTGCATCATGTCCATGGAGGCGTATATCCTCCCCTATTACCACGGGCGGGCGCTCCCGCTGGCGGGCTTCGCCCTTCTGCTCGCCCTGATCGGGTTCGTCTTTACCCTGTGCTGGTCCGCCTTTGGCTCGGTGTTCAAATGGCTGTTCTCCGCCCACGCCAGGGTGGTGAACACCGTCATGGCCCTGCTCCTGGTCTACTGCGCCGCCTCCCTGTTCCTGGCCTAGGGGCGGCCCTGGGATTTTTCAAAAACGGGGGGAAATTTGGCCCGGGCTGTGTTATAATCCCCATATGAGACGCCTGGGGCCGGCCCGGACCGCGGAGCGGGAGGGCCCGGCGGGGCGGACACAGGACAGACAGGAGGGCGAAGGCCATGTATGAATTGATCCAGGTCACGGACAGGAGCTACTATATCCAGAGCCCGGCCAAGATCGGGCTGGTGAAGCTGGGCGGGGCGGAGGTCTGCCTGATCGACAGCGGAAACGACAAGGACGCGGGCAGAAAGGTCCGCCAGCTGTTGGACACCCAGGGGTGGAAGCTGACCGCCATCTACAACACCCACTCCAACGCCGACCACATCGGGGGGAACAAGTACCTGCAGGGGCAGACGGGGTGCAGGATCTACGCGCCCGGGGTGGAGTGCGCCTTCACCCGGTACCCGGTGCTGGAGCCGTCCTTCCTGTACGGCGGCTACCCCTGCCGGGACCTGCGGCACAAATTTCTCATGGCCCAGGAGAGCGGGGCGGAGGAGCTGACCCGGGAGGTCCTCCCGGAGGGCTTCGAGCTGATCCCCCTGCCGGGGCACTTCTTTGACATGGTGGGCTTCCGCACCCCGGACGATGTGGTCTATCTGGCCGACTGCCTCTCCAGCCGGGAGACGCTGGAGAAATACCAGATCGGATTTATCTATGACGTGGCCGCCTATCTGGACACCCTGGAGCGGGTGAAGTCCCTCTCCGCCCGGATGTTCGTCCCGGCCCACGCGGCCGCCACCGAGGAGATCGCCCCGCTGGCCCAGGAGAACATCCGCAAGGTGTGGGAGATCGCGGACCACATCCTGGAGCTCTGCGGGACGCCGGCGGGCTTTGAGACCATCCTGCAAAAGCTGTTCCAGCAGTATCAGCTGACCATGAACTTTGAGCAGTATGTGCTGGTGGGCAGTACGGTCCGCTCCTACCTCTCCTGGCTGAAGGACACCGGCAAACTGAACGCCGGGTTTGAGGACAACCGGTTGCTCTGGGAGAGGGCGTAGGGGGAGCCGGCAGTCAGGGCGCGCTCCTCCGGGCGCCCTGCCACATGGGGTTGTGGAGGAGCTCGGCCTCCGGGCCGAAGAAGGCGCTCCCCGCCTCCCGGTCGCCCTTCAGCCAGTACATCAGCCAGACGGTGACGTAGCCGTCCCCGCTGTAGAGCATACTGCCGTGGCCCGTGTCCGCCCGCAGGGCCATGGCCTTGGGCCCAGCCAGCTGGTTGTACAGGCGCTCCATCCCCTCGGGGGTGATGACGTCGTTGCGGGTCCCCGCCAGCACCAGGGTGGGGATGGCGGTCTGGGACGGGTCATAGGGGATCTTCAGGGCCTCCGCCCAGTTCTCCTGGGTGGGGGACAGGCTCACGGCGCAGGTATACATCCCCCCGTGGGGCTGTTCATTCACGGCGTTGAACACCCCCACGCCCCCCTGGGAGTGGCCGGACAGGCCTAGGCGGTCGGTGTCCACCCTCTGGTAGAACACGCTGTCCGGGTCTTCGTTCTCCTCCAGGAGCCAGGCCAGAGTGGCGTCGGCGGAGTCGCCGGAGAAGGTACCGGGATCTTCGTTGCCCAGGACGATGAAGCCCCAGGAGGCCAGGTGCCGGAACAGGGCGGGGTATTTGGAGGCGTACACCCCCGTGCCGTTGACAAAGACCACAGCGGGCCACTGTTCTTCACTGTTCTCCAGCTCAGCGGGGTAGTAGGCCACGAACTCCTTCCAGTCCTCCGGGGCCACGGCCTTGACCTGTTTGACCTCATAGGGCCCCATGGCCAGATATTTGGCCTCCAGCGCCCCGCCGGTCTCCACGGTTTTCGTGTAGTTGGTGGGCACGAAGGGCCGCCGGGACAGCCAGAATAGAAAACCGGCGATCAGGACGATCAGGACCAGGAGGACGATGCCCACAATTTTCAGTACAGTTCCAATCACGTTCAGCATATTACACTCCCATGTAAGTATCCAGATACTCGCACACCTTGTCCATGTACCGCGCGTACAGCTTGTTGTCGTTTTGTAGCCCGTGGCCCGAGTGGGGGAAGACGATGTACTCATGGGGGACGCCGTGCTCCTCCAGGGCGACGGCCAGCCGCTGGGAGGCGGGGAAGGCCTGCACCTTGTCGTGGGCCCCGTAGGCGCAAACGGTGGGCGGGCTGTTCTCGTCGATCCAGGAGAGGGCGGAGATGTTCTTCACCGCCTGGTCATAGTCCGGGGTGCCGATCATCTCCGGGGGGATGGTCTCCCCCGCCATCAGGCCGAACATGGCCGCGGCGGCCGCGTGGCTCTCCTCAGTGCCCTGATCCAGGCCGAAGCAACCCCAGTCCTCCGGGTAGAAGCAGGAGGGCCCCACCGCCCCGAAGGTCAGCTTCACAGGCACGGGGGAGTCGGGCCCGTCCCGGTAGGCGTACAGCATGGCCAGGGTGTGCCCGGCGGAGCCGCCGGAGATGGCCATCCGGTCGATTTGGTAGCCCCGCTCCTCCGCCGCCGCCGGGACATACGGGATGCTGTCCCGGATCTCCACCGACTGGGTGTATACGTTGGCGTCGGGGTGCTCCTCGCCAAAGAGGGTGTAGTTGATGCCGGCGGCCACGTAGCCCTTGGCACACAGCCACTGGAGCATCCCGGCGTCGCCGGACTTGTCCCCGGAGGTGAAGCCCCCGGCGTGGAGGTAGACCACCAGGCCGTAGGTCTCTTTGGAATCGTCCGCCGGCAGGTAGAGGTCGAATTTGTTGGCCTCCCCCGGGCCGTAGGACAGGTCGGTATACGTGGTGCCCACGCTGCCGTCCCACCGGACGGAGTACTGGTCCCCCAGGGGGTTCCAGGTCAGCTTAATGGCGGCGGAGGCCGCGAAGGTCACAAGAAACGCCCCCACATAAATGAGTGCCCACATGAGCCGCCCCTTCTTTCTCACCTTGGTCTTGCTCACAGGAAGTTCCCCCCGAACAGGGTGCCGCCCAACAGCAGGTTGAGCACCGCCCGCACCGCCAGCCGGCCCAGGGCGGCGGCGGCCAGGACGACCAGCAATAAAATCAGCAGGCGCTTTTGCAATAACGTCATTTTGTTTTTCTCCTTGACAAAGATTTGGTCTGCGACTACAATGGTGTTACACTTGTAACGGCGAAACGAATGTATTATCAAACCGGGCGTTTGTCAACAGGAGCGAGAAAATGGAACAAAATCAGAAAACTGTATCACCCATGAGCAACGAGGGGCGCAACGCCTATGTGGTGGAGCAACTCACCGCCGCCCTGCTGGAGCTACTGAAGGAGAGGCCCCTGGGGGAGATCTCCGTCAGCCAGCTGTGCGAAAAGGCCGGGGTGGGACGTACCTCCTTCTACCGGAACTTTCAGGAGAAGGAGGACATCCTGCGCGCCCATATCAAGGAGCTGTTCAGCGATTGGGCGGGGGCGCTGGCCAAGGACCCGCCTCTGGACCGGCTGATCCTGGCCATGTTCACCCACTTTGAGGACCACCGGGACTTCTATGCCCTGCTGAATGAGCGGGGCCTCACCGGCCTGATGCGGGACGTGATCCTGGAGCTGTGCGGCTTTCATCCGGAGTTGGAGGCGAAAGCCGCCTACGCCTCCGCCTTCGCGGCCTACAGCCTGTACGGCTGGGTGGAGGTGTGGTTCCGCCGGGGGATGCGGGAGTCCGCCCGGGAGATGGCGGAGCTCTTCCGGCAACAGGAGAGCTGAATGGGCGCGGCGCGACAGGACACGGAGGGAGGGGGACCTTTTGGAGATTCGGCATACAACAGAGCGGGATGTGGCGCGGGTCATGGAGATCTACCGGTATGCCAGGGCGTTCATGGCGGCCCACGGCAATCCCAGGCAGTGGGGGGCCACCAACTGGCCCCCGGAGCGGCTGATCCGCCGGGACGTCGCCCAGGGGAACAGCTATGTGTGCGTCCACGGGGACAGAGTGGTGGGCACCTTTTTCTTCGCCGTGGGGGAGGACATCGAGCCCACCTACCGGGAGATCCGGGATGGCCGGTGGCGGGACCCGGGCCCCTACGGGGTGATCCACCGGCTGGCCGGGGACGGCTCGGTCAAGGGGATCGGGGCGTTTTGCCTGAACTGGGCGTACAGCCGGTGCGGCCACCTGCGGATCGACACCCACGGGGACAACGTGGTGCTCCAGAACCTGCTGGGCAAGCTGGGCTTTGTCCACTGCGGGACCATCTATGTGGAGGAGGACGACGACCCCCGGCTGGCCTATGAGAAGTCGGAGGACCTGTGACCCGCTGTGTCCCGGAGAGGACCGGCGCGGCGGAGACAGAAAAAATGAAAATGCCCCGGGCCGCTTGTACCACAAGTGGCCCGGGGCGTTTTACAGTGGCGCGGCGGAGAAGGTCTCCCCCTGCGGAGGCAGGGGGCCCGCCCGCCTTATTTTTTCATCAGCGGGACGCCGGTGTGCCAGGCCTGTCCCACCTTGTCGCCGATGGCGTAATATCCGTTCTGGAACTGGTCAAATACAAAGGCGTTGAGCCTGGTGGGGTCGACCTTCCCCCTCGCGTCCAGCACAGACTCCTCGGCGAGCACGCCGACGATCTCCCCGATCACATGGTGGCCATAGACCTCCGTCCTGTCCTCCACCACCCGGCACTCCAGAGTGAGCGGGAACTCTGTCACGATGGGGGCGTCGACCTTTTCGCTTTTGACCGCAGTCAGACCGGAGCGCTCAAATTTGTCAGTCATGGTGTTGCCAGAGGCGATCCCGAAAAAGTCCGCCGCCTCGATGTGGGAGATATCGGCGATGCTGAGGGTGAACGCCTTGCGCTTTCTGATATTCTCAGACGTCTTATGGTCCGCGCCGATATTGAGGGAGACCATATTTTCCGCGCAGATCCCGCCCCAGGCCATGTTCATCACATCGACGATGTCTCCATCGCCGTAGGTAGCGATCATGAGCACGGGCATGGGGAACAGATAGGGATGAACGCCCAGCTCTTTTTTCATAGAAAGGACCTCCATTCAGAATATAGATTGACGGGCTGTCGCCCTTCCGCTATGATTATAGCAGTTGGCCACATTATGACAAGTACTGTCAAAAAAGACAGGTACTATCCTGAAAGGAAGTATAAAAATGTCAGGAGAGACGATTCAGCACTGTATTCAAAACGCCGATTTCCAGGAGACCGGGTTCAGCTACACCATGTCGCTGATCAGCGGTAAGCACAAGATGGTCATTTTGTATTGTCTGATGGAGTTTGAACCGGTCCGGTTTAACGAGATGAAGCGGTATCTGGGAAAAATTACGGACAAGACCCTGAGCAACAACCTGAAGGAGCTGGAGGAGGACCAGCTCATCGTCCGGAAGGAGTATCCTCAGATCCCGCCGAAGGTGGAATACTCCCTGTCGGAGCGGGGGAGGTCGCTGATGAGAGTCCTGGACCAGCTGTGTCTGTGGGGGGAGAAGAACCGACTCTGAGAGGCGTGGATAAAAGAAGCTGGCGCTAGGGGTCGCACCGCCCGCAGGGCTGGTACCCGGCGGCCAGGGCCTCCTCCCGGGAGGAGGCGGCGCCCCGGTTCTCCGGCTGGATGTCCTCCACCGAGGGGCAGGAGGGCAGATGGAAGCGCATGGTGTTGGTGTTGAGGACATAGGCGGCGCCGGCGGAGGAGGGGGTGTCCCCGTCCAGCCAGCTGTCCCCGGTGGCGTAGTCCAGGACCACCCCCGGCTGGACGTTGTAGCAGTAGACGCAGAAGCAGATCCCCTGCCCCTCGTCCTCCACCGAGTAGCCCTCCATCAGCACGCCGGAGGCCAGCAGGTCGTCCCCCTCGAAGACGGGGGTGACCCGGTACAGGACGTGGTTGCCCGTGTCGTCCACATAGTCGTTCACCAGATTTTCAAAGGGGAGCATGGCCTCCACGTTCAGGTAGCGGGTGCCGGTGATCAGGTTTTTCTCGTTGGCGTTTTCCCCCGCCAGCTGAAAGCCGATCAGGTGACAGCGGTTGTAGAGATAGTTCCCGTCCACCACGCCGTTGTAGCGGACGGTGTGCCAGCCGGTGGGCCGGATCATGCCGATCTCCCCCCGCTCCTCGGTGGGCATGAGGTCCAGGCAGATGTTGGCGTAGGCGGTGCCACAGCGGCCCAGCCCGTCCAGGGGGCTGTACCACTCAAAGGCCTGGGTGGTCAGGTCCTCGTCGGTGAAATAGGGGACGTTGTCGTTGACCTCCACATAGGGCTCCCCCGCGTACTCCTCCACCTGGGAGAGGGAGAAGTCGCCGCCGGACAGCTCGGGCGCGGCGGAGAGGGGGCCGCAGGCGGCCAGGGAGAGGGAGAGGGCAAAGGCGAGCAGGGCGCAGGAGAGTTTCTTCAGCATGGGGGTGCCTCCTTGTAAGATTTGGGGCGGGCTACCGGGGGGAGAGCAGGGCGTCTTTCCGGAACAGGTAGTAGAGCAGTCCGGTGGCGTCGGCCAGGGCCCAGCCGATGGGGACCGCCCACCAGATCCCCACCACCCCCACGGCGGGGATAGCGGAGAGGAGATAGGCCAGCGCCACCCGGGTCCCCAGGGAGATGACGGTGAGCACCACGGACATCCCCGGGCGGCCCAGCGCCCGGTAGAGGCCGTACAGCAGGAAGAGACAGCCGATGCCGCAGTAGAAGGCCCCCTCGATGCGCAGATAGCGCATCCCCTCGGCCAGGATGGCGGTCTCGCCGGCCTCCACGAACAGGAGCATCAGCGGGCGGGCGAAGACCCACACCCCCAGGGAGATGACCACGCAGAAGCCGAAGGACACCGCCACCGCCCCCCGGAGGCCGGCGCGGATGCGGTCCCACTGCCGGGCGCCGTAGTTCTGGGCCAGGAAGGTGGACACCGCGTTGCCGAAGTCCTGGACCGGCATATAGGCGAAGGAGTCGATCTTGACCGCCGCGGCAAAGGCGGTCATCACCGCGGGGCCGAAGCTGTTGACCAGCCCCTGGACCATCAGGATCCCCAGATTCATCACCGACTGTTGTACGCAGGTGAGCAGGGAGAAGCCGGTGATCTCCCGGACGCTGGCCCAGCGGACCCGGAGCTCCTCCCGGCGGAGCCGCAACTGGGGACAGCGGACCCAGGTGTAGAGGGCGAGGCCTATCCCGGAGACGTACTGGGCGATCACCGTGGCCTCCGCCGCCCCGGCCACCCCGCGCTCCAGCCCCAGCACGAACCAGAGGTCCAGGGCGATGTTGAGGACGGCGGACACCGCCAGAAAGAGGAGGGGGGCCACCGAGTTGCCGATGGCCCGCAGGAGACAGGCGAAGTAGTTGTACAGAAAGGTGGCGGCGATGCCGCAGAAGATGACCGCCAGATAGGCCCGCATGGGGCCCCAGACCTGGCCGGGCACCTGAAGAAAGACCCGGACCAGGTCCAGACAGGCGAAGGCCAGGACATTGAGCAGGGCGGCCAGGGCGGCGATCAGCACAAAGGAGGCGCACATCCCCTCCTTCAGCCCGCGGATGTCCCGCCGGCCGAACCGGATGGAGAAGGCGGCGCCGCTCCCCATGCACAGGCCGAGGAGGATGGAGGTGAGAAAGCTCATGAGGGAGTAGGAGGACCCCACCGCCGCCAGGGCGTCCGGCCCCAGGAAGCGGCTGACGATCAGGGTGTCGGTGATGTTGTAGCACTGCTGAAGCAGATTGCCCAGGATCATGGGGACCGCAAAGCGGAACATGGAGCCCATCACAGGCCCGCGGGTCAGGTCGCCGGTCATGCTCTCACAAACTTTCTGACAGGAATTGCAAATTGGGGTCACGTGGATATCATAGCAACAGTGGGGGGAGAAGTCAAACAGAAGGTCCCGTTCGGGTCGCCCGGCGCGGCGCGAGAGGGACCGCCCCGCCCCGGTCAGATTCTGCTGGCCGGGGCGGGGCGGTCTGTTCTGGGTGGGACTTCTCCGGCGGAGCGGGGCCTAGCCCTCCGGAGAGGTGTATTTCATGGCGTGGGCCCGGATCTTCTCAAAGGTCTCGTCGCTCAGGTCGTGCTCGATCTTACAGGCGTCGGCCGCCGCCACCTCCTCGCTGACCCCCAGCCGGATCAGAAACTGGGTGAGCAATTTGTGGCGGGTGTAGATGCGCTGGGCGATGGTCTCGCCGGGGGGGAGGAGGGTGATGAAGCCGTCGGCGTCCATCTCGATATACCCGTTCTCCCGCAGGCGCTTCATGGCCACGCTGACACTGGGCTTGGACAGCTCCAGCCGGTGGACCACATCGATGGAGCGCACCGTGCCCCGTTGCTCCCGCAGGGCCAGAATGGCCTCCAGATAATCTTCCGCAGATTCGTAGATGTTCATCGCTTTGGCTCCCTTCCGCCCCTGTTTTTCAAAAGGGTATCACAATCGAAGGAAAAAAGCAAGCGGTTTTCCCGGACTGTGCGTCTCAGCGCACCATGTTGCCTATATTCCCTGGGGACGGCCTGTGGCCGTCGCGGGCGCCCGTGGGACCTTTATGTCCTTGTGCCGCCGTAGGGGCGGGTCCCAGACCCGCCCGCCCCATTTGTACCCTTTGGCGCCCGTAGGGGAGGGGCTTGCCCCTCCCGCCGGTTTTACACTGCACCGTTTGATTTGGGGGGATTTCGCCGCCCCGGCGGCGAGTGGCTTTCTGAACGATCAGAAAGCCACCAAAGAATCGCCGGGGGACGGCTCCGGCGAGCACCAAGTGGTGCTCTTAGTCGCCTGCCCCCGGACCCCCGTTTACGGGAGAGCTTGGTTCGGGGGCCTGGCGCAAATGTACCGGCGCGGGGTGGCCTCTGACGCACAACCGTCCTCCCGCCCGTTGCCACTGTGCGGCATAGCCCAGGGGGCCGTCTGTGCTACCCGTTTAGACGCGCCTTCCCTGGTTGCTTCCCCGTGGTGCGGCGGGCGTAGGTTCTGCACCACATTCCCGATGTTCTCCGTAGGGGCGGGTCCCAGACCCGCCCGCCCCCTTTGTACCCTTTGGCACCCGTAGGGGAGGGGCTTGCCCCTCCCGCCGGGTTTGTACCGTGCCGTTTGATTTGGGGGGATTTCGCCGCCAGCGGGCGGCGAGTGGCTTTCTGAGCGATCAGAAAGCCACCAAAGAATCGCCGGGGGTGGCCACGTCGGCCCTTATGGGCCGCCAATGCTGTCCACCCCCGGACCCCCATTTACGGGGGAGCT
>CALWVW010000048.1 GCA_944385075.1 uncultured Oscillospiraceae bacterium | reverse complement strand
TTGATGGCGGTCTGGCCGCCGAACTGGACCACGGCGCCCCAGGGCTTCTCCTGCTCCACCACGTTCTGCACGTCCTCGGCGGTGAGGGGCTCGAAGTACAGCTTGTCGGCCACGTCGAAGTCGGTGGACACGGTCTCGGGGTTGTTATTGATGATGATGGTCTCATAGCCCATGCGCTTGAAGGCCCAGACCGAGTGGACCGAGCAGTAGTCGAACTCGATGCCCTGGCCGATGCGGATGGGGCCGGAGCCCAGCACCAGCACCTTTTTTCGACCGTCGTCCTCGCTGGCCGCCTCGTTCTCCCCGTCGTAGGAGGAGTAGTAGTAGGGGGTCTCGGCGTCGAACTCGGCGGCGCAGGTGTCCACCATCTTGAAGGAGGGGATGATGCCGTACCGCTCCCGCAGGGCCTTCACCTCGGCCTGCTTCATGCCGCACAGGGTGCCGATGTAGCTGTCGGCGAAGCACATCTCCTTGGCCCGCTTCAGGGTGTCGATGTCGGGCTCGCCCTTGCAGGACTTCAGCTCCTCCTCCATGTCGATGATCCGCTGAAAGCCGTCCAGGAACCAGATGTCCATCTTGGTGATGTTGTTGATCTTCTGGGGGGAGAAGCCCCGGCGCAGGGCCTCGGCCACCACGAACAGCCGCTCGTCGGTGACCTGGCTGAGCAGGTCCTCGATCTCGTCGGTGTACAGCCCCTCCAGCTTGTCCAGCTTCAGGGCCCGCACGTTCAGCTCCAGGGAGCGGATGGCCTTCATCACCGCCCCCTCGAAGGAGTTGGCGATGGCCATGACCTCGCCGGTGGCCTTCATCTGGGTGCCCAGGGTGCGGCTGGCGGTGGTAAACTTGTCAAAGGGCAGGCGGGGGATCTTCAGCACCACATAGTCGATGGTGGGCTCGAAGCATGCCTTGGTCTTGCCGGTGACGGCGTTGGGGATCTCGTCCAGGGTGTAGCCCAGGGCCACCTTGGCGGCCACCTTGGCGATGGGGTAGCCGGTGGCCTTGGAGGCCAGGGCGGAGGACCGGGACACCCGGGGGTTGACCTCGATGACCGCGTACTCGAAGGAGTCGGGGTTCAGGGCGAACTGCACGTTGCACCCGCCCTCAATCTCCAGGGCGGAGATGATCTCCAGGGCGGCGGAGCGGAGCATCTGGAACTCCTTGTTGGCCAGGGTCTGGGTGGGGGCCACCACGATGGAGTCGCCGGTGTGGACGCCCACGGGGTCGATGTTCTCCATGGAGCAGATGGTGATCACGTTGCCGGCCCCGTCCCGCATGACCTCGAACTCGATCTCCTTCCAGCCGGAGATGCACCGCTCGATGAGCACCTCGTGGACCCGGGACAGGTTCAGACCCCGGTCGGAGATCTCCTCCAGGCTGGCCTGGTCATAGGCGATGCCGCCGCCGGTGCCGCCCAGGGTGTAGGCGGGGCGGACGATGACGGGGTAGCCGATCTCGTTGGCGAAATTCACCGCGTCCTCCACGGTGTTGACCACCTTGGAGGTGACGCAGGGCTGGCCGATGGACTCCATGCAGTCCTTGAAGCCCTGGCGGTCCTCCGCCTTGTGGATGGAGGCGGGGCTGGTGCCCAGCAGGCGCACCCCGTACTTGGCCAGGGTGCCGTTCTCATACAGGGCCATGGCCAGGTTCAGGCCGGTCTGGCCGCCCATGTTGGGCAGGAGGGCGTCGGGCCGCTCCTTCTCGATGACCTGGGTCACCGAGGGGAGGTTCATGGGCTCGATGTACACGTGGTCGGCGATGTCCTTGTCGGTCATGATGGTGGCGGGGTTGGAGTTGACCAGCACCACCTCCAGGCCCTCCTCCTTCAGGGCGCGGCAGGCCTGGGTGCCGGCGTAGTCGAACTCGGCGGCCTGGCCGATGACGATGGGGCCGGAGCCCAGCACCAGGACCTTGTGAATGTCAGTATACTTCGGCATTACCGGTCACCTCCCATGGATTCTACAAAGCGGTTGAACAGATACTCGGTGTCCCGGGGACCGGCGTTGGCCTCGGGATGGAACTGTGTGGTGAAGCAGTTGGGGCGCTTGTAGCGCAGGCCCTCGCAGGTGCCGTCGTTCACATTGACGTGGGACACCTCGGCCACCGCCGGGTCCACCGTGTCGGACAGCACCATGTAGCCGTGGTTCTGGCTGGTGATGAACACCCGGCCCTTCTCCAGGTCCCGCACCGGGTGGTTGCCGCCCCGGTGGCCGTAGGCCAGCTTGCCGGTCTTGGCCCCGGTGGCCAGGGCCAGAAGCTGGTGGCCCAGACAGACCCCGAACAGGGGAATGTCGCTGTCATGGAGCTTTTTCAGCTCGGCGATGATGGCGGTGTTCTCCGCCGGGTCGCCCGGGCCGTTGGACAGCATCACCCCGTCATAGCCGCCGGACAGCACCGCCTGGGCGGTGGTGGAGGCGGGAAGGGCGGTGACCTTACAGCCCCGGCGGCGCAGGCACTCGATCATGTGTTGCTTGACGCCGTAGTCCATCATGGCCACGTGGTGCTTCTCCTCGCCGTAGGCGGGGAAGACCTCGGGCTCGGTCCGGGTGACCCTGGACACGGTGTCCTTCACCTGGTAGGACTTCAGTTGCTCCAGCACTTCAGCGATATTAAAATGCTCCGCACAGGTGAGCATTCCGTTCATGCTCCCCTGACTACGGAGGATCTTGGTCAGCGCCCGGGTGTCCACTCCCTGGATGCCGGTGATATTGTGTTCTTTCAGGTAAGAACCCAGGTCGCCCTCGCAACGGAAATTGCTCCCCCTGGGAGACAGGTGGCGGACCACAAAAGCCTCCACCCAGGGGCGGCGGGACTCGTTGTCCTCGTGGTTGACGCCGTAGTTGCCGATCAGGGGATAGGACATCACCACCCCCTGCCCGGCGTAGGAGGGGTCGGTCAAGATCTCCTGGTAGCCGGTCATGGAGGTATTGAAGACCATCTCACACACGCGGGTCTCAGTGCTTCCAATGCTGGTGCCGGAGAAGATACTGCCGTTTGCCAGGATCAAAGTCGCTTTCATCAATATTCACTCGCCTTCCGTTCCAGTTCTGTTGCTGTCTTGTGTACAAGTTCAATCAAGTTATTTTATCGAAAAACGGCGCGCTTTGCAAGATGGAGAATCCCCCTGTTCCCACCAAAATTTTCAGGAAACTTTTGGGCAAAACGCAGGATAAAGGGGGCGGGGCCGGGAAAGACTGAGCGGGCGAGAGAAAAATGCCGCGCGCCGCGGCGGCCGGAGGGGGAGCGAAATGTTTACCGGACTTGTGCGCACTGTGATTTTGTATCTGCTCATCATCGCCGGGGTGCGGCTGATGGGAAAGCGGCAGGTGGGGGAGCTGGAGCCCTCGGAGCTGGTGCTCTCCCTGATCATCGCCGACCTGGCCTCTGTACCCATGCAGGATTTCGGCATTCCCCTGCTCACCGGGGTGGTCCCCATCCTGACCCTGCTGTCCCTGACCATGATCCTGTCGGTGCTCACCATGAAGAGCGTCCGCTTCCGGGCACTGCTGTGCGGCCGGCCCAGCGTCGTGTTGCGGGACGGGCGGATCGACCAGTGGGAGATGGCCCGGAACCGCCTGACGGTGGACGAGCTACTGGAGGAGCTCCGGTGCCAGGGGTACACGGACCTGGCCGCGGTGAAGTACGCCATTCTGGAGACCAACGGCCAGCTGTCCGTCCTCCCCCGGACCGGGGACCAGCCCGCCACCGCCCGGCAACTGAAGCTCCAGACCCAGGAGCGGGGCCTGCCCCGGGTGGTGGTCAGCGACGGGCGGCTCCAGCCAGACCAGCTCCGGGCGCTGGGGTATGACCGGGACTGGCTGGAGCACCAGATGAGAAAGCGGGGCTGTACCCGGGTGGAGGAGGTCTTTTTGATGCTGGTGGACGAGGCGGGGACCGTCTATCTGGCCCCCCGGGACCGGGGGGACCGAGGGGGGAGAGCGGGATGAGGCGGCTCTGGGTGGCGGCGGCCCTGCTGGCGGGGCTCCTGGCGGCCAGTCTGGCCAACGGGTGGTACACCCGGGAGGTGGCCGGCCGGATCACGGAACAGCTGGCCCTGGCCCAGGAGCTGGCCCAACAGGGGGAGTGGGACCGGGCGGCGGAGCGGACCCGGATGGCCCATGCCGACTGGGAGGACCACCAGTTTTATTTCCATGTGGTGGGCCGGCACGGGGACATAGACGGGGTGTGGAAGGGGTTCCGGGCGGTGGGGGAATATCTGGCCCTTCGAGAGCCCGACCAGTACAACGCGGCCAACGCCGAGCTGATGGTCCAGCTGGAGCTGTTAGCGGAGATGGAACAGCCCAGCCTGGCCAACGTGTTGTAAACAAAAGAGAGCGGCGGGCCCACGGCCCGCCGCTCTGCTATCATAAGGGATCTTTACTTTACTCCACGGTGACGCTCTTGGCCAGATTGCGGGGCTTGTCGATGTCGCACCCCCGCATCAGGGCCACATAGTAGGCGAACAGCTGAAGGGGGACCACTCCCAGGGAGGGGAGCATCAGCTCGTGGATGTCCGGGATGGTAACCACGGCGTCGGCGGTGCGGCCCATCTCCTCCCGGTGGCTGTCGGTGGTCAGGGCCAGCACGTCGGCCCCCCGGGACTTGACCTCCACCACGTTGCTCATGGCCTTCTGGAACAGAGGGCCGTAGGTGCTCAGGGCGATGACCAGGGTGCCCTCCTCAATGAGGCTGATGGTGCCGTGCTTCAGCTCGCCGGAGGCGTAGGCCTCCGAGTGGATGTAGGAGATCTCCTTGAGCTTGAGGGAGCCCTCCAGCCCCAGGGCGTAATCCACGTTCCGGCCGATGAAAAACACACTGTTGTGGTTGAAGTACTGGGAGGCGAAGTACTGGATGTCGTCCCGGTGGGAGAGGACCTGCTCCACCATGTCGGGGAGCTGGCGGAAGCCCTCCAGGGCGGCCCCGTAGGCCTCGGGGGTGATGGTGCCCAGGATCCGGGCAAACCGCAGGGCCAGCAGGTTGATGAGGGCCAGCTGGGTGGAGTAGGCCTTGGTGGTGGCCACGGCGATCTCGGGCCCGGCCCAGGTGTACAGGACCTGATCCGACTCCCGGGCGATGGAGCTCCCCACCACGTTGACGATGGAGAGGATCTTGGCCCCAAGCCGGTGGGCCTCCCGCAGGGCGGCCATGGTGTCCAGGGTCTCCCCCGACTGGCTGATGACGATGACCAGGGTGTTGGGCCCGACGATGGGCTCCATATACCGGAACTCAGAGGCCAGGGCCACCTCCACCGGCTTGCGGGTCAGCCGCTCCAGGTGGTATTTCCCAACCATGCCCACGTGGTAGCTGGAGCCGCAGGCCACGATGTAGATCTTGTCCAGTCCCCGGATGTAGTCGTCCTCCAGGGAGAAGTTCTCGAAATAGACCTCCCCGTCCCGGATCCGGGGGGAGATACAGCGGCGCAGGGCCTCGGGTTGCTCCATGATCTCCTTGAACATGAAGTGCTCGTAGCCGCCCTTCTCCGCCGCGTCCACCTCCCAGTCCACCTGGACGATCTCCTTGGAGATGGGTTGCATCAGGTGGTTATAGCACTGGATGCCGTCCCGGGTGAGGACGGCCAGCTCGCCGTCCTCCATATAGCTCACCTGCCGGGTGTGCCGGAGGATGGCGGTGACGTCGCTGGCCAGGAAGGAGCACCCCTCCCCGTAGCCCAGGATCAGGGGGCTGTCCTTCCGCACCGCGATCAGCTGGTCCGGGGCGTCGGAGCACAGGATGCCCAGGGCGTAGGCCCCCTCGATGCGGCGCAGGACCCGGCCCACGGCGTCCAGCAGATCCCCCTCGTAGAAGTACTCGATGAGCTGGGCCACCACCTCGGTGTCGGTCTCAGAGGTGAAGGGGACGCCCTGCTCGGAGAGAAACGCCTTGAGCTCGGCGTAATTTTCGATGATGCCGTTGTGGACCACGGCGATCTTCCCGCTCCGGCTCACCTGGGGGTGGGAGTTGACGTCGCTGGGGGCGCCGTGGGTGGCCCAGCGGGTGTGCCCCAGGCCCACGGTGCCGGGGACGGTGGCCCCGCCCTCGATCTGGTCGGACAGGACCTTCAGCCGGCCCTTTGCCTTGTGGACGGACAGGGTGTCCGCCCCCTGGTCATATACCGCCACACCGGCGGAGTCGTACCCCCGGTACTCCAGACGGGAGAGCCCCTCCAGCAGAATGGGAGCGGCCTGCTCCCGGCCGATATAACCTACGATACCACACATAACAGATGTTCCTCCTGATAGAATTTCAAATGGTGTCAGGAGGGCAAACTCGCAGTGATTTGACCTCGTTCCCCGGTCACAGCCCCTCTGTTTTGCGGTCACCCGCATATTTGCTGGCTGTGTACGCGCCCGGAGCATGCGCGGAGGGGCATCCGCCGAATCCTTCGATCTTATGGGCGGGCACGGCCGGGCCGCGTTCCGGCGCCCATGATTTCCCCTCTCCTCGTCGTCCCGGGGCGGAGCATGTCTCCGCCCGGGCGCTGGCGCTTTTGATGGGAGTGTCCCATGGCCTCCTTTCCCTCTGCGATAACCGGGGCTGGTCGGCCCCGGGTGCATGTTATTATAAAGGATGGAGGGGCAGGAGTAAAGGGGAAAACGGAAATTTCTTTCTCCCGGGTCCGCGGGGGGAGGAATTGACAGGGCCCGCCCGGCATGGTATCATGGGGCACAAGACGGCGGAGAGCCGCTTGCGGTCCGCGGGGGACGGCGTCCCGCCGCGGTTTTTTTGTGACAGATCCTGATAGAGAGAACGGAGGAAAACCGGATGCCGGATGTGTTGTTGTCGCCCTGTCAGCTGGAGGGGGAGGTCCAGGTGCCGCCCAGCAAGAGCATGGCCCACCGCTATCTGATCGCCGCCGCCCTGGCGGAGGGGGAGAGCCGGATCGACGGGCTGGGGACCTCCCGGGATATCGAGGCCACCCGGGCCTGCCTGGCGGCCCTGAAGGGGGCGGGGGAGGAGCTCCCCACCCTGGACTGCGGGGAGTCCGGTTCCACCCTGCGCTTTCTGATCCCGGTGGCTCTGGCCCTCCGGGGAGGCGGGCGGTTCACCGGACACGGGCGGCTGATGGAGCGGCCCCAGGAGCCCTACCGGACCCTGCTGGAGCCCCGGGGCGTCCTCTGGAGTCGGGAGGGGGATGTGCTGACGGTGCGGGGCCGGCTGACCCCCGGGCGGTATGCCCTCCCCGGGGATGTGTCCAGCCAGTTTGTCACCGGCCTGCTCTTTGCCCTCCCCCTTCTGGAGGGGGACTCGGAGCTGGCGATCACCTCCCCGCTGGAGTCGGAGGGGTATGTGGCCATGACCCTGGAGGCGCTGGACCGGTTCGGCGTCCGGGTCCACCGGCCGGAGGCCGGCCTGTTCCGGATCCCGGGCGGCCAGCGCTATCTCCCCTGCCATGTGGCGGTGGAGGGGGACTGGTCCCAGGGGGCCATCTGGTACGCGGCCAACTTTTTGGATCACCGGGTGGCGGTCCGGGGGCTGAGGGAGGACTCCTGCCAGGGGGACCGGCAGATCGCCGCCCTGTACTGGAAGCTGGCCCGCCCCGGGGATATACAGGTGGACGTCTCCCAGTGCCCGGATCTGGCCCCTGCCCTGGGGGCCATGGCGGCCCTGCGCCGGGGGACGACCCGGTTTGTGGGGGCCGGACGCCTGCGGATCAAGGAGAGCGACCGGCTGTCCGCCATCGTGGCCACCATCCGCGCCCTGGGGGGCGAGGCGGAGGAGGTGGGGGACAGCCTGCTAGTCCGCGGTGTGGAGCAACTGCGGGGGGGCGGCACGGTGGACAGCTGGAACGACCACCGGATCGCCATGATGGCGGCCATTCTGGCCACCCGGTGCCAGGCGCCGGTGCGGCTGACCGCCATGGAGTGTGTGGACAAGTCCTACCCCGACTTTTGGAAGCATTTTGCCGCGCTGGGAGGGAAGTACCATGTGGTCTGAGCTGGGAGAACATCTGCGGGTGTCTATTTTCGGGCAGTCCCACGCCCCCGCCATCGGGGTGGTGATGGACGGCCTGCCCGCGGGGGAGAGGGTGGACCTGGAGGCGCTGGAGGAGTTCCTCCAGCGCCGGGCCCCCGGGCGCACCGACACCTCCACCCCGCGCCGGGAGGAGGACCGGCCCAGAATCCTGTCCGGGCTGGTGGACGGGCACACCTGCGGCGCGCCGCTGGCGGCGGTCATCGAGAACACCAACACCCGGTCCGGGGACTATGAGAATCTGAAGGACGTGCCCCGGCCCGGCCACGCCGATTACACCGCCCAGGTGCGGTACGGCGGGGCGCAGGACGTCCGGGGCGGCGGCCACTTCTCCGGCCGGCTCACCGCCCCCCTGTGTATCGCCGGGGGGATCTGCCTGCAGATCCTGGCCCGTAGGGGGGTGGAGGTCGACGCCCACATCCAGCGGATCGGCGGGGTGGAGGACCGCCCCTTCCGGCCGCTGGGGGAGGACGCCGGGGCGCTGGCCCAACTGCGCCGGGCCCCCTTCCCCACCCTGGAGCAGGGGGCGGGGGAGCGGATGCGCGAGGCCATTCTGGACGCCAGAGCGGAGGGGGACTCCGTGGGCGGCGTGATCGAGTGCGTGGTCCAGCACCCGCCCGCTGGTCTGGGCGGCGGGATGTTCGGGGGGATAGACAGCCGGCTGGCCGCCGCCCTCTTCGGCATCCCGGCGGTCAAGGGCGTGGAGCTGGGGGCCGGTTTCCGGGTGGCGGAGATGCGGGGCTCGGAGAACAACGACCCCTTCCGGATGGAGGGGGACCGGGTGGTCACCTCCAGCAACCACGCCGGCGGCGTGCTGGGCGGGATCACCACCGGGATGCCCCTTCTGTTCCGGGTGGCGTTCAAGCCCACTCCGTCCATCTCCAGGGAGCAGGACAGCGTCAGCCTGTCCCGCCACCGGGAGGAGAAGCTGGTGGTCCACGGCCGCCACGACCCCTGTATCGTCCCCCGGGCGGTGCCCGTGGTGGAGGCGGTGGCCGCCATCGCGCTGTTGGACGCCATGCTGGACCCGCCCGCCCGCCTGCCCTGAGCGGGGGAGCCGGGCGGGGCGACGGCCTGAAAAATGAAAATGGCAGAAAAGATAAAAAATAGGGTTGACAACTGAGAAGGGTGTTGCTATAATAGCTTTCGTCCCTGCGACAGCGGGGCGCGATAGCCGGATTGTGTAAGGGTAGCACGACAGACTCTGACTCTGTTTGTGAGGGTTCGAATCCTTCTCCGGCTGCCAAAAGGAAAGGACATCCGAAAGGATGTCCTTTCCTTTTAGGTTGTCCGGGACAAAGACAGGAGAGGCGCCTGCGTCGCAGGCGCCTCTCTATTGCGTTCCGGCGGCCGCTTTTGTGCAAGTCTGCCGGGGGAGCCGTGCATAGCGCCTCTTTTTCCGCCTTTTTCGGATGGAATTCCCGTCAAATCTCTTATTTTCCCAATAAAACTTTGACAAAAGCTGAATATGTGCCTATGATAGAGACGATTTTGAGAAATAGGAGGGCATTTTTATGAAAACAGGTTTGAAAATCGTCTCTGTCCTGATGCTGATCCTGGGTGTGTTCACCCTGGCCACCGGCGTTCTGGACATCGTGATGCTGTCCAACACCGGGAGCGACGGGGTCGCCGTCAAGGCCCTGATGGGTCTGGCCTTCATTCTGTTCGTTCTGAGCGGCCTGCTGGACGTGATCGGCGGCCTGCTGGGCCTGCGGGCGGCGAACGACTCCGGCAAGGCCATGGGCGCCATCGTGTTTGGCCTGCTGGCTCTGCTGGCCGGACTGGGCACGGTGGCCATGGAGGTCAACGCCCAGAACATCTGCGCCTGTGTGCTCCCGGCGATCTACTTCATCTGCGCCATCGCGGTGAAGGGGAGCCGCTGAGCGGACACGTGAGAGAGGAGAGTATACTGTGAAAAAGTTTATTGAGGAATTCAAGTCCTTTGCCCTGCGGGGCAATGTGATGGACATGGCCATCGGCGTGCTGATCGGTGCCGCCTTCTCCGGCATCGTCACCGCCCTGACCGAGAACTTCATCAACCCCATCCTGCAGCTGGTCCTGGGCGGCGCCACCTACACCATGGCCGACGTGGCCGGCTTCGCGGGCAACTTCATCACCGCCGTGGTCAACTTCTTCATCACCGCCCTGGTGCTGTTCTGCCTGCTGAAGGCGGTCAACAAGATGTTGACCCTGGGCCACAAGAAGGAGGAGGCCCCCGCCGCCCCCACCACCAAGAAGTGCCCCTACTGCATGAGCGAGATTGACATCGCCGCCACCCGTTGCCCCCACTGCACCTCTGAGCTGGAGAGCCCTGCCGCCGAATAAGGCGAGCACCGCCGGATAAGAAAGGAGTTCCCCCTATGAAGCTCGCGCTGAAAGAGAAGGTATTTTCCCTGAGAGAGGCCTTTCAGGTCATGGACGAGGAGGGCAATCCCGTCTATGAGGTGATCGGCAAGTTGCTGTCCGTGGGCCACAAGCTCACCGTCACCGGCATGGAGGGGCAGGAGGTGGCCTATATCCACCAGAAGGTCCTCAGCCTGGTGCCCAAGTATTTCATCGCGGTCGGCGGCCAGGAGGAGGTGGAGCTGAAGGGCCACATCACCCTTCTCAAGCCCCACTACACTCTGGAGGCCGGGGACGGCAAGTGGGAGATCCGCGGCGACTTCACCGCCCACGAGTACGAGATGAAGCGGGGCCACGACGTGGTGGCCACCGTCACCAAGAAGTGGTTCAGCTGGGGGGACACCTATCTGCTGGACGTGCCCGACGACGGGGATGTGCTGAACGCCCTGGGCGTCATGCTGGCCATCGACTGCATCGAGTCCGACACCAGCCGCGGCGTGTCCCAGTCCATCGCGGAGGGCACCGCCAACAACTGAGCGGGCCCCATTTCTGAAAAGCGAAAACATGATGACGGAGTGGCGGGGCACAGGCCCCGCCGCTCCTGATTTCTCCTGACATAAAAGTCGCGGCGCCGCCCAATTTGGGCGGCGCCGCGTGGCTGTTCGGGAAAATCAGGCCGCCAGCTCGGAGACGCTGTCCCCGGCGCTCCCGCCGGCCTCGGTGGCCAGGGGGTCCACCCAGGTGGCGCCCGCGGGGGGCTCGGTCTCAGGCTGGGCGGTGGTGGTGCGGTAGGTGCCGTCCATGGTCATGGTCAGCGCCATGGAGAAGTCCTCGCCCCCGTCCAGCTGGAGGCCCATGTCCATCTCCATGGTCTGTCCCCGCATCTGGGCGTCCAGGGACAGGGTCACACCCTCCACGGCGGCGGACATCTCCAGGCCGTAGCCGGTGACCTGGTTGCCGCTGGTGTACAGGGTGAAGGTGCAGGGGAGGCCCAGCTCCTCGAAGAAGGTGTTCACATAGTTGGCGCCGGACCGCTCAAAGGAGCTGTCGGCGAACATGGCGTTGTAGAGGGCCAGGGCGTCGGTGGTGGTGAACTGGGCGGAGGTCAGAGGGGTGGTCTGGAGCATCAGCGCCAGGGTGTCCGCGAAGTCCATCTCTGTGGTGGCGGAGGCCAGGGCCATCAGCTGGTCATAGAAGCCCGCGCCGTACACCTGGTCGTACAGGGTGCGCAGGTCCAGCTTGTACCAGAGGGAGGTGTCCCAGCCGGTCAGCTCCGCCAGCCCCTCGCCGTCCATGTGGAGGTAGAAGGTGCCGTCGAGGGCGTCCCCCCGCAACTCCAGCTGGATGGGGCCGGGGAGGGCGAGGCCGTCCGCCTCCAGCTGACCGGCGAGGTCCTCGCCGTCCAGGGTGGCGGTGTAGTCCATATCGAGCTCGGTGGTGAACTGGAGGGCGGACTGGTTGGCGACCAGCTCCTCATAGTCGCCGGACAGGTCGAAGGTGAAGCTCCCGCCCCCCTCCGCCGGGGCGGCGTCCAGGGAGAAGTTCATGGCGTAGCTCCCGGTGACCTGCTGGTTGCCCCCGGAGAACCGGCGGCCGTAGTCCAGATACCGGTCCATAAGGTCATAGGTCTCGGTGTTGGCGGCCAGGATGGCGTCCACGTCGTCGATGATGACGGTGCGGGTCAGGCTGTCCCAGCC
>CALWVW010000047.1 GCA_944385075.1 uncultured Oscillospiraceae bacterium | reverse complement strand
CATGCCGCCCAGGACGCCGAGACGCTCGTTCATTGGGGTCCCCTCCCTTTCGTGGGCGAGTTGAAAAATTAGGAATTAGGAGTTAGGAATTAGGAGATGCCTCCGCGCTGTGGGGATGGGACCTCAGGCCGGATCGCTCTTGTCCTTATCCAACCAGATGATGTACTCCAGAACATTGTAATCGGGGTCCAGGAAATACAACCACCGCTCAGAGCCAGGGATTTCGTTGGGGCCGTCCAGGATGGGGATGTTGTTCTCCTGCAGAATGCGGATCGTCTCATCCATGTCCTTCGTCTCAAAGCACAGATGGGGGCAGTAGGGCCGCTGGGGCATGACAGGCTGATAGGGGGCGTCGATGGTCTCGATCAACTCCAAGCGGGCGCCATTATAGGAGAGAAAGGCCCCCTTCTCCCCAAACTCCTCCGAGCCGCAGTAAAACAGGAACTGGAACCCCAGCTTCTCTGTATAGAAGCGAATGGCGTCCTCCAGATTCCGCACGCGGAACGCACCGTGATCGTATGCCATAGATCATACCGCCCTTTCTCATATTCATTGGGGGAGGAGACGGAAACTGGACATGTCCGCCTCAATTCTCCGGCTTCTTGTTGTACTGCTCGAACCGCTTGATATTTCCCAGGTGATTTTTCCACACCCGGACCCGCCGGGGGAGGGCGGCGTCCCGGCTGTAGACCAGGGAGTGGGAGTCTTTTCCCGCCCGGATGAGCGCCTTCATTTCGGCGTGATAGCTCTTGGGGGTGAAGGCGAAGGCCACCTTTCGGGGGACCATCCGCCACAGAGAGCGGTCCCGGGTGATGACAAAGGGCAGGTCCTTCCCCTCCACCCGGTCCTCCACCAGAAGCCGGGCGATGTTGTGCCCCGCGCCGGTGACGTAGTAGTTGCTCCGCCCCTGGCGGCAGTTGATCTCGAAGGCCTTGTACTTCCCGTCCCGCTGGTCGAACTTGATGTCAAAGTTGGAGAAGCCGGTGCAGCCCAGGTCCTCCAGCATGGAGCGGATCTTCAGGGACAGCTCCTCGTTGCAATCGGTGAGGATGACCGCGTGGTTGCCGATGCCGTGGGGGGAGTGCTCCTCCAGGAGCACGTGGCCCAGACACATGAGCTTCACCTTGCCGTTCCGGTCAGAGTAGTTGGTGAGCACCCGCATATAGGTGTCGTCCCCGGGGATGAACTCCTGCAAAACCATGTGGTCGGCGTAGCCGGCGGCGTACACCTGGTCCAGGGCGGCCAGGAGCTCCTCCCGGCTCTGGCACACATAGACCTTGGCCAGGGCGTGGACCCCGCAGGCCCAGTAGGCCACGCTGTCGGCGGGCTTGGCGATATACGGCGGGCCCCAGGGGAGGGTGAAGTCGTGGCCCATGGACTTGTCGTAGATGAAGGTGGCCGGGTGGTCGATGCCGTACTTGTCGCACAGCTGATAGAACTTCTCCTTGTTGATGAGGGTGTCCAGCAGGTCCCCGTCGATGTAGGGGGCGATCACGTTGCCGGGCAGATCGTCTTTGCAGTGGGCGGCCAGCTGGACATAGCTGTCCCCACAGCCCAACAGCAGGATGGTCTTCCCGGGGAACTCCCCGGCGACCGCCTCCACGTTCCGGCGGAAGGCGGCGGGGTCCTCGTTGTCCGGGCAGACCCGGTAGTCCAGGATGGCGCTCCCGTGGCAGGGGAAGGAGGGATATTTGCCGTAGGCGATGCTTTTGACCCCATAGGCCTCGTGAAAGGCCCGGGCCACGCTGTATACGTTGATGTCGCCGCCGAAGAGTAGCGGCTGGAAATTCAGGTCGGACACTTTGTAAAACCCCTTTTTTCAAGAGTGGAGAGTGAAGAGCAGAGAGTGGAGAGAAAAGGGGGGAAATCTCCACTCTTCACTCTCAACTCTTCACTCTGGTGACCTGACCGGGTCAGGTCACCGGTATTCAACCTGAAACCCCTTGGCGTACAGGGGATCCAGGTCAAAGACCGCCAGATCCCCCGCCGCGCATTTCAGGTCGGTGACGTCCAGCAGGGTCTCGGTGGCCCCGATGGGCGCCAGCAGGCGGGCCCGCTGGTCGCCAATGCGGACGGTGCGGGTCCTGGACCGCCGCCAGGCCCGCAGAAAGGCCCAGAAGCCGCTCTCCCGGAGCCGCTCGACGCCGTAGCCGTTCTGATAGCCCACCGGGAGCACCGCCACCCGGGTGGGCTTTTTCAGGGTGATGGGCCGGTCGCTCCCCACGGTGTGGCCCTTGGGGAGCCAGCGCACCTCGGTCAGGGGGACCTCGCCGTAGCCCACCGTCTTCAACCGGTCGTCCTTGGTCCGGCGGCACCGGCCCAGGATGGCGGAGCCCGCCCGCACCGCGTCCAGCCGGGCGCCGTCGCTGTGGAGCAGGGCGAAAGAGCCGGCGGCGTGGACCGTGCCCGTCTCGAAGCCGGCGGCGTGGATGGTGTCCAGCACCTGGCCGAACTGCCGGAGCTGTTGGGCCCCCTCGGCGTCGTTGGGGCGGGCGGCGTGGAGCTGGGTGTAGATACCGGACAGGGCCACGTTGGGGAGCGACCGGTAGGCCAGCAGGATCTTCTCCGGCTCGCCCACCAGGAACCCGCCAAATCCCATGCCGGTGTCCACCTGGATGTGGGCCTCCACCACGGTGGAGCGGTTCTCCGCCAGGGCGTTGAGGGCCATCCCGGTGTCCACGGAGGAGATGGTGCACACCACGTTCAGGTCCACCAGCCTCTCCAGCTCCTCCCGGTCGGTGGTGGAGCGGAGCATCAGGATCTCCTCGTCCTCAAAGCCGGCCTTGCGCAGGTCCTCGGCCTCCTTCACCTCGCAGACGGCGAAACGGCCGATCCCCTCCGCCCGGAGCAACCGGGCCAGAGGGACGATCCCCGCCCCGCCGCCGTCGCCGGTGAGGACGCCGTAGACGGCGGCCCCGGCGGCCCGGTCCTTGATGACGGACAGGTTGTGCTTGATGGCGGCTGTGTCGATGACCAGCTTGCGCATAGGGAGCCCCCCTTTTTTCTGTCTCTTGCGGGATTGTGCCAATAGTGTGCCCCGGCGGTAGCCCCCCTCATACCGGAGGGGATACCAGATCATCTTATTGTAGCACTCATGGGGGAAAATAGCAAGAAAAGGTGCGGCGGGGCGGGAAAAAGGCGCGGCGTACCGGGGCGGGACGGGTATTTGGTTGCAATCCACCGGCCTTTGGTGTAAAATAGGACCACCGTGATACAATACCGGCCCTATGCGGCGGGAAGGAGCGCGTTGCAATGGACAACAGAGTAAAGGATTTGCTGGACCGGATCCGCGGGACAGCGGGCGTGGCCGCCGATGTGGCCGCCGACACCGCCCGGGTGGCGGGCAGACGGGCGGGCCAGATGGTGGATGTGGCCAAGCTGAACGTGCAACTCTTCGATCTGAACGGGGAGTATAACGAGGTCCTGCGCCAGCTGGGCCAGGTCATGTACGACACCCACCGGGGCCGCGCCCCCGAGGGGGACCGGGTGACCGAGCTGTTGGAGCAGGCGGACGAGCGGGCGGAGCGGATCGCGGAGCTGAAGGCCCGGATCGCCGACCTGCGGCAGGCGGAGAGCTGTCCCCACTGCGGGGCCCCCTGCGGCAAGGGGGACAAGTTCTGCCGGTCCTGCGGCGCAAAGCTGTAAGGAGGTTCCGATGGCCTTTACCATGGAGCAGTACCGGGAGAGCGCCCGGGCGATCCAGAGCCGGCTGGGGGGCTTTGTCCCCAGGGTGGCCATGATTTTGGGCTCCGGCCTGGGCGAGCTGGGGGACGAGGTGGAGACCCCCATTTTTGTGGACTACCGGGATATCCCCCACTTCAGGGCCTCCACCGCCCCGGGACACAGGGGCCGGCTGGTGTTCGGCGCCCTGGAGGGGCAGAACGTGGCCGTGATGCAGGGGCGGATGCACCACTACGAGGGGTACTCCTACGAGGAGGTCACCTACGCCGTGCGGGTGCTCCGCCTGCTGGGGTGTGAGACCCTGATTGTCACCAACGCCGCCGGCTGTGTGAACACGGACTGGAGCGCCGGGGACCTGATGCTCATCACCGACCACATCAAGATGTTCTCCGAGTCCCCCCTGCGGGGGGAGAACCTGCCCGAGTTCGGGGTCCGGTTCCCCGACGCCTCCCGCCTGTACACCCCCCGGCTCCGGCAACTGGCCCGGGAGCGGGCGGCGGAGCTGTCCATCCCCCTGCGGGAGGGGGTCTACTTCTACTGCTACGGCCCCCAGTACGAGACCCCCGCCGAGATCCGGGCGGTCCGGGCCCTGGGGGGGGACGCGGTGGGTATGTCCACCGCCCCCGAGGTCATCGTGGCCGGCCACTGCGGCATGGAGGTGCTGGGCATCACCCTGCTCAGCAACATGGCCGCCGGCATCCTGGACCAGCCCCTCACCGAGGAGGAGGTGCTCCGGGCGGGCGAGACCGCCCGGGAGAAGTTCTCCGCCCTGATCCGGGCCTGCCTGCGGAAGATGTGACCGCCAGTCTGTCAGAGAGGAAGTGTTTCCATGCTTACGCCGTTCAATCGGGAGGAACTGCTTCTCACCTATGATTTGAACCGGTTCAATCAGGTGCGGTATGCCCTGGAGGAGGCCGGCATCGACCACACCTGCCGCATCAAGGATCTGGCCAGCCACAATCGGGGCCGGGACGGCGCCTTTGCCATCGACCAGGATGCCCGGGTGGAGTATAAGCTGTATGTCCACAAGAATCAGCTGGACCGGGCCAGACAATTTCTGCGTAAATAAGGAGCAAGCTATGGCGATCCTGTTTGAACACGTCACCGCCGTTACCATGGATGAGGAGCGGCGGATCTTGAAAGACGCCTGTGTGGCGGTAGAGGGGACCAAAATTTCCTTCGTGGGGCTGGAGCGCCCCCAGGGGAGCTTTGACCGGGTGGTGGACGGCGCCGGAAAGGTGCTCATGCCCGGCTTTGTCAACGCCCACACCCACCTGCCCATGACCCTCATGCGGGGATACGGGGGTGGCCACGATCTGCAACACTGGCTGAACGACTTCATCTTCCCTGCCGAGGCCAAGCTGGACGGCCGGGCGGTGGCCGCCGGCACCGGCCTGGGGCTGGCGGAGATGATCGCCTCGGGGGTCACCTGTGTGGCCGACATGTATATGCACACCGGCACCATCGCCCGGCAGATCGCGGAGGCGGGCATCTCCGCCAACCTGTCCTGCGGCGGGGTGTACTTCGGCGCCCCGGAGGACTTCTCCCCCGCAACCTGCGGCGACTGCCAAAATCAGACCGCCCTCACGGAGGAGTGGCACGGGGTGAACGGGGGGCAGATCCTGGTGGACGCCTCCATCCACGCCGAGTACACCTCCAACCCGCCCCTGTGGCAGTGGATGGCGGACTACGCCCGGACCCACAAGCTGGGCATGCACGTCCATGTGTCCGAGACGGTCTCCGAGCACCAGGCCTGCCTGGACCGCTGGGGCAGGACCCCCATCCAGATCCTGGACCAGTACGGGGTGTGGGACTGCGGCCGCTCCCTGGCCGCCCACTGCGTTTACACCACCCCCGAGGACTGGGCCGTTATGGCGGACAAGGGGGTCTCCTGCGTCCACAACCCCTGGTCCAACCTGAAGCTGGGCTCCGGGGTGGCCCCGGTCCCGGCTATGGCCCGGGCGGGGGTGAACGTGGCCCTGGGCACCGACGGTATGTCCTCCCACAACAGCGCCGACCTGTTTTCCGACGTCAAGCTGGCCGCCTGCCTCCACGGCGGGGTGAGCCGGGACCCCATGGCCTTCTCCGCCCTCCAGGCCCTGGAGACGGCCACGGTGAACGGGGCGCGGGCCCTGGGCCGGGACACCGGCGTCATCGCCCCGGGCAAGACGGCCGACCTGATCCTGGTGGACTTTTCCGCCCCCAACCTTACCCCCTGCCACGATGTGGCGGAGAACCTGGCCTACGCCGCCCACGGCTCCAACGTGGACATGAATATGGCCCGGGGAAAGGTCATATATGAGAAGGGAGAATTTTTCACCCTGGACCTGGAGCGCATCCGCTACGAGGTGGAGCACTACGCCCTCCCCCTTCTCTTCGGAGACGCCTGACCCCTCCGCTCCGGACCTGTTATCTCAAGAAAAGGGAGGTTCCCGCATGGCGCAACCCAATCGGCCCCCGCGCCGGGTGGCCCACAGCTCCAGACAGAATACCTTCTTTGGCGGCGCCGCCGTCCTGGCGGCGGGGATTCTGGTGGTCAAGCTGATCGGTATGTTCTACAAGATCCCGCTCCTGAACATCATCGGGGAGCAGGGGTCCGCCGACTTCAATAACGCCTACAATATTTACGCGGTCCTGCTGACCATCTCCACCGCCGGCCTGCCGGTGGCGGTGTCCAAGCTGGTGAGCGAGGCCAACGCCCTGGGCCGGCAGAACCAGGTCCAGCGGACCTTCTATCTGGCCCTGTCCCTGTTTCTGGTGCTGGGGGTGCTGTCCTTCCTGGTGATGGCCTTCGGGGCCGACCAGCTGGCCGGGCTGATGAACGACAGCATGGCCGCCCCGGGCATCCGGGCGCTGGCCCCGGCGGTGATCTGCGTGGGGTGCCTGTCCGCCTTCCGGGGCTATGCCCAGGGGCATGGCAACATGACCCCCACCGCCGTCTCCCAGATCATCGAGGCCCTGTGCAAGCTGACGGTGGGCCTGGGTCTGGCCTACTGGCTGGTCAACCAGGGGGCGGACACCAGCCGGGCCGCCGCGGGGGCCATCACCGGCGTGACAGTGGGCACCATCGTGGCGCTGGCCTATATGCTCTTCGACTATCTGACCGGCCGGGGCCGGGAGGCCCAGCTGACCGACGACCGGCCGGAGGCCGCCGGGACGATCCTGCGGAACCTGCTGATGATCGCCATCCCCATCACCATCAGCTCCTCCATGGTGGGCATCGTCACCGTCATCGACACCTCCCTGGTCCAGGGCCAGCTCCAGCGGGCCCTGCTGGAAAACCCCGACACCTGGAGACTCTATGAGAGCTTCACGGACTTCTCCCCCCTCCAGGAGGCCCTGTCCTCCTGGCAGGCCGCCCTCCCCGAGGGCGCGGCCCTGTCCATGTCCCTGCTGGACCAGCAGGTGGCCCAGGCCCTGTCCCTCCAGGCCCAGGGGGGCACCCTCCCGGCGCTGGAGTCAGCCGCCCTGGCCCTCCACACCGCCCTGGAGGACATCAGCCGCACCCTGTACGGCAACTACTCCGGCGCCCTGAACATCTACAACCTGCCCACCTCCCTGATGGCCGCCGTCACCGCCGCCGTCATCCCCGCCGTCTCCGGGGCCCTGGCCCGGCACGACCGCCGGGGGGCGGGCCGGATCACCGGCTCCGCCCTGCGGATCTCCGCCCTGGCCGCCTGTCCCATGGCGGTGGGGCTGTTCGTCCTGGGCGAGCCCATCATGGCCCTCATCTTTCCCAGGCTGAATCCCCAGCTGGCCGGCCCCCTGCTGTCCACCCTGGGGGTGGCCACCCTGTTCGTGTGCATGATGCTGGTGTGCAACTCCATCCTCCAGGCCCACGGATTTGTGACTCTGCCGGTGGCCATCATGGTGCTGGGGGGCGTGGTCAAGATCATCACCAACTACAATGTGGTGATCCAGCCCTCCATCGGCATCTACGGCGCCCCCATGGGCAATATCCTGTGCTTTGCCCTGTGCATGGTGCTGGACCTTATTGTGATCGCCCGGGTCATCCCCCGCCGGCCCCGGTATCTCCCGGTCTTTGCCAAGCCGGCCGTCGCCTCCGTGGCCATGGGGGGCGCGGCCTGGGCGGTGTACGGCCTGCTGTCCCGGGTGCTGAGTAGCAACCAGGTCAACGAGCTGGGCGAGACCGTCCGCGCCCTGAGCCGGATGGGCAACGCGGTGGCCACCCTGCTGGCCATCGGGGTGGCGGTGGCGGTCTACTTCGTGCTGGTGGTGGCCCTCCGGGCCATCTCCCGGGACGACCTGGCCCTGATGCCCAAGGGGGAGAAGATCGCCCGGATCCTCCGGCTGTGACAGTTATTTCCATAAACAGGGAGAAAACGGAAAAGAACCGCGTATTTTTTCTTGATATACAGAAAATATATAAAAATGACTTGATAAGGGAGAAAAACTGTGGTAAATTTTCAATGGAAACCCCACTATGGGATGGAGGACCTGCTCCGGATCATGGAGGCCCTCCGGGCCCCGGAGGGCTGTCCCTGGGACCGGGAGCAGACCCACGACTCCATCCGGCAGAATATGCTGGAGGAGGCCTATGAGGCGGCCGACGCCATCGACCACCGGGACATGGAGAACCTGAAGGAGGAGCTGGGTGACGTCCTGCTCCAGGTGGTGTTCCACGCCCGCATGGCCCAGGAGGAGGGGCAGTTCACCTTTGACGACGTGGTGGACGGCGTGTGCCAGAAGCTGGTCTTCCGCCACCCCCACGTGTTTGGGGCGGTGGACGCCCGGGACCCGGAGGGGGCGCTGGCCACCTGGGATGTCCAGAAGCGGCAGGAGAAGGGACAGCGCACCACGGCGGACGCCATGGACAGCGTGGCCCGGGCCATGCCCGCCCTGATGCGGGCGGGCAAGCTCCAGGACAAGGCCCGCAAGGCGGGCTTTGACTGGCGGGAGGTCTCCCCCGCGCTGGACAAGCTGTCGGAGGAGCTGGACGAGTTGCGCCGGGCCGTGGAGGAGGGCTCCAACGTGGAGGAGGAGCTGGGCGACCTGCTCTTCGCCGCGGTCAAGGTGGGGCGGTTCGCCGGTGTGGACGGGGAGCAGGCGCTCCAGTCCGCATGTGAAAAGTTCATCCGCCGGTTCCGGCGGGTGGAGGAGCTGGCGCCCCGGCCGCTCCAGGAGCTGGAGGTGCCCGCTCTGGAGGAGCTGTGGCGCCGCGCGAAAGAAGCGGAGCATTGCTGACCCAGTCGCTTATGGCCGAACCCGCGCAGGGCCTTAAGTATATTTGACGGCCGCCCCCCGGGGCGGCGGTCCAAAACATTCACAGGAGGAGTCAACAAATGAACAAGACTGAACTGATCGCGGCAGTCGCTGAGAAGGCCGAGCTCTCCAAGAAGGACGCCGAGGCCGCCATCACCGCCACCATCGAGGCGATCACCGATGCGCTGTGCAAGGACGAGAAGGTACAGCTGGTGGGCTTTGGGTCCTTTGAGGTCAAGACCCGCGCCGAGCGGATGGGCCGCAACCCCCAGACCAAGGAGCCCATTCCCATCCCCGCCTCCAAGGCCCCGGTGTTCAAGGCCGGCAAGGCCCTGAAGGACGCGGTTGCCCGTTAAAACGGATTCCATGTGTCAAAGGGAGGGCGCTACCACTGTGTAGCGCCCTCTTGGTTTTGGAGGTATTATGAGATTGGACAAGTGGCTCAAGGTCTCCCGCCTGATCAAGCGCCGGACGGTGGCCAACGAGGCCTGTGACAACGCCCGGGTCACCGCCAACGGCCGGCCGGTGAAGGCCAGCTACGACGTGAAGGTGGGCGACCTGCTGGAGCTCAAATTCGGCACCTCCACAGTCAAGGTGGAGGTGCTGGTGGTGGCCGACAACGTGGGCAAGGCCGACGCGGCCGCCATGTACCGGGAGGTCCTCTGAGATGGCCCGAAGGGCGAAGAACCGGAAAAAATGCCTGGCGCTGGTCATGACGCTGGCTCTGCTCCTGCCCCTCCTGGGGGGATGCGCCCCGCAGGCGCGGAAGATGGAGACCACCATTTTTGCCATGGACACCGTGATGAACCTCACGTTCTATGGCACCGACCCGGAGGCGGCGCTGAAGGGCGTACAGGACGAGCTGGTGGCGGAGCTCCATTCCCTGGAGAGCAAGCTCTCCTCGGTGGACGGGGACAGCGAGATCTATGCGCTGAACGAGCAGGGGCACGCCGACCTCTCCCCTGAGACGGCGGAGGTGCTGACACAGGCCCTGGCCCTGTGCGCCGCCACCGGCGGGGCGCTGGACATCACCGCCTACCCGGCGGTGGAGGCCTGGGGCTTCACCACCGGGGAGTACCGGGTGCCCGACCGGGAGGAGCTGGAACAGCTGGCCGCGAGGATCGACTACACCCTTCTGGAGGTGGACCCCCAGGGGGGGACGGCGGACCTGGCCCCGGGGGCGGCGGTGGATCTGGGGGCGGTGGCCAAGGGCTACGCCGGCGACCGGCTGGCGGAGATGTTGCGGCAGACGGGCATCGGCTCCGCCCTGCTGGATCTGGGCCAGAGCACCATCCAGACCGTGGGGGTCAAGCCCGACGGGAGCCCCTGGCGCATCGGCCTCCAGGACCCGGCGGGGGACGGGTATCTGGGGGTGCTGGAGCTGGAGGAGGGGGCCGTGGGCACCTCCGGGGGCTACCAGCGGTATTTTGAAGAGGACGGCGTGCGCTATTGGCACATCCTGGACCCGGACACCGCCGCTCCCGCCCGGAGCGGGCTGGCCTCCGCCACCGTTGTGGGCGCCTCTGGCCTGATCTGTGACGGGCTGTCCACCGCCCTGTTCGTCATGGGGCTGGAGGAGAGCGCCCAGTTCTGGCGGGAGCACCCGGAGCTGGAGTTCGAGGCCATCCTGGTGGGGGACGACGGCCGGATCTATGTGACCGCCGGGCTGGAGGGGCGCTTCACCCTGTCGGAGGACCATGCGGACCGGGAGGTGACCGTGCTGGAATGAAATCGAGCACAAAGTGGATCCTGATCCTGTTGGGGATGGCCGTGGCCGCCTCGGGGGCCATGATCCTGTGGCAGAGAGGGGGCGGACAGACCGCCCCGGTGGCCCGGATCCTGCGGGACGGGGAGCTGGTGGAGGAGATCGCGCTGGACAAGGTGACGGCGAGCTACTCCTTCGTGCTGCACGGGAGCGCCGGGAGCAACACCATCCAGGTGGAGCCCGGCCGCATCCGGGTCAGCGCCGCCGACTGCCCCGACCAGGTGTGCGTGGAGCAGGGGTATATCTCGGACGGGACCGTCCCCATCGTCTGCCTGCCCCACGGGCTGGTCATCGAGATCGTGGGCGGGGAGGAGCCGCTGGATGGGGCGGCGGGATAGAGGGGCCGGGCGGGTCGCCCGGCTGGCCCTGCTCACCGCCATCGCCCTGACCATCTTCCTGGTGGAGGCCCAGCTCCCGGCGGCACCCATCCCGGGGGTGAAGCTGGGGCTGGCCAATATCGTGACGGTGTACGCCGTCTTCGCCCTGGGGCCCCGGGACGCCCTGATGGTCCTGTGTGCCCGGGTGTTCCTGGGGGCGGTGTTCTCCGGACAGATGATGACCCTGCTCTACAGCGGGGCGGGGGGACTGCTGAGCTGGCTGGCCCTGTGCCTGCTGTGCCGCCTGCTGGACAGAAAACAGATGTGGCTGGCCAGCCCGGTGGCCGGGATGTGCCACAATGTGGGCCAGCTGTTGGCCGCCGCCGGGGTGATGCGCACCTGGGCGGTGTTGGCCTATCTCCCCTATCTGGTGATCGCCGGAGTGGTGGCCGGGCTGTTCACCGGCGTGGCCGCCCAGGTGCTGGACGGCCGGCTGGAGAAGCTGAGAAAATAGCGTGTCGGGAGGGACACACCATGAGGATCTACGCACTGATGGAGAATACCCCCTATGCGCCGCAGTTCGCGGCGGAGCACGGGCTGAGCCTGTACATCGAGACGGACCGGCACCGGCTCCTCTTTGACGCCGGGGCCACCGGGGCCTTCGCGGACAACGCGGAGCGGCTGGGGGTGGACCTGTCCCGGGTGGAGCTGGCGGTGCTCTCCCATGACCACTACGACCACGGGGGCGGGCTGGCCCGCTTCCTGGAGCTGAACAGCCGGGCCCCCGTCTACCTCAGTGAGCACGCCTTTGGAAGGCGGTATGACGCGGGGGGAAGGTACATCGGCATCGACCCCACCCTCCGGGAGAGCGGCCGGCTACAGTTTGTGGGGGAGCGCCTGGAGCTGGACGACCAGCTCACCCTGTATGCCTGCAACGGCGAGGCGGCGGTATATCCCCTGGACAGCGCGGGGCTCACCGAGGAGCGGGACGGGGCACGGCATCCGGACCGGTTTCTCCATGAGCAGTACCTGATGATCCGGGAGAAGGGGAAGAAAGTGCTCATCAGCGGGTGCTCCCACAAGGGGATCCTGAACATCATGCACTGGCTGGAGCCGGACGTGCTGGTGGGCGGCTTCCACTTTATGAAGCAGGAGGTGGGCCCCGGCGGCAAT
>CALWVW010000046.1 GCA_944385075.1 uncultured Oscillospiraceae bacterium | reverse complement strand
CGTCCCGTCCCCGTGGAGCATATCAGAAATCCCCCGACTGTCAAGGCTGAACTTCGCCGATTTCATCGGGCCTTGACAATCGGGGGATTTCCGATAATAGGTCACCAAGGGGACGCCCCATCCATGCGGCGGCAAGACCGCCCATCTTTTGACTTGAAAGGAGTGCATGACAGTGAAAGCCGTCATTTACGCAAGATATTCCAGCGACAGCCAGAGAGAGGAGAGCATCGAGGGGCAGATACGGGAGTGTACCGCCTACGCCGAGAAGAATGGCATCACCGTCTTGCGGCACTACATCGACCGGGCCTTTTCCGCTAAGACCGACAACCGCCCGGAGTTTCAGAACATGATACGGGACAGCGGCAAGCGCCTGTTCGATATGATTATTGTATGGAAGCTGGACCGCTTTGCCCGCAACCGCTACGACAGCGCCCGCTACAAGACCCTGTTGAAGAAGAACGGCGTCAAGGTGGTGTCGGCTACCGAGGTCATTTCCGACGGGGCCGAGGGCATCATTTTGGAATCCGTGCTGGAGGGTTACGCCGAATATTACTCCGCCGACCTGTCCGAAAAGGTGGTCCGGGGCATGACGGAGAACGCCTTGAAGTGCAAATTCAACGGCGGCACCCTGCCCATCGGCTACCAAATCGACAGCGACCAGACTTTCCAGCCCGACCCCTTTACCGCCCCCTTTGTCCGGGAGGCGTTTCAGCGGTACGACGAGGGGGCCACCATGACGGAGATACGGGACTGGCTCAACGGGCAGGGCGTCCGAAATACGCAGGGGCGCAAGCTGACCTATAACAGCGTCCAGCATCTTCTGAACAACCGCCGCTACATCGGGGAGTATGTCTACCGGGAAATCATCGTCCCGGACGGTATCCCCGCCATCGTCCCTCAAGAACTCTTTGACCGGGTGCAGGAGAAGCTGGCGAAGAACCGAAAAGCACCCGCCCGCCACAAGGCCAAGGAGGAATATCTGCTCACCACCAAGCTGTTCTGCGGCTACTGCGGGGCCTATCTCTGCGGCGAGAGCGGCACCAGCCGCAAGGGCGTCATTCACCGCTATTACAAGTGCGTGTCAGTGAAGAAGAAGCGGACGGAGTGCCACAAGAAGCCGGTGCGGAAAGAGTGGATAGAGGACCTTGTGGTGGAAGCCACCATGAAAATGGTAATGGACGACGCCATTCTGGACGGCATTGTGAAGATGCTCACGGCCTTGCAGGACAGGGAAAATGTAAACCTCCCCCTGTATGAAAAGCAGCTCCGGGAGGCGGAGCGGGCCATTGAGAACCTCCTGAACGCCATCCAGCAGGGCATCCTCACCAAGTCCACCAAACAGCGGCTGGACGCGCTGGAGGCAGAGAAAGAGGAACTGGAAACGAAAATCGCCTGTGAGAAGCTGGCCAAGCCCAAAATCAGCGCCGAGTTTATGTCCTTTTGGCTCCGCCGGTTCCAAAAATTAGATGTGCGGCAGGAGGCCCACCGGAAGATGCTGATTGACACCTTTGTCAACGCCATCTATCTCTATGATGACAAAATGGTCATCACCTACAACTATAAGGACGGGACCGACACCATCACGTTTGGCGATGTCCAGACCGCCCTTGCCGACCGGGGGACCGATTCGGCTTTCGATGCATCAACTGCACCAAAACGAAAGGACATCCGAAAGGATGTCCTTTCGTTTTGGGTTCCGCCGCCCGGAGGGCGGCTCCACCCTCCGGTGATTCAAATGCTCGGGGCCGGCAAAGCCGCCCCTGCGCAATTCTCCGCCGCCCTTGGCGGCTCCGAATTTGCGGCGCAAAAGCGCCGCCGGCCAGAAGGCCGGTTGGGTGGTATTTTTGCTAGCAGTCCCAAAACTGAGAATAGAGAAACGCCCCGGAGGACGCAGATCTGCGTCCTCCGGGGCACTGTTTTGGGCTCACTCACCCCTGCTCCCGCATGATTTGCGAGAAGGCGGTGGAAATCTTGTCCCAGGGGATGCTCATATCCACCCAGTAGGCCAGCTGGGCCACATAGAACAGCACGCTCCGGGTGAGGGCGAGCAGTTGGTCCATGGTCTCCGCCCCGGCGTAGCCCCGGGCGCAGACCTCCAGGATGTGGGCGGCGTCCACCATGTCATACTGGTTCCGCATCAGCTGGCTGTAGCGGTCCATTTCAAAGGACAGAAGGGATTGCCAGAAGCGGACGTCCCCATCGCCCCGCTCCATCTGGGTATACCAGCTGTACAGGATCGCGTTGAAATTGTCGATCCGCCCGTTACAGCTGACCCAGACGGAAAAGTTCTTCTCGATCTCCACGTTCCGGCGGAGCATCCGCCGGATGTCCTCCGGCTGTTCCAGCCAGATATCCTTCGTGGCCCGGTCCAGAACAGCTTCCGCTTCTTGCACACTGTATTCTTTCATGTCAGGCACCCCCATTCACTCCTCGACCACCTGCGTGTGGACCAGTCCCCCCTGCCTGGACCACACTGTCTGGGCCTCCTGGAAAAAGCCGGGCAGATCCTCCGGCAGGATCTCGGCGATAAGATTGCAGTAGTTCACGGGCACGGTCTCCCCATAGAAGACACAGATACACTGCCGCTGGGGGTAGTAGATCACGTTGCCGGGCTTCTGGTCGAACACCGGATTCTCAAGGGGGGCATAGAACATAGGGGTGTGCCACTGGATCTCGTGGTCGCACATCTTCGCCGCAACCAACAGGGAGTCAAAGGGACCACACGCCTCCAGGCGGGCGATGGTCTGCGGCGCCTGCTCCGTGAGGAGCCTGGCATAAAACGTCTTTGCGTTGAACTGGATCTTCAGCTTCTTCATGGTTCCGACCCTCCTAGATCGTGATGCGGCAGGGACCGGGGGCCGCCCCACCGGCAGGAAAACAAAAAAGGCCTGGCGCGCCGGCCCCGTGGCCGGACCGCACACAGGGCCGCACAGTGGGAGGACATTCCAGACCGCCGAAAAAAGAAACATCGGGGTAAGCGTGTGACGCTTACCCCGATGTGGTACGCCCGAAGGGACTCGAACCCCCAACATTCAGAACCGGAATCTGACGCTCTATCCAATTGAACTACGGGCGCATCTCAGAACGCTCCGCTATTATAACAGAAAAAATCCGGTCTGTAAAGGGGGGCGGGCAGGTTTTTCTGAGTTTTTTGTAAGGGCTCCTGTAGTGGTCGCGGGCGGCTCCCGGCGCCGAGGGCCGCCCGCTCTCTGTGGTCCTCAACCGGAAAGCCCGGGCTCAAAAGCTCCCGGCCAGCACCAAAATCAGCCCGTATAGCACGCTGGCGCTGGTCCCGAAGACCAGCACCGGCCCCGCCACCACAAACAGCTTGGCCGCCGTCCCTGTGATGAGCCCCTCGCTTTTGAACTCCAGCGCCGGGGAGACCATGGCGTTGGCAAAGCCCGTGATGGGGACCAGCGTTCCCGCCCCCGCCCGCTTGGCCACCTTGTCGAACACCCCCAGCCCCGTCAGCAGGGCGGCGGCCAGGATCAGCGTGACGGATACCGCCGTACCCGTCTGCTCCTGATCCAGGCCCCACCCCCGGTAGCAGTTGGACAGCCCCTGGCCCGCCGCGCAGATGGCGCCCCCCACCAGGAAGGCCCATGTCATATTCTTGCCCAGCGGAGAGGGGGACGCCTTCTGCCGGACCAGCTCTCCGTAATCCCGGTTTGTCATCTCCTGACACCCCTTTCTCCCTCCTAGCATCCCCTCCGCCGGGGAAATTATGCCTTCTCCGTATGAACGCCCCCGCTTTCGCATACATTGAGAGAAAGCGAGGTGAGGCATATGTACTATTCCAAACGGCAACTGCTCCTGACCTGCATCGCCGCCATGCTGGCCGGCAGTCTGCTCCATTTTCTCTACACGTGGTGGCCCAATCCGGTGACCGCCCTGCTCTCTCCCATCAACGAGAGCCTCTGGGAGCACGTCAAGCTGGTCTTCTGGCCCTATCTGGGGGCGGCGGCTCTGCTCAACCGGGGACGGCCCGGCGGCATCCGGCCCTGGCTTTTGCTCCTGCCTCTCCTGGCCGGCCTGATGCTGGCGCTGGGCTGGCTCTACCACATCACCCTGGGCGGAGAGGCCATGTGGGTGGATCTTGCCATCTACGCCCTGGTCATGGCCCTGGGCTTCTGGCTCCCCACCCGGTTCTCCGGTCCCTTCACCGGGGCGCGGTGGGCCCTCCCCGCCCTGTGCACCCTGCTTTTGGCGGAGCTGATCCTGTGGTTTACCCTGTGGCCCCCGGAGCTTCTGCTGTTCCGGGACCTGTCCGCCACCGGGAGCTGGCTCCCCCTTCCCTGTTAGCGCATTTCCCTGCTGACTTTCCCGCTCTGTTCTGGTACAATAGGGGCAGACAGGACCGATCACGCAGGAGGGATCCCCATGATCATATACGGAGCCCGGGGGCTTGCCGCCCGGGAGCAGGCCCACACCCTTCTGGCCCGGGCGGCCGGCCTCCACTGGGGCCTGCCCTCGCTCCCCCCCATCGGGCGGCGCCAGTGGGGCAAGCCCTATTTTCCCGCCCGTCCGGAGCTGGAATTCAATCTGAGCCACAGCGGCCCCTTCGCCCTGTGCGCCCTGGACAGCGCCCCGGTGGGGGTGGACATCCAGACCGTCCGGCCCCGGCGGCCCGCCCTCCTCCGGCGGGTGTGCGCCCCGGAAGAGCTGGCCTGGCTGGAGGGGCGGGGGGACCTCTGGTCCGCCTTTGCCCTGCTCTGGGCCTTGAAGGAGAGCCGGGTCAAGGAGAGCGGCCGGGGGCTGACCAGCCCCATCTCCGCCATCTCCATCCCCCTCCCGGCGGAGGGCCCCGTCCAACTGGACGGGCTGTGGTTCCGGAGCTATAGGGGGGAGGGCTGGGCGGGGGCCGTCTGCGGCCACAGCCCGCCGCCGGATGCAATCATCTGGCTGGATCTGTGATCCCGGGGGCCGGCTCTGCCGGCCCCTTTTTCGTCCCCGCCCGCGCTCCACTTTATCGTTGCAACCGGCGCTCCATCGTGATACAATAATCGGCAGAAACTGTCTATCACAGAGAGGATGTGCCCCTATGAAGACCATCTCCGCCGTCGAGATCACCCAAACCGTGGCCCGGCTCTCCATCCAGGCCAATACCCACCTGCCCCCGGACATCGTGGCCGCCCTGGACCGCACCCGCCGGGACGAGCCCTGGCCCCTGGCCCGGGAGACCCTGGGCCTGCTCTGGGACAACCTGGAGCTGGCGGAGGAGAAATCGCTCCCCATCTGCCAGGACACGGGGATGGCCTGTGTCTTTGTGGAGCTGGGTCAGGACGTCCACATCGAGGGCAACTTTGAACAGGCCGTCCACGAGGGGGTCCGGCAGGGCTATGGCGAGGGCTATCTCCGCAAATCCATTGTGGGCGACCCTCTCCGCCGGGTCAACACAGAGGACAACACCCCCGCCGCCATCACCCTCCGGCTGGTGCCCGGGGACGGGTGCAGGATCACCGTGGCCCCCAAGGGCTTCGGCTCGGAGAACATGAGCCGCCTGGGGATGCTCAAGCCCGCCGACGGGGTGGAGGGCGTGAAGAACTTCGTGGTGGAGACCGTACGCCTGGCCGGGTCCAACCCCTGCCCCCCCATTGTGTTAGGGGTGGGGATCGGCGGCTCCTTTGACAAGGTGGCCTATCTGGCCAAGCACGCCCTGCTCCGCCCCATCGACCAGCCCAATCCCGACCCCTTCTACGCGGACCTGGAGCGGGACCTGCTCCGCGCGATCAACGCCCTGGGCGTGGGGCCCCAGGGCTTTGGCGGACAGACCACCTGTCTGGGCCTGTCCATCGAGACCGCCCCCACCCACGTGGCCGGACTGCCCGTGGCGGTGAACGTCAGCTGTCACGTCACCCGCCGGGCCACAGCCACCCTGTGAACCGACTCTACCCAGGAGGTATCCCTATCATGACCGAACATCTCACCAACTATCACGGCAAAAACATCCACACCGTCCGCGCCGGCTCCGCACCCCAGACGGTGGTTCTGCTGGCCGGGTCCGGCATCCTGCTCCCCCACATGGTCTACCGCTCCCTGATCGAGCCCCTGTCGGAGTACTACACCGTCCTGCTCCCCTCCCGCTTTGGCTACGGCCTCAGCGACGTGACCGACGCCCCCCGGAACGTGGACGCCGTGGTGGAGGAGTACCGGGCGGTACTGGACGACCTGGAGGTATCCCGCCCGGTGGTGCTGGCCGCCCACAGCATGGGCTTTCTGGAGGCCCTGCGCTGGGCCCAGAAATATCCGGAGGAGGTGTCCGCTCTGGTGGGCATCGACCCGGCCACCCCGGAGTGCTACCGGAAGTTCAACGTGGACAGCTACGCCGACCAGATCGAGCGGCTGGCCCGCCCCGGCATGATGCACCGGGTCATGACCGCCTTCTCCGTCCCCAAGATGCTCAAGCGGCTGTCCCTCTCCAAGGAGGAGATGCGCCGCTACCTCCCCTATGCCCGCCGGAACTTCTTCGGCCCCACCCTTGTCAACGAGGCCCGGGCCCTGCGGGAGAACATCGAACTGGTGGACCGGGCCCACGCCCCCTACCAGATCCCCGCCCTGTTCCTCCTGTCCAACGGGGAGGGCACCCCTCTGCCCAAGGATGACTGGCGGGAGGACGCGCTGGCCTACCTCTCCCTCTTTGACGAGAACGACTCCCGCCTCTACGACCACCCCCACGACCTCCACCGCTATGTCCCCCAGGAGATCGCCGAGGAGATCGACGGCTTTTTGATGAAATACCTCTAAGACGACCCGTTTACAGATGGAGGAATGTGACATGCAGTACCGCCTGACCACCCCTGTCACCCGGGAGGATCTGGCCCCCCTTCGGGCGGGGGACACCGTCCTGCTCTCGGGCACCGTATATACCGCCCGGGACGCCGCCCACAAGCGGATGATGGAGCTGTTGGACGCGGGACAGCCCCTCCCCTTCCCGGTGGAGGGCTCCGCCGTCTACTATGTGGGGCCCACGCCGGAGCGTCCGGGGCAGGTGATCGGCTCCGCCGGCCCCACCACCAGCGGCCGGATGGACGCCTACTCCCCCCGCCTGCTGGACCTGGGCCAGCGCATCATGATCGGCAAGGGAAAGCGCAACCAGGCGGTGAAGGACGCCGTGGTCCGCAACGGGGCCGTCTATCTGGCCGCTCTGGGCGGCGCCGGGGCCCTGATGGCCGCCAGTGTGAAAGAGCTGGAGGTCCTCTGCTGGGAGGACCTGGGCTGTGAGGCGGTCCGGCGGCTGGAGGTGGAGGACTTCCCCCTCACGGTCATTCTGGACGCCCACGGCGGCGACCTGTACGAGAGCGGCCCCGCCGCCTACCTGGCCTCCCTCCCGGAGGACATCTCCCGCTGATCCGATCCACCCCCGTCTTTGATGTTCAATGGAGGACACCTGTCATGAAAAAATTTCTCTCCCTGTTGCTCACCACCGCGCTGGTCCTGTCCACCCTCGCCGGGTGCGGCGGGGACAGCTCCAGCTCCTCCGGCTCTGTCAGCTCCTCCGGCTCGGGCGCCCAGTCCGCCCCCGACCCCGGGAGCGCCAGTAGCGACAGCTACCAGCTCCCCAACCTGACCGTCCTGTCCGGTCCCACCGGGGTGGGGGCCGCCAAGCTCATGGCCGACGCCGACGCGGTCACCGGGGAGGCCATCGCCGCCGGGGAGGCGAATCCGGTGGTGGATCAGGTGGTGGTGGCCGCCTCCAACGACGAGGTGACCACCGCTCTGGTCAACGGCACCACCGACATCGCCGCCATCGCCACCAACGCCGCCGCCAACCTGTACGCCAAGACCGAGGGGGCCATCCAGGTGCTGGCGGTCAACACCCTGGGGGTCCTCTACATCCTGGAGAAGGGGGACACGGTCCGGTCCATGGCCGATCTGGCGGGCAAGACCCTGTACGCCCCCTCCAACACCAAAGGGGCCAACCCGGAGCACATCCTCAACTACCTGCTGGAGCAGAACGGGGTGTCCCCCGACCAGGTGGATATCCAGTGGCTCACGCCCCAGGAGATCATGGTCCAGCTGACCACCGAGGGGGGCATCTGTATGCTCCCCGTCCCCGCCGCAACCACCCTGCTGTTGAAGGACAGCGGCGTGCGGCAGGCCCTGTCCCTGTCCGAGGAGTGGGACAAGCTGGACGCCGGACCCCTGCCCATGGGGTGCCTGGTGGCCCGCACCCAGTATATCCAGGAAAATCCCCTGGCGGTGGAGAACTTCCTGGCCGCCTATGAGGCGTCCATCGCCTTCATGTCCGACCCGGCCAACCTGGAGGAGGCCGCCCAGCTGGTGGCCCGGTACGGGATCACCGACAGCGAGGAGATCGCCACCGTTGCCATCCCCCAGTGCAACCTGACCTTCCTCTCCGGCCGGGAGATGCGCTCCGCCCTGGAGGGCTACTACTCCATCCTGTTCCAGGTGGAGCCCGCCTCCATCGGCGGCAGTCTGCCCTATGACTCCTTCTACTATGAAGCGGGCTGACCGGAACAACCCCATTTTCTGTCTGCTGTTGCCCCCAGTCTTTTGGCTGGGGGTATGGCAGTTGTGCGCCCTGTTGGTGGACCGGAGCATGGGGGGGAGGGGCAACGAGCTGTTGCTCCCCTATCCCGCCACCGTCCTGGCCGCCCTGACCCACCTGGCCGGGACCGGGGAATTCTGGGAGAGCGTCCTGCTCTCCCTGCTCCGGGTGCTGGCCGGGCTGGTGGTGGGGGCGGGGCTCGGGGGGCTGGCCGCCGCCCTCACCTGTGCCGGCGCCTGGGTGGACCGGCTCCTGTCCCCCGCCATCCGGGTGGTGCGGGCGGCCCCGGTGGCCTCCTTCATCCTGCTGGTCCTGCTGTGGACGGGGCGCGACCAGGTCCCGGTGGTCATCGTGGCCCTGATGGTCCTGCCCGTGGTGTGGGACAGCCTGTCCCAGGGGATCCGCGCCACCGACGCCCAGTGGCTGGAGCTGGCCCGGGCCTACCGCTTCTCCCGCTGGAAGACGGTCCGGCTGATCTACCTCCCTGGTCTGCGCCCCCACCTGTCCGCCGCCCTGACCACCGCCACCGGGCTGGCCTGGAAGTCCGGCGTGGCCGCCGAGGTCCTCTGTCTCCCTTCCACCGCTCTGGGGACGGAGATCTATCAGACCAAGTACTATCTGGAGATCCCGGAGCTGTTCGCCTGGACCGGGGTGGCGGTGGCGCTGAGCCTGTTGCTGGAGCACCTCCTCCGCCGGGCCCTCGCCCGCTGGGGCAGGAGGTGGTCCCTGTGATGCGCTGTGAAGAGCTGACCCTCTCCTTTGGGGACAAGCGGGTGCTGGACCATTTCTCCCTGGAGCTCCCGCTCCGGGGGATCACCGCCCTCCGCGGCCCGTCCGGCTGTGGCAAAACCACGCTCCTCCGGGTGCTGGCCGGGCTGGAGCGCCCCCAGGGGGGGCAGGTCCGGGGGCTGGCCCCCGGGGACACCGCCATCCTGTTTCAGGAGAACCGCCTGTTCCCCTGGCGCACGGTGGAGCAACACCTCACCGATATTCTGCCCCGGGAGGAGCGGGACCGGGCGGACAACCTGCTGTCCCTGGTGGAGCTCTCGGAGGAGCGCTCATCCTACCCCGGCTCCCTGTCCGGCGGCATGGGGCGGCGGCTGGCCCTGGCCCGGTGCCTGGCCCTCCCCGCCCGGCTCTACCTGCTGGACGAGCCCTTCGCCGGGGTGGACCTGCCCCGGGCCCTCCGGATCCTGGACCGGCTCCGGAAGACGGACCGGGCCTTCCTGCTGGTCAGCCACGAGGAGCCCATCCTGTCCCGGGCGGACCAGGTCCTGACGCTGGAGGGCCCGCCCCTCCGCGTCTTGTAGCACAGCCCAAAAAGCGGAGCCCCGGCGCGTACGCGCCGGGGCTCCGTCTGTTTCTCTCTTATTCCTGCTCCCGCCAGGGGACCACCTCTCCCGCCTTGAGAGAGGCGGGCACGTCGATGATCCGCTGGTTGGAGGAGCCCCGGAACCGCAGTCCCAGGTCCTTCAGCTCCAGCACAAAGGGGCCGTCCACCAGGATATCCAGCTGTTCCAACAGCTCCCGGCTGTGTTCCCCCACCTGTCCGGCGGCCAGCGGCTCGAAGAGGTAGCCGGAGTAGCACCAGATGTCCTTCCCCGGCAGATGCTTCCGCACCCGGCGGGCCAGCTCCAGCACCGCCGCCTGATTCTGGGGCTCGAAGGGCTCGCCCCCCAGGAGGGACAGCCCCTTGATCTGGGGCTTGTCCAGCAGGGAGAGGATCTCCTGGATCTGCTCCTCTCCAAAGGGCTTGCCGTAGTCGAAGTCCCAGGTCTCCGGGTTGAAGCACTCCTTGCAGTGGTGGGTACACCCCGACACGAACAGGGAGACCCGGACCCCCAGCCCGTTGGCCACGTCCACCCGCTTGATATCTGCATAATTCATGGAAAACCCTCCGGTTTTTAGAGTGGAGAGTGAAGCCTGGAGAAATTTCCCCATCTTCACTCTCCACTTTCAACTCTTTCTTCTTAAGATCAAAGGTGCAGGACCCGCGCCTTGATCTCCTTGGTCTTGCCCACGTTCCAGAAGTTCTCGCCCAGATAGCCGCAGGTGCGGCGGGTGACGTTCATCTTGGACTGGTCCTTGTTGTGGCAGACCGGGCACTCCCACTGGTTGTCGTCGTTGATGATGATCTCTCCGTCGTAGCCGCACACCTGGCAGTAGTCGCTCTTGGTGTTGAACTCGGCGTACTGGATGTTGTCGTAGATGAACCGGACCACATCCTTCAGGGCCTCCAGGTTGTGGCGCATATTGGGGATCTCCACGTAGGAGATACAGCCGCCGGTGGAGATCTTCTGGAACTGGCTCTCAAAGGTGAACTTATCGAAGGCATCGATGTGCTCCCGCACGTCCACATGATAACTATTTGTATAATACCCCTTGTCGGTTACATCGGGGATCGTTCCGAAGCGCTCCTTGTCGATCCGGGCGAAGCGGTAGCACAGGGACTCGGCGGGGGTACCGTACAGGGCAAAGCCGATGTTGGTCTCCTTCTTCCAGTCGTCGCAGGCCTTCCGCAGGCGCTTCATCACCTTCAGGGCGAACTCGGTCCCCTCGGGCTGGGTGTGGGAGCACCCCTTGACCAGCTTGGTCACCTCATACAGGCCGATGTAGCCCAGAGAGATGGAGGAGTAGCCGCCGTACAGCAACGGCTCGATGGACGCCCCCTTGGGCAGGCGGGCGATGGCGCCGTACTGCCAGTGGATGGGGGAGGAGTCGGAGCGCACCTTCTTCAGAGCGTTGTGGCGGCACATGATGGCCTCGAAGCAGAGCTGGAGCCGGTCCTCCAGGATGGACCAGAACTTCTCCTCATCCCCACCGGACAGAATCCCGATCTGGGGCAGATTGAGGGATACCACGCCCTGGTTGAAGCGGCCCTCGAACTTGTAGTTCCCGTTCTCGTCCTTCCAGGGGGCCAGGAAGGAGCGGCACCCCATGGGGGAGAACACGTTGCCCTCATAGTTCTCCCGCATCTTCTTGGCGGAGATGTAGTCGGGGTACATCCGCTTGGCGGAGCACTTGACGGCCAGCTCGGTGATGTAGTCGTACTTGCCGCCCTTCAGGCAGTTGTGCTCGTCCAGCACATAGACCAGCTTGGGGAAGGCGGGGGTGATGTACACGCCCTTCTCGTTCTTGATGCCCTCCAGCCGCTGGCGGAGGACCTCCTCGATGATCATGGCGTTCTCCTCGATGTAGGGGTCGTCCTCCTGCAGGTTCAGGAAGAGGGTGACAAAGGGAGACTGGCCGTTGGTGGTCATCAGGGTGTTGATCTGGTACTGGATGGTCTGGACGCCGCTCTTCAGCTCGTCCTTCAGCCGGTCGTTGACCAGCCGCTCGATGGTGGCGTCGTCCACCTGCCCGGCGCACTCATAGGTGATGTGCTTGCGGAACTTCTCCTTGCTCTTGCGCAGATACTTGCCCAGGTGGCTCATGTCCACGCTCTGGCCGCCGTACTGGTTGGAGGCCACGCAGGCGATGATCTGGGTGGTGACGGTGCAGGCCACCTGGAAGCTCTTGGGGGACTCGATGAGCTTGCCGTTCATGACGGTGCCGTTGTCCAGCATATCCCCGATGTTGATGAGACAGCAGTTGAAGATGGGCTGGACAAAGTAGTCCGCGTCGTGGAAGTGGATGGCCCCCTCGTCGTGGGCCTTGGAGATGTGCTCGGGCAACAGGATGCGGCGGGTCAGGTCCCGGCTCACCTCGCCGGCGATGTAGTCCCGCTGGGTGGCGGCCACCATGGTGTTCTTGTTGGAGTTCTCCTCGGCCAGCTCCTTGTTCTCGTTGCGCAACAGGGAGAGGATGGACTCGTCGGTGGTGTTGGCCTTGCGCACCAGGGCCCGGTTATAGCGGTAGATGATATAGGTCTT
>CALWVW010000045.1 GCA_944385075.1 uncultured Oscillospiraceae bacterium | reverse complement strand
GTCTACGACGTGGTCCAGCGCCTCTACGACAGCCAGTTCGGCGGCGAGGGGGTGGACAACATCGCCAAGTACGTCAAGCTGGGCAAGCTGGGCGAGGCCTTCACCGCCGACGAGCAGGTCATCCTCCTCATCGACGAGATCGACAAGGCCGACCTGGAGTTCCCCAACGACCTGCTGTGGGAGCTGGACCGGATGGAGTTCCACATCCCCGAGACCGGCGAGACCATCACCGCCAAGCACCGGCCGGTGGTCATCATCACCTCCAACGCGGAGAAGGAGCTCCCCGACGCCTTCCTGCGCCGGTGCGTCTTCCACTATATCGAGTTCCCGGACAAGGAGCTCATGGCCGAGATCGTCAAGGTCCACTTCCCCGATCTGGACCGGCGGCTGTTGGGGCAGGTGCTGGAGGCCTTCTACAAGATCCGGCAGTTGCCCGCCATCAAGAAGAAGCCCTCCACCAGCGAGATCATCGACTGGATCCAGGCCCTGCAGCACGGGGGTGTGGATGTGGACAAGATCGTCCGGGAGGTCCCCTATCTGGGGGTGCTGTTGAAGAAGAACGAGGACATCGACACCCTGCGCAAGAGCTGGCGGTGAGCCCATGTTCGAGGATTTTCTGTATCTGCTCCGGCGCAACGGGCTGAAGGTGTCCCTGACCGAGTGGATGGCGCTGATGGAGGCCCTGGACAAGGGGCTCCACGGGGCCAGCTTCACCGGCTTCTACCACCTGTGCCGGTGCCTGCTGGTCAAGAGCGAGGCCGACTTCGACGCCTTTGACCGGACCTTTCTGGAGTACTTCAAGGACGTCCCCTTCCAGCAGGAGATCTCCCAGGAGCTGTTGGAGTGGCTGAACAAGCCCGACGTGCTGTCGGAATACGCCAACTGGGACGAGATCCAGGCGCTGAAGAACCTGGGCTTCACCGAGGAGGAGATCGAGGAGATGTTCCGGGAGCGCCTGTTGGAGCAGACCGAGGAGCACAACGGCGGCGCCTACTGGGTGGGCACCCACGGGATGTCCCTCTTCGGCAACTCGGGCCTGTCCCCCTGGGGCATCCGGGTGGGCGGCCGGTCCATGTACCGGCGGGCCTTCCGGGTGGCGGGGGAGCGGAAATTCCGGGACTTCCGCCGGGACAACACCCTGGACACCCGGCAGTTCGAGGTGGCCCTGCGGCGGTTGCGGCAGTTCTCCGGGCTGGTGGACCTCCCCCCCACCGAGTTCGACGTGGACAACACCATCAAGGACACCGCCGACAACGGCGGCGTGCTGAAGGTGCGCTACAAGCGGCCCCGGGAGAACACGGTGAAGGTGCTCCTGATGATGGACTCCGGCGGCTCCATGGACTACTACAGCACCCTGTGCTCCGCCCTGTTCCAGGCGGTGTCCAAGTCGGGCCACTTCAAGGATCTGCAGGTGTTCTATTTCCACAACTGCGTCTACTCCTACCTGTACCGGGACCCCACCCTGATGACCCGGTACGCGGTGCCCACCGACTGGGTGCTGTCCAATATCCCCAGCGACTACAAGCTGATCCTGGTGGGGGATGCCCAGATGGCCCCCTATGAGCTGTTGGGGGGTTCCTATGGCCGCATGGGCCAGACGGGGGGCCCCAAGTCCGGCATGGACTGGCTCCGGCTCCTCAAGAGCCGCTACCGCCACACGGTCTGGCTCAACCCCAGCCGCCGGCCGGCCTGGAGCAACTACTGGGGCGAGACCTACGACCTGATCGCCCGAGAGTTCCCCATGTTCCCCCTGAGTGTGGAGGGCCTGGAGGAGGGCATGAAAAAGCTGTTGACCCGCTGATGGTCTGATGAGACAAAAACGGAGGCGCCGCCGGGCGCCTCCGTTTTGCTTATCCGTTGTACTTGCCCATCCCCCGCATCAGGCCCAGGTCCATGATGCACTCGATGGCGTCGGCCGCCCGCTTAACCGTCTGGTCGATGACCTTCCGGTCCTCGGGGGAGAACTTGCCCAGCACCCAGTCGGCCATGTCGTAGTCGGGGTGGGGCTTCTCCCCCACGCCGATCCGGACCCGGGGAAACTGGTCGGTCCCCATGTGCTGGATGATGTTTTTCAGCCCGTTGTGGCCGCCGGCGGAGCCCTTGGTGCGGATGCGGAGCCGCCCCACCTCCAGATAGACGTCGTCGGACACCACCAGCACGTGGTCGGCGGGGATCTTGTAGAAGTCCATGGCGGGGCGCACCGCCTCGCCGGACAGGTTCATATAGGTCACCGGCTTCATGATCAGCACCTTCTCCTTCCCGATGGAAAAGATGTTGGTCAGGGCCTTGAATTTCAGACGCTGGATGGGCTTGCCCTGCCGCTCGGCCAGCTCGTCGGCCACCATGAAGCCCACGTTGTGCCGGGTGTTCTCATACTCCTCCCCGGGGTTGCCCAGGCAGACCAGCATCCAGCTGGGGCCGCCGGTTTCACTTCTTCCAAACATTGCGTTTCCTCACTTTTTCCGCCCAAAAGAAGGGGCGGGCAGACGCCCGCCCCTGACAGGGAGGTCTCTTTTACCAGAACAGGGGGGAGACGGAGGTCTCCATGTAGATGTGGCTGATGGCCTCGGCAAACATATGGGCCACCGAGATATACTTGATCTTGTCGCTCTGGACGCCGGGCTTGGCGGGGATGGTGGTCAGGAAGACCACCTCGTCCAGCACGCTCTCGTTGATCCGCTGGATGGCGGGGCCGGAGAGCACGCCGTGGGAGGCGCAGGCGGTCACGTCCTTGGCGCCGCCGATCTCCACCAGGGCCTTGGCCGCGTGGCACAGGGAGCCGCCGGTGTCCACCATGTCGTCCAGAAGGATGACGTGCTTGCCTTCCACGTCGCCGATGATGTTCATGACCTCGGAGGAGTTGGCCTTCTGCCGCCGCTTGTCCACAATGGCCAGGGGCATGTTCAGCTTCTGGGCGAAGGCCCGGGCCCGGGCCACACTGCCCACGTCGGGGGAGACCACCATGGTGTCGTCGTGGTTGTCCTTGAACTTCCGGTTGAAGTAGTCCACGAAGATGGGGGAGCCCAGCAGGTTGTCCACCGGGATGTCGAAGAAGCCCTGGATCTGGTTGGCGTGCAGGTCCATGGTCAGCACCCGGTCAGCCCCGGCCTCGGTGATCAGGTTGGCCACCAGCTTGGCGGAGATGGGGTCACGGGGCTTGGTCTTGCGGTCCTGGCGGGCATAGCCGAAATAGGGGACCACCGCGGTGATCCGGCCGGCGGAGGCCCGCTTCAGCGCGTCGATCATGATGAGGAGCTCCATCAGCGCGTCGTTGACCGAGCCCATCTTCTCGTCCTTGACAAAGGAGCAGGTGGACTGGACCACGAACACGTCCGAGCCGCGGACGGTCTCATAGATGGAGGCGAAGTTCTCCCCGTCGGAGAAGGCCCCCACCTCGGAGTTGCCCAGGGGGATCCCCAGCTCCCGGCAGATGTCCCGGGCCAGCGCGGGGTTGGAGTTCCCGGTGAAAATTTTGATGTCTTTCCCGTGTGCGATCATAATTACAACATCCTTCCATTGTGGGGGGCCCGCCCGCCTCTACCTCCGGCCGCGCCCCGATTTTTCTCTATCTCGTGTGTGAGGCCGCCCTCACGGAGTGCCTTTCTTTTTGCGGTTGGTCTCGGCCCAGCCGGGCTTGACCTGTTGCCGGCTCCGGCCGATGGCCATGGCGTCGGCGGGGATGTCCTCGGTCACGGTGGTGGCCGCGGCGATGTAGGCCCCGTCCCCCACGGTGACCGGGGGGACAAAGTTGGTGTTGCACCCCACGAACACGTGGTTGCCGATGGTGGTGCGGAATTTCTGGAATCCGTCGTAGTTACAGGTCACGGTGCCACAGCCGAAGTTGCAGTGGTCGCCCACGTCGCTGTCTCCCACATAGGTCAGGTGGGCCATCTTGGTGCCCGCCCCCAGGTTGCAGTTTTTCAGCTGGACAAAGGCCCCGATTTTGGAGCCCTCCCCCACCACGCAGTGGGGCCGGATGTGGGTGTAGGGGCCGATCTGGCAGTCTCTGCCGATCCGGCTCTCCTCGCACTGGGAGGCGTTGACGGTACAGCCGTCCTCCACCGTGCAGTCTGTGAGCATGGTGTTGGGGCCGATCTGGCAGTTGGCGCCCACCGAGGTCTCCCCCCGGAGGATGGTCCCGGGAAGGAGCAGGGTCCCCGGCCCCACGGTCACGTTCTCCTCCACATAGACGGCGGCGGGGTCCAGCATCTCGACGCCGGACTGGAGCAACTGCTCCCGCTTGGCCTGCAGTGCGGCGGAACTGTTTTTCATATTGAACTCTCCTCCTGCCGGGGCCCGGCGGGGCGCCCGCTCCGGCACTGTTCTGACTTCATTATAGCATAATATCAGGCTTTTTTTACCATGACAAGGAAAAATTTTTCAAAAAGGGCAAGAAACCCGAATTTCCACAAAATATTGTGAAAAACCAGAGAAAACCGCCCCTCCCCCAGGGGGGAGAGACGGCTTTTTGATCAACAGGCGCCCGTGGCGGCCAGAGGGCGCACCCCAAGCCGCTCCCGCAGGCGGGCGGGCCGGCAGATGCGGGTCAGCTCCAGACTGGCGCACACCGTGTCCACCAGGTCCACCAGCCACGCCTCCAGCGAGCGGGGCAGGGCGCCCCCCAGGGGCCACATGTGGGAGAGGATGATGTTCTGCTCCTTCTGGCTCAGGTCGGTCAGACCGGCGGCGTTCCGGGCGGCGGCCCGGGGGTGGTCCAGGCACTGGTTGCCCGGGTGGGCGGACTTGTCCCTGGGGTCGTACAGGTACAGGTCGTGGAGCAGGGCGCCCCGGGTGGCCGCCCGGATATCCAGGCGGAGGAACCGGGCCGCCCGGTAGGTCCAGTAGGCCACGAACAGGGAGTGGTCCAGACAGGTGACCGGCCCGTGGTGCCGCCACAGGCCCATGCTCCGCACCTGCTGGGAGTCCAGAAGCTCCCGGGTGATGGCGGTGAATTCTTTGAGATAGCGGTCCATGGGAATCTGTCCTTTCTGAAAAACTGCGGGGCGGGGCGATAGGGCCCCAGTCCATGATAGCGCGGGAGGCGCGCCCTGTCACCAGGAAAAATTTCCCGGGTCAGCGGGTCTGGCCGCTCCCCCGCACCACGAATTTGAAGGTACACAGCTCCTGCAGGCCCAGGGGGCCGCGGGCGTGGAGCTTCTGGGTGGAGATGCCCATCTCACAGCCCAGGCCGAACTCCCCGCCGTCGGTGAAGCGGGTGGAGGCGTTCCAGTAGACCGCCGCCGAGTCCACCGCCTGGAGGAAGCGCCGGGCGGTCTCCTCGTCGCCGGTGACGATGCAGTCGCTGTGGCCGGTGGAGTGCCGGGCGATGTGGCCGATGGCCTCCTCCGGGCTGTCCACCACCTTGACGGCCAGGATATAGTCCAGAAATTCCGTATCAAAGTCGCTGGGGCCGGCGGGGGTACCGTCGATGACCGCGGCGGCGGCGGGGTCCAGCCGGAGCTCCACCGGGTGGTCCCGGCCCCGGGTGAGCCGGTCCCTCAGCCGGGGGAGGAACTCCCCCGCCACCGCCCGGTGGACCAGACAGACCTCGGCGGCGTTGCACACCGAGGGGCGGGAGCACTTGGCATTCTCCACGATGTCCAGGGCCATGTCCAGGTCGGCCGCCCGGTCCACATAGATGTGGCAGATGCCGGTGCCCGTCTCCAGTACGGGGACGGCGGCGTTGTCCACACAGGCCCGGATCAGCCCCGCGCCCCCCCGGGGGATGAGCAGATCCACATAGCCCCGGGCGGCCATCAGCTCGTTGGCCGACTGGCGGCTGGTGTCCTCCACCAGCTGGAGGGCCTCCCGGGGCAGGCCGGCCTCGGCCATCCCCTCCTGGAGGGCGGCTACAATGGCGGCGGCGGAGCGGTGTGCCTCCTTCCCGCCCCGGAGGACGCAGGCGGAGCCCGCCTTCAGGGCCAGGACGGCGGCGTCAGAGGTGACGTTGGGCCGGGACTCGTAGATGATGGCGATGACCCCCATGGGGACGGCGGTCTTCTCGATGACCAGCCCGTTGGGCCGCTCCACCCGGTTCAGTACGGCCCCCACCGGGTCGGGGAGGGCGGCCACCTCCCGGATGCCCCGGGCCATGCCGGCGATCCGCTCCGGGCTCAGGGCCAGCCGGTCCAGCATCACCTCGGAGATGGTCCCCCGGGCGGCGGCCAGATCCTGTTCATTGGCGGCCAGGATGTCCCCCTGGTGCCGCTCCAGGGCGCCGGCCATGGCCAGCAGGGCCCGGTTTTTCTGTTCCGAATCGGCCAGGGCCATGGCGGTCTTGGCCCCCCGGGCCCGCTCCAATAATTCCATGGTTGTCATGTCAGTTCCCCTTTCTGGTTTCCTTCAGTCGGGCGGCCTTCTTATTGGGTGGCAGTGGGTCTGCGCCCCAGAAACCGGGTGCCCACCGGGCGGCCCTCGGCGATGTCGTACAGCCGCTCCGGGTGCTCCCCGTTGGTGATGATCATGTCACAGCCCGCGGCGGTCACCAGCTTGGCGGCCCGCAACTTGGTGGCCATGCCGCCCACCGCCAGCTCGCTCCCCTTCTCGCCGGCCAGCGCCTCGATCTCCGGGGTGACGGCCTCCACCACGGGGATGAGCCGGGCGTCCGGGTCCTTCCGGGGGTCGGCGGTGTACAGCCCCTCGATGTCGCTGAGGAGGACCAGCAGATCGGCCTCCACCGCGCAGGCCACGATGGCCCCCAGGGTGTCGTTGTCCCCCACCTTGATCTCGTCGGTGGCGATGGAGTCGTTCTCGTTGATGACCGGCAGGGCCCCCAGCTCCAGAAGCCGGGCCATGGTGTTCTCGAAGTTCTGTTTCCGGTCGGCCTGATCCACGTCCTCGCCGGTGAGGAGGATCTGGGCCACCGTGTGGTTGTACTGGCTGAACAGCTTGTCGTAGGTGTACATCAGCTCGCACTGGCCCACCGCGGCGGCGGCCTGTTTGGTGGGCATATCGGCGGGTCGGCCGGGCAGATTCAGCTTGCCCACCCCCATGCCGATGGCCCCGGAGGACACCAGGATGACCTCGTGCCCGGCGTTTTTCAGGTCGGACAGCACCTTGACCAGCTCCTCCACATGGCGGATGTTCAGCCGCCCGGTGGCGTGGGCCAGGGTGGAGGTCCCCACCTTTACCACAATACGCATCGTCTTCCCCCTCGTTCTATTTCTTGGCCAGCGCCAGGGTCTTCTCATAGGTGGCCATGACGGCGCTCATGGCCCCGGCCCGGAAGCCGTGTTCCTCCAGGGCCCGCACCCCCTGGATGGTGGTGCCGCCGGGGGAGCACACCGCGTCCTTCAGGGCGCCGGGGTGCTGGCCGCTCTCCAGCACCATCTTGGCGGAGCCGGCCACCATCTGGGCCGCGTAGGCCAGCGCCTTGGCCCGGGGCAGGCCGCAGGCCACTCCCCCGTCGGCCAGGGCCTCGATGAACAGATAGGTGAAGGCGGGGCCGCTCCCGGACACGGCGGAGGAGGCATCGATCAGCCCCTCGGGCACCTGGTCCACCAGACCGGCGGGGGCCAGAAGGGCGGCAAAGGCGTCCAGCTCCTCCCGGGTCACGTCCAGGCCGCAGTACTGGATCACCCCCGCCCCCACGGCGGAGGGGGTGTTGGGCATCATCCGGATGACCGGGCAGTCCACCCCGGCCATCTCCCGGATCCGGAGGCAGGTGAGGCTGGCCGCCATGGTGACCAGGATGTACCGGTCCGTCCGCCCCTTCAGCACCGGGGAGATCTGGGCCAGCATATCCTCCATCATCTGGGGCTTCACCCCCAGAAAGACCAGCTGGCTCTCCCGGGCCACCTCCTCGTTGGTGGAGGCCACCCCCCCCTCCAGGCGGGCGGCCAGGTCCCGGGCCTTTTCCGGGGTGCGGTTGGCCAGCAGGAGCCGGGCGGCCAGGCCGCTGTGGGCGGCCGCCTGGGCCACGGCGGAGCCCATGTTTCCGGTGCCGATAAAACCGATGGTCTGATACATTGTGGAGCCTCCTGTCCGGGCGGGTCCCCGCCCATATAATCTCTCTTTTATCATACCACACAAGTCAAGAGGCGGGGAGGGAAAATTTAAGAAAATCTTAATTGCTTTTTCCACCCGGCTCCGATATACTATCTGTACTAATACAGCTAGTACAGTGGTCCGGGCGGACCGGGTACTGGCGCCGGCGGGATCCCGCCGGGGAGAGGAGGTTGCCGTGCTCAGCTTGGACTATCGGGACGCCCGTCCCATATACGAACAGGTCAAGGACGGCCTGCGCCGGCTGATGGTGTCCGGCGTCATCCGGGAGGGGGAGAAGCTCCCCTCCGTGCGCACCCTGGCCAGCACCCTGGCCATCAACCCCAACACCATCCAGAAGGCCTACGAGGCCCTGGAGGCGGAGGGGTATGTGTGTTCCGTACCGGGCAAGGGCTCTTTCGCCTCCCCCCACACCGGGGTGGACCGGGGCAGGAGGGAGGAGCTGTTGCAGACGTTTGACCAGACAGCGGCCGAGCTTCTCTTCCTGGGAGTGGAGGGCGCCGCGCTCTGGGCCCGGATCCGGGCATTGGAAGGGGGAGAGACATCGTGATACAGGTGAACAACGTGGTCAAGACCTTTGACCGCTTCCGGGCGCTGGACGGGCTGTCCATGCGGGTAGAGCGGGGCTCCATCTACGGGCTGGTGGGCCCCAACGGGGCGGGAAAGTCCACCATTCTCCGGCACATCACCGGGGTCTACCGGCCCGACTCGGGCTCGGTGCTCCTGGACGGACAGCCGGTCTATGAGAATCCGGAGGCCAAGTCCCGGATCGCCGCCATCCCCGACGAGCTGTACTACTTCCTGTCCGCCTCCACCCGGGACATGATGCGCTTCTACCGGGGGATCTACCCCCGGTTCGACGACAAGCGATACCAGTCCCTGCGGGAGGCCTTCCCCGAGGTGGACGAGCGGCAACCCATCCGCCGCCTTTCCAAGGGGATGCAGAAGCAGTCCGCCTTCTGGCTGACCCTGAGCTGTTGCCCCGAGGTGCTGGTGCTGGACGAGCCGGTGGACGGCCTGGACCCGGTGATGCGGCGGCAGGTCTGGTCCCTGCTCATGGGGGACGTGGCCCAGCGGGGGACCACGGTGCTGGTCTCCTCCCACAACCTGCGGGAGCTGGAGGACGTGTGCGACCACGTGGGCATCCTGTCCCACGGAAAGATCCTGCTGGAGCGGTCCCTCACCGATCTCCAGGACAACATCCTGAAGATCCAGACCGCCTTCCCGGAGGGGGAGTTGCCCCAGCTACCCGAGAGGCTGAACGTGCTCCACGTGACCCAGGTGGGCCGGGTCCACACCCTCATCGTCCGGGGGAACCTCCAGGAGGCGAAGGCCAAGCTGGCCGCCCTGAACCCCCTGTTCCTGGAGGCCCTGCCCCTGTCCCTGGAGGAGATTTTCATCTATGAGTTGGGAGGTGAGGACTATGCGGTCCGGGACATCGTTCTTTAACGGCACCCTGTACCGGAAGGCCTTTTTCCGGTTCTGGCCCATCTGGGCGCTGTACGGGACCCTGTGGCTCCTGGTGATCCCCTTCCCCCTTCTGACCACCGCCCTGCAGGGGGGGAGCACCGGCCTCACCAACACGGCCGGCCGCCTGGCGGAGATGGCGGCCGACACCCCCCTGGAGGTCCTGTTCACCGGGGTGCTGGTCGCGGCGGTGGCGGGGGTGGTGTGCGCCATGGCGGTGTTCAGCTATCTGTATTCCATCCGCTCCGCCTGCATGATGCACGCCCTGCCCCTGCGGCGGGAGACCCTGTTCACCTCCCACTATCTGGCGGGGCTGTCCTTCCTGCTGTTGCCCCACCTGGCGGTGTACCTCTTCACCATAGCGGTGGAGGCCTCGCTGGGCTGTGTGGACCTGTGGCCCCTGACCCAGTGGCTCCTGGTGCAGAGCGGCGCCTGCCTGTTCTTCTACTCCTTCGCCGTGTTCTGCGCCATGTTCACCGGCCATCTGGTGGCCCTGCCCCTGTTTTACGGGGTGCTGAACGTCCTGGTCTATGTGGTGACCAACCTGGTGGAGGGGGTCTGCTATGAGTTCCTGTACGGGTTCCGCCGCTTTCCCGAGACCCTGTGGGACGCGGTCAGATGGCTGACCCCGGCGGGCCGGCTGATGGAGGGGGCGCAGGTCTGGTACGCGGCCCAGGGCCCCCGCCTGGAGGATCCCGCCGCCGTGGCCATCTATGGGGCGGCCGGTGTGGCCCTGGCCGTGGCCGCCCTGCTGGTGTACCGCACCCGGCACATCGAGTCCGCCGGGGACGTGGTGGCGGTGCGGATCGTCCGCCCGGTGTTCCGGTACGGCTTTGCCTTCTGCGCCGGTCTCACCGGCGGGGTGTGGACCGCCGCCCTCCTGATGCAGGACAGCCCCGCCGCCCTCACCTTCTGGGTGCTGTTCTGGGGGGTCATCGGCTGTTTCGCCGCCGAGATGCTGTTGAAGAAGTCCTTCCGGGTGCTCGGCTCCTGGAGGGGGAGCCTGGGCCTGGGGGTGGCCCTGCTGGCCCTGTGCCTGGGGGTGAGCATGGGCGGCTTCGGCTATGAGGGCCGGGTGCCCGACCCCGATCAGGTGACCCAGGTCGCGGTCCGGGGCCTGGAGGGCGCCCCCTATGACAGCGCCAGCGGCAGGGACGTGACCTTCACCAAGCCGGAGGACATCGCCCGGATCACCCAGATCCACCGGCTGGCCACCGGCATGAAGGCGGAGGTGTACGACGGGCGGTGGGACGACCAGAACGGCGCCTGCTCCTACCTGACCCTGGATCTGACCTACCAGCTGGCCAACGGGAGCACTCTGACCCGGCGGTATTCGGGCCTGCCCATCTATGAGGCGGATCTGGAGACCGAGGGCACCCTGACCTGGTTGGCCAATCAGATCGCCACGGACCGGGACAGCGTGGAGCAGATGTACGACTTTGCCCAGTACGAGCGGGGCCGCCTGGTGGAGGCGTGGCTGTCCGACGTGTGGAACACCCAGGAGGAGTACTACGAGGAGGTGTACATCGACGGCTCCGCCCAGGAGCTGTGGGACGCCATGCGGCAGGACTTCGCCGAGGGCACCATCGGGGTGCGCTACCTGTTTGAGGACAGCCCGGAGCGCTATCAGGACACCTGCGTCACCGACCTGCACTTCCGGGTGGAGTTCCCGGAATCGGAGGAGGCCGCCAGAGACCCGCGGCCCGCTACGGAGGCCGATGCCACCTTTGTCATCACCCTCACCCCCAACGCCTCTCACACCCTGGCCCTTCTGGAGCGGCTGGACGCGCTGACCGAGGAGCGGCGGCCGGTCCGCTACGGGGACTATGTGGTGGGGCCCGAGGAGTGGACCTTCCTCGACTGATCTCCCCGCGGGGCGCCTGTGGATACGGGCGCCCCGCGGTTTGTCAATCTCAGACAGAAATCCAGCCAGAATTAACAGAAAAATTCATTGATTTTTTGCCCGCCCTCCGATATAATGTCACACAAGAGCGACCATACCGTGCGCCTGAACGGGGCGCAACCATCAAACATCTGGAGGTAAATGTATTATGAAAGACATCTATGTTGTCAACTGTTGCCGCACCGCCATCGGCTCCTTCGGCGGCTCCCTGAAGGACACCCCGGCCACCGAGATGGGCGCTATCGTCATGAAGGAGGCCCTGGCCCGCGCCGGCGTCAAGCCCGAGCAGGTGGACGAGGTCATGTTCGGTTGTATCCTCACCGCCGGTCTGGGCCAGAACGTGGCCCGCCAGGCCAGCCTGAAGGCCGGTGTGCCCACCTCCGTCCCCGCCTACACCGTGGGCATGGTGTGCGGCTCCGGCATGAAGTCCGTTATCGAGGGCGCCCGTAGCATCGTCGCCGGCGACGCCGACATCGTGCTGTGCGGCGGCACCGAGAATATGTCCGCCGCCCCCTATGCCCTGCCCGCCGCCCGCTGGGGCGCCCGGATGGGGGACAACAAGATGATGGACACCATGATCAAGGACGGCCTGTGGGACGCCTTTAACAACTACCACATGGGCACCACCGCCGAGAACATCTGCGACGTGTGGGGCATCACCCGCCAGGAGCTGGACGAGTTCGCCGCCTCCTCCCAGAACAAGGCCGAGGCCGCCCTCAACTCCGGCCGCTTCAACGACGAGATCGTGCCCGTCATGGTCAAGAAGAAGAAGGAGATGGTGGAGTTCAAGGTGGACGAGTTCCCCCGCGCCGGCGTCACCCCCGAGAACATCTCCAAGCTGAAGGGCGCCTTCCCCGTGGGCCCCGAGGGCGTGGAGGACGAGATTGTCCACACCTTCCAGCCCACCGAGATCCACGAGGCTGACACCAAGAAGCACGTCCAGCGGGTCACCGCCGCCAACGCCTCCGGCATCAACGACGGCGCCGCCGCCATTGTGCTGGCCTCCGGCGAGGCGGTGGAGAAGTACGGCCTGAAGCCCATGGCCAAGCTGGTCTCCTGGGGCCAGGGCGGCGTGGATCCCAAGATCATGGGCGTGGGCCCCGTGCCCGCCACCCGGCAGGCCATGGACAAGGCCGGCCTGAAGGTGGAGGACATGGACCTGATCGAGGCCAACGAGGCCTTTGCCGCCCAGTCCATCGCCGTGGCCCGCGAGCTCCACTTCGA
>CALWVW010000044.1 GCA_944385075.1 uncultured Oscillospiraceae bacterium | reverse complement strand
CAGGTGTGGGAGTCGGCCCCCACGATGATCTCCCCGGGGGCGCACAGGCCCTTCTCGGGCAGGAGGGCGTGCTCCACCCCCATCTGGCCCACATCGAAGAAGTTGGTGATGTTGTGCTTGTGGGCGAAGGTCCGGGCCTGCAGGCACAGCTCCGCCGACTTGATGTCCTTGCAGGGGGTGTAGTGGTCCAGGACGATGGCGATCTTGTCCTTGTCAAAAACCTGGGTGAAGCCCGCCTTCTCAAACTCGGTGATAGCCACCGGGGTGGTGATGTCGTTGCCCAGCACCATGTCCACCTTGGCCTCGATGAGCTGGCCCACCTCCACCCGGTCCAGCCCGGCGTGCTTGGCCAGGATCTTCTGCGTCATGGTCATTCCCATCAAAATCTACCTCCTTGGATGTTCTTGGGGAGATTTTAGCAGAGGGGGTGGAAAAAGAATGTTACATATGATACAATCTTGTTACTCTTTATGTTTTGTCCAGCTTTGCCGGACAAAACATCAGAAAGCCGGTGTACCATGAACGACCTCTACCCCGATTTCCCCGCTGAACTGTGGGCCCCCTTTGCCAACAGCCGCCCCCCCATCCTCTGCTCCCCCGGCTACCTGATCTATCTCCAGGGGACCGAGGCCACCTGCTTCTACTACCTGAAGCAGGGCCGGGTGCGGAGCTTCATCCAGTCGGAGGACGGGGGCGAGCGGGTGCTCAGCCTGTACGGGCCGGGGAGCCTGTTCGGCGAGGCGGCCTTCTTCGACGGCCTGCCCCGGGTGTCCTCCGCCGTGGCCCTGACCCCCTGCCAGCTGGTGCCCATCGACCGGGAGCTGGTCACCCGGGAGATCGCCCGGGACCCGGAGCTGGCCATGGCCATGCTCAGCTATCTGGCCCGGACGGTGCGGATGCTGTCCGGCCAGGTGGACCAGATGGCCTTCCGCCCCGCCCGGTGGCGGGTGGCCCGGTTCCTCCTGTCCCTGGCCCCCGAGGGCGGCCCCATCCCCTGTAGCCAGGAGGACATCGCCGCCGCCGTCTCCGCCAGCCGGGTGACGGTGAGCCGCATCCTGGGGGACTTCGCCCGCCGGGGCTGGGTGGAGCCGGGGTACCGCACCCTGACCCTGCGCTCCCCCGCCGCGCTGGAAAAGTTATGTCAACTATAGGAGGAGGCCCGCCGGTTCCGGCGGGCCTCCCCTGTTTGATTTCTCTTCCGGGATCCGGACTCTCAGGTCCGATCGGCAAGCCGCCCGGGCATCAGACGGTCCAGCGGGTCCACCTGGGTCCCGTTCTCCGCCACCTCGAAGTGGAGGTGGTAGCCGGTGGCCTGTCCGGTCTTGCCCACGGTCCCGATCTGCTCCCCGGCCTCCACCTGCCCGTCCACCGCCACAAAGTCGTTGCGGGCCAGCTGGCCGTAGGTGGTGGTCAGGTCGCCCCCGTGATCCAGCACCAGGTAGTTGCCCAGAGCCGGGTCAAATCCGGCCTCCGACACCGTCCCTGCCGCGGCGGCCAGCACCGGGGTGTCCTGCTCCAGCTTGATGTCCACACCGCTGTGGACAGATACCTGTCCGGTAATGGGATGGACCCGCTCCCCGAACAGATTGGTGAGAGCCACCTCCCCCCGGTCGGGGAAGGGCCACGCCAGCGGGCCGGTGGACGGGAGCACGGATGTGACCTCCGACTCCGGTCCGCTTCCGGCCTCCGGCTCCTCGGGCACGTTGCCCGCGTAGGCCCCCACCACCAGGAAGGCGGCCACAGCGGCCAGCACCGCCCCGGACATCCAAAACTTACTCCACCTGCTCATCTTTTTTTCCTGCATCACGGTCTGTAACCTCTCTTTCAGGCATTGTTTTTGGCTCCAGAGGGGGACCGCCAGAGGAAGATCGCGCCTCTGTTGCCGCTGAGCGGCCCAGAGCAACGTCTCCCCGTACTCCGCCCGCTCTCCCCGGGACAGCCGGGCCGTGACCGCCTGGTCACAGGACAGCTCCCCGTCCCGGGCGATCTCCCGGACCAGCCAGTGGGCCAGGGGGTTGAACCAGTGGAACGTGGCCACCGCCACCGCCCCGCACCGGATCAGCAGATCGTGCCGCCGCCAGTGGACCAGCTCATGGGACAGGGCGTGGCGCAGATAGGGCTCCGGCATCTCTCCGGCGGGCAGATAGATCCGCGGCCGGATCAGTCCCACCAACATGGGGCCGTCCACCCCCTCCGCACGCAACAGCTCGGGAGCGCTCCCATCCCTGCCCACCAGGTCGCGGTATATCTCCCGATCTCTGCCCGTGGCCGGTGTAGCACTCCCCCTGAGGGCGCGGCACAGGCGGCGGTAGCTCCACAGACAGCGCCCGCCTGCCACGGCCGCTCCCCCCGCCCAGACCGCTGTAAGCGCTCCGGACAGGGGCAGGACCGGATCTGCGGTCTTGTCCGCAAGGTCCCCCTGTGGAGGGGTGATCTCCCCCCTCCAGGTGGCCTCTCCCTGCTCCAGCACCACCCAGAGTTGGGCGGTCTGCTCCACAGCCCGGTGGCTCAGGCTCACCTCCGGCCCCCAGGGGAGCAGAAAGCGCGCCAGCACCACCAGCCACAGGTAGTAGCAGAAGGCGGCGGGCACCCGCCGGCGCAACAGCCGGTTCACCCCCGCCACGACCAGAGTCAGCGCTCCCCCCGACAGGGTCAGGGAGAACAGACAGCGCAGACCCTCACTCACGGCGGGCCTCCTGATCCAGCAGGGCCCTCAGCTCCTCCAAGTCCCGGCCGGTGAGCTGGTCCCCCCGGACCAGCGAGGCCACCAGATCCCGGGCGCTCCCCCGGTAGACCCGGCGGATCAGGGAGCTGGTGGACCAGCGCTGGTACTCCTCCCGGCTGAGCAGGGGCCGGTAATAAAAGGCGGCCCGCTTTTCCGCCTCCACCGCCCCCTTCTCGCACAGACGGCGGAGCAAGGTCTTGACGGTGGAGCCGTCCCAGCCACGGGTGCGCTCCAGCTGGGTGCGGATGGGTTGCAGGGGCAGGGGCTCCCCCGCCTGCCACAGCACCTCCATCACCTCCAGCTCGGAGTCGGTGATCTTCGCGGCGATCTCTTCCATCATACGGCCTCCCTCGATTAGTTTACAGCTGTAACCTATCGGGCTACATTTGTAACCCTATCGTTAGTTTACGCTTGTAACCTGTTCTTGTCAAGAGGAATTTTTCCACTCCGCCACATTTTTCCGGGAAATCCCCCCGGCTCCCTTGACTTTGCCCCCATTTTGACGATAATAGGACTGGACACACCCGAATTTTCTGAAACACAGGGGGAACCGCACCAATGAACGACCGTACCGACGCCCTCCAGTGGCCCGCCCTCCCCGGCCCCTGGCACAGGATCACCCGGCCCTTCCGGCTGGCCTTTCTCACCGCCTGTCTGGTGGGGGCGATCACCCATCTGTATCTGTTCACCAACCTGCTGTTGAACCACGACAGCGCCACCCAGCTCTACACCAACAACGACGTGCTCAGTAGCGGCCGGTGGGCGCTGGAGTTTTTGTCCGTGTTCAGCACCTACTTCGAGCTCCCGGTGGTCATCGGCCTGATCTCCGTGCTGGCCCTGGCGGTGACCGCCGGGCTCACCGTCCGGGTCATGGGGCTCACCCACCCGGTCCACATCGCCCTGGCCGCCGCCCTGCTGGTCACCTTCCCCTCGGCGGCCGCCATCTTCTCCTATCTCTTCACCGCCGACGCCTACTTCCTGGCCCTGATGTGCAACGCCGCCGCCGTCTACTGCGCCAAGTTTTACCGGTGGGGCTGGGTCCCGGCCCTGGCACTGATGACGGTGGCCTGCGGCACCTATCAGGCCTTCATCTGCTACGCCATCGGCCTGTTCCTCTTTGACTGCATCCTGTCGCTTCTGGACGGCCAGCCCATCCCCCGGGTGGCCCGGCGGGGGGCGGGGTATATCCTGCTGTGCGCGGGCGCCCTGATCCTCTACTATATCGTGCTGAACCTCCTGCTGGCCGTCACCGGCACCGAGCTGGTGGACTACCAGGGGCTGAGCGGGATGTCCCTGGAAAATCTGGGACTCTTTCTGCAACAGATCCCCCTGGCCTATCTGTTCTTCGGCAAGACCATCCTGCTCCCCGAGTATCTGACCGGGTTCTTCCAGCTGGCCCAGGCGGCCTATGTGGTGTTCGCCGGGGGGCTGGCCCTCTATCTGGCGATATCCAGAAAACTCTACCGGGACCCGCCCCGCCTGCTGTTGTTGCTGGTGGGGCTGGCACTGGTGCCCCTGGCCCTGAACTTTGTCACTGTCATCTCCCTGGGCGCCGAGGTCCACCACCTGATGATCTTCTCCTTCGTCCTGCTGTTCCTGATGATCGTCAAGTGCGCCGAGCTGGCGGAGGCGGAGGGAGTCCGGAAGGGCGGCAAGGGCTGGCAAGGGATCTTCCTTATCAATCTGGCCCTCTGCTCCCTGGTGATCTGGGGGGGCTTCTGCACCACCAACACCGCCTATCTGCGCATGGATATCAAATACGAGAACACCATCGCCGCCGCCAACCGGATCGCCGCCCGGATCGAGTCTCTGGAGGGCTACACCCCGGACACGCCGGTGGCCCTGGTGGGCTATCTCCCCTGGGACCGGTACGGCAAGACGGTGCCCGCCTTCTCCGACCCGGAGCCCCTCACGGGCACCGACGACACCTCTCTGCTCAGCTACTACTCCGCCCGGTCCATTCTGGAGACCTATATCGGCCTCCATATGCCCCCCATGACTGACGAGCAGTGGAACGCGGTCTACAACTCCGGCATCCTGGACGAGATGCCCTGCTGGCCTGAGGCGGGATCTGTCATCCTCCACGAGGGGGTGGCGGTGGTCAAGCTGAACCAGGTGTAGGAAAAGGGATGTTTCGCCGCTCCGGCGGCGCGCTCAGTGGTCGCGCCCTACGATTCCCTAAGGCCCCCTCTGACGAGGGGGCTGTCAGCCGCTAGGCTGACTGGGGAGAGATACGGGCGACCACATGGGGCCGCCCCTACAAGAATTATTGAGAGTACAACACGGGACCAGCGGGAGGGGCAAGCCCCCGCCCCACAGTAAGACTAGGAGAGCAAATACTCCGGGCGGCGCGTCAAGGATGCCGCGCCCTACAGGTTCATCACATCCGATATCCCACCGCACCGTGATCCGTCATTGCGAGGAGGGCAACAGGCCCGACGTGGCAATCCGTTTTCCTGCCAAAAAGGAGACGGATTCCCACGGCCCCTCCGGGGCCTCGGAATGACGGGTCAGCGGGGGCAACGTCCCGCCCCACAGGGTGCATTTTTCGTGGCGCGCGAGGAGGTGAATTGGCCCAAAGGGCCAAGAGAGGCCGGCCTGGGCCGCGACCTCGGCGCGCGCATAATGGTCGGCGCGTCCGGGAGGCCGCGCCCTACAGGGTGCGTATTTCCGTAGGGGCGCCCTTCGGGCGCCTGCGGGCGGCAAGAGGCCGCCCCTACGGTGGAGCAGGGAGTGCAAAGGTCACAGGGTACAGGGGCGGATATGATCCTACCGCATCAGGGAAAGGAAAAGGCCGGGGACGAAAGTCCCCGGCCTTTTGGCGTCTTTCAGGATTATGGATTAATAGCGGGTATATATGTAATGCACTTCTTCATGTGCAAACCAATCTCTCTCAACCGTATACTCCTCATCCCTATAGTCATACTCCGCATACAAGATTTGCACATCCTCATCATCATAATCCACTACAATTCCATAGATATCCTCGTCATCATTGCCCTCCGTGTATAAGCGAACAATATCTCCAACCTTAATGTCGTCTATATCATCTACTTCATCGATATCCGCATCATCAAAAATATAGTCGCTGAGATAATAGGCAAATCCTTCGCTTCCTTTTACTCTGCCTCCATTCCCTAAAATATCCGGATTTGAACCACGCCACTCCTCGCCGATGTAATATCCCGAAGTACTATCATCCAGGAAGTCGTCGATCAGATCCTCCACATCGCTCTCCGTCAGTCTGCCGGAGCTGGAACCGGAAGGGCTATCCTCATAGCGGGTGTAAATGTAGTCGAAGTAAGTCAGATCATCAAAATCAAAATCGTCGGAATACACCTTATCGCGGGTGTTGGTGGTCAGGTAGTAGATCCTGTCGTTGCGGGTGTCCACCTCGGTGACCACCACATACAAATCTTCATAATCCAGATAAATCACATCACCCAGCCGAATCTCGTCCAGGTCCAGCTCGTCCCCATCGTACTCCTCCACCGCTTGACTCGTGCCGAAGAGGTAGTCGCTCATGTAGTAGGCGAAGGCTTCGTCGCCAGTCACGGTACTGTTGCTGAAGGGCCGGGAGCGGTATCCGTCCTCGCTCTCATAGCAGGTGTCGCCCTCGGCATACTCGTATCTCAGGAACTCGTCGATCAAATCGGCGATCTCGTCCTCGTCCCGGTCGCTGGTGTCATCCCGGTCCTGTGTGCCGGAGGAGCCGTTGCGGCCCTCGTAGCGGGTGTAGATGACGTCGTACCGGCTCATGTCGTCATAGGCTATGGAGTCCTCCGACACCCAGTTGGAGTAATCGGTATACAAATAGTCGATCTCATCATTGCGGGTATCGATATTGGTGACCACCACATACAGCTTAAGGTCACTCAGATAGATCACATCACCCAGACGGATCTCGTCCAGATCCAGCTCGTCGCCGTCATACTCCTCCACATCCCGGTTGTCGAAGATATAGTCGCTCATATAATAGGCGAAAGCCTCGTCATCGTACACCTTGTTGTTGGTAAAGGCGGAAGAGCGGTACCCGTCATCACACACATCACAGGTATCATCCACATCGTACTCCCGCCGCAGGAACTCGTCGATCAGATCGGCCACCTCGTCCTCGTCAATGGAGGCGTGCTCCTCCCCCTCATACCGGCTATAGACGGTGTCATAGCTCCCCAGGTCGTCCATATCGCCGCTCCCGTACCAGGAGATGATACCGTCCTCGTCACAGTAGACGTACTCATACAGGTCCCCGTCCACCTCGGTGACCACGCCGTACACGTTGTCGTCGTCCAGGTAGATCACGTCGCCCGGCTTCACATAGTTGGGGCCGTCCTCGACGGTGACGCTACAGGCGCCGAAGACCCGGTCGCTGAGCATATAGGCGAAGCCGCGGCTCCCGGTGCCGGAGCCCAGCTCGTCGGAGGTATAGACTTGGTCGGGGTCCCAGATGTCATAGTTGGGGTACTCCAGCTTCAGGTCGTCCAGGGCGTCCATCACGCTGTCCTCGTTGGCCTCCGAGCCGTTGACCAGCCAGCCGTCCGAGTTGGTGTAGGAGGGGGCGCGCACCTCGTTCTTGGCCTCCAGCAGGGCGCACAGCACCACCGCCGCCTGGCCGCGGGTCATGTTCTTGCTTCCGGCGAAGCTCCCGTCCTCCATGCCGCTGATGAACCCGTTGGCGTAGGACAGGGCCACGGCGCTCTGATACTCGGCGGGGATCTGGGACCAGTCGGGGATCATCAGCATGGCCAGGAGATAGGCCTCCCCCTCCGCGTGGGCCCAGTTCTTGGTGGCGGCCACGTTAGCGATGATCTGGGCCATGTCGTAGCGGTTCATATCCGCCTCCACCACCGTGGCGGTCCAGCGGCCGTCGGTGGCCCGGCGGTTGCCCGCGGTGGTGCCCGTCAGGGCGCCCGCCTGATAGGCGGCCTCCACATAGGGGTACCACCAGTAGGCCGACTGCCCCTGGTAGACGGCGATCAGCTCCTCGATATCCAACAACTGGCTGACCATGGTGGCAAACTCGGCGGTGGACAGGTTGCTCTCCACCCCGTAGCGGCCGTCGCCCACCCCGCTGACCAGCCCCGCCTGGGCGGCGCGGGTGACATAGCTGTAGGCCCAGTGGGTGGTGGGCACATCGCTGAAGCTGGTGGTGGCGGCGTTGGCCGTCAGCACGCTCCCGGCCATCAGCGCGGCGCTCAAGGCCAGCGCCGCGAGGGTTTTCAACTTCCGGTTCATTCGTTTTTCCTCCTCCATACGTATATCCTGCCAGATGTCTGTTTTTGACAGAGGTCCTTGTGTGTAGTATAGCGGCTTCTGGGCAGAATGTCAAAGGCTGTGGCAAATTTTATGAGCTTTTAATCTCCCCCCCGGCCGCCCCACCCGCGTCCCCCTTTATGAGATTTAGACGTCATTTGCTGGAAAAAGTTGCGCCCCTCCCAAAAGAAAGTTGCACCCCCGGAAAAATTTTTCATAGGATGGAGAAAACGGAGGTGTCACCATGCCCATCATCTATCTCTCCCCCTCCACCCAGGAGTTCAACCACTACGTCAACGGCGGCACGGAGGAGTACTACATGAACCTGCTGGCCGACAAGATGGTCCCCTATCTGGACGCCTCGGGCATCCGCTACGCCCGGAACACCCCGGATATGACGGCGGCCTCCTCCATCGCCGCCTCCAACGCCGGCAACTACGACCTGCACCTGGCCCTCCACTCCAACGCCGCCGCCGGGGACCAGGCGGGCAAGGCCCGGGGGTCCATCGCCTTTTACTACCCCGCCAGCGAAAAGGGGCGGCGGGCCGCCCAGCTCATCGCCGAGGGGCTCAAGGCCATCTACCCCGACCCCAACCTGGTCCGGACCCAGTCCACCACCTCCCTGGGAGAGGTGGCGCGGGTGCGGGTCCCCGCCGTCCTGCTGGAGCTGGCCTTCCACGACAACCCGGAGGACGCCGCCTGGATCAAGGCCAACCTGGACCGGGTGGCCCGGAGCCTGGTGCTCTCCCTCACCGAGTTCTTTGAGATCCCCTTCTTCGAGACGGAGGACCCCCGCCCCGGGGTGGTGGATGTGACCTGGGGGGCGCTGAACATCCGGGCCCGGCCCGACCGGACCGCCCCCGTCCTGGCCCAGGCCCCGGACGGGGCGCCCCTCACCGTCCTCAACGGGGCGGACGGCTGGTATCTGGTCCGGTACAACGGCGCCGTGGGCTATGTCTGCGGCGACTACATCACCTTTGTGTAAGGAGGTCTCAACCATGGAGATCCACGTGGTCCAGCCCGGCGACACCCTGTTCCGGCTGTCCCGGCAGTACAACCTGCCCATGGAGCGGCTGATCCAGGACAATCAGCTCCCCAACCCCGCCCAGCTGGTGGTGGGGCAGGCCCTGGTCCTGCGCTTCCCCGCCCTCACCCATGTGGTACGGGAGGGGGACACCCTCTACGCGCTCTCCCAGCGCTACCAGGTCTCTCCACTCCAGCTGTTGCGGAACAACCCCGTTCTGAAGGGGCGGGATCAGCTGGTCCCGGGGCAGTCCCTGGTGATCCGCTACCGGTATGAGCCTTTGGGCGCCCTTACTGTCAACGGCTACGCCTACCCATCCATTGACCCGGAGCTTTTGACGGCCACCCTCCCCTTCCTGTCCCAGCTCACCCCCTTCACCTACCGCTTCACGCCTACGGGGGCCCTGATCCCCCTCCGGGACGAGGAACTGCTGAAGGCCGCTATCCCCGCAGGTGTGACCCCCGTCTTCCACCTGTCCTCGGTGACAGAGGAGGGGCAGTTCTCCGGCGAGCTGGCCCACCGGCTTCTGTCCAACCCTGTGGCCCGGGGGCGGCTGGTGTCCGCTATTTTGAACACGGTGTCCCTGCGTGGCTACTGGGGCGTGGATGTGGATTTCGAGTTCCTCTATGACAGCGACGCCAGCCTTTACCCACAATTTCTGGGACAGCTACATCAGGCTCTGGCCGCTCAGGGGGCCCCGCTGACCGTGGCCCTGGCCCCCAAGATCTCTCATGACCAGCCGGGGCGGCTGTACGAGGGACTCGATTTCAGCCTGATCTCCCCCCAGGTGGATTACGCTCTGCTCATGACCTACGACTGGGGCTGGCCCGGCGGGCCGCCCATGGCGGTCTCCCCCCTGCCCCAGGTGCGGCAGGCGGCGGAGTACGCCCTCACCCACTTCTCCCCCCAACAGCTGATGCTGGGCATCCCCAACTACGGCTACGACTGGCCCCTGCCCTATCGGGAGGGGAACCGGGCGGTGTCGGTGAACAACGTCCAGGCGGTGCGTCTGGCCTGGGACCGGCACGCGGCCATCCGCTTCGACCAGGCGGCCCAGGCCCCCTGGTTCCCCTATGTGGACGGGGAGGGGCGGGAGCACCAGGTCTGGTTCGAGGACCCCCGGAGCATCCGGGCCAAGGTGGAGCTGGCCCTGGAGCTGGGGCTCCGGGGGGTGAGCTACTGGAACCTGGACCGTCCCTTCCCCCAGAACTGGGTGGTGCTCAACGCCCTGGCGGAAATTCTGCCGGAGGAGGGCTGAGAGGCTGGATTTTTCCCGGCGGATGTAGTACAATAGGGGCCGATCCACGTTACAAAGGAGGACTGTTTCATGTCTGTCACTGTGGGCCTGAAGGGCCGGGCCGAGACCCAGGTCACCCAGGCCAATACCGCCACCGCCGCCTGCTCCGGGGCCCTGCCCGTCTTCGGAACCCCCTTCCTGTGCGCCCTGATGGAGGAGGCCGCCTGGAAGTCCATCGCCCCCCACCTGGAGCCCGGCCAGAGCACCGTGGGCACCCGGCTGGACATCAGCCACGACTCCGCCACCCCCGTGGGGATGAAGGTGTGGGCCGAGAGCGAGGTCACCCAGGTGGACGGCCGGCGCATCGAGCTGAAGGTGGCCGCCTATGACGAGAAGGGCCCCATCGGCCAGGGCACCCACCAGCGGTTCATCGTCCAGGACGAGAAGTTCCTGGCCCGGGCGGCGGCCAAGAAGGAGGGCTGAGGGGTGTCCATCGAGAAAGTCCGGGCCTATTTCCGCGCCCTGGGCCGGGAGGGGGACATCCTGGAGTTCCCCGTGTCCAGCGCCACCGTGGAGCTGGCCGCCCAGGCGGCGGGGGTCATTCCCGCCCGCATCGCCAAGACCCTGTCCTTCCTGGTGGACGGCGGCTGTGTCCTCATCGTGGCCGCAGGGGACGCCAAGATCGACAACGGCAAGTTCAAGGGCTTCTTCCACACCAAGGCCAAGATGCTCACCCCCGAGCAGGCGGTGGAGATGACCGGCCACGCGGTGGGGGGCGTGTGCCCCTTCGCCAACCCGGAGGGGGTCCGGACCTATCTGGACGTGTCCCTGAAGCGGTTCGACACCGTGTTCCCCGCCGCCGGGAGCTCCAACTCGGCCATCCAGCTCACTTGTGACGAGCTGGCGGAGTACTCCCACAGTCTGGAGTGGGTGGACCTGTGCAAGGGGTGGCAGGAGGAGGAAAACTGAACAGCAAACGGCCCGCCCGGCGCGTGTGACGCGCCGGGCGGGCTTTTTTTACAGGGTGATCCAGAACACGTACATGGGCTTGCCGTTCAGGTAGGGCTTGACCTCCGCCAGCTGTCCCCCGCACCGCTGGATGACCGTTCGGGAGGGGAGGTTGTCGGTGTAGCACCCCACCATGACCCGGTCCAGCCCCAGCTCCCGGGCCCGGTCCAGGGCCAGCTCCAGCATCCGGGTGGCGTAGCCCCGCCGCCGGAGGCTGGGCCGGACGGAGTAGCCGATGTTGCCCGCGTACTGGGCCAGATAGTCGGTCTCCAGCCGGTGGCGGACCTCCAAAGTCCCCACCACCGCGCCGTCCTCCTCCCGGACGGCGAAGTAGGTGTCCACCACGGTCCAGTCGGGCCGGGCCCGCCGGGCGTCCCCCTCCAGCCGCTCCAGCCAGCGGTCGAAGTCCAGCTGGTCCAGCCGGGCGCTCCCGTTGATCTCACGCTCCCCGTGGTCGAAGAACTCCCGGCGGTAGTCCTCCGCCTGGGCCCGCATGGCCCGGCTGGGGCGCACCAGCTTCAGCTTGTCCACTCCCATCCCCTCCTTACAGCGTCACACACCCCGTCCCCACCCGGTCCCGAAAGGCCCGGTCGTGCTCCACCAGGAGCATGGTGGGCCGGTACCGGAGGATCAGCTCCTCCAGCTGGATGCGGGAAAACAGGTCGATATAGTTCAGCGGCTCGTCCCACAGGTACAGGTGGGCCCGCTGGCACAGGCTGGCGGCCAGAAGGACCTTCTTCTGCTGGCCGGCGCTGTACTCCCCCATGTCCCGGGCAAAGAGTTCCCGGGAAAAGCCCAGCTTCCGCAGGACGGTCAGGCACTGGGTCACGTCCAGCCCCCGTCCCTCGATCCACTGGGTCAGCGGGCCCCGCAGGTGTCCCGCCCCCTGGGGCACATAGGAGATGGTCAGCCCGGAGGCCCGCCGGAGGGTCCCGGTGTGGGGGACCTCCTCCCCCAGGACCAGCCGGAGGATGCTGGTCTTTCCGGCGCCGTTCCCCCCGTCCAGAAACAGCCGCTCCCCCTGCTCCAGTGTAAAGGAGACCGGCTTTCCGGGCATTGTGCCGCCGTAGGTGATGGCCAGCTCCCGCCCCTCCAGCAGGCGCCGGCTGTGGTAGACCAGGGGGGCCAGCTTCAGGCTGTCCGCCCGCTCGACGTCCTTCAAAAGGGCGGACTTCTCCGCGATGGCCTCCTGCTGGCGGCCCTCCAGGCCCTTGGCCCGCTTCATCAGCTTGGCGGACTTGTGGCCCACAAAGCCCCGGTCCACCTTCAGGCCGGAGTTCTCACTGCCGTACTTGCTCCGCTCCACCCGGTCTGACCAGGCGGCGGTCCGCCGGGCCGCCTGCTCCAGCCGGCGGATCTCCCCCTTCAGCCGCTCGTTTTGGGCCAGCTCCCCCCGGTCCCGGGCCTCCTTCTCCCGGTACCAGACGGAGAAGCTCCCCCGGATCAGCTCCGGCCCCGTCCGGTTCAGGGCCAGGGTGTGGTCGGTGCACCCGTCCAGAAAGGCCCGGTCGTGGGACACCAGCAAAAAGCCCCGGTCCAGCTCCCGGAGATAGCGGGCCACCAGCGCCCGGCCCGGCCCGTCCAGGTGGTTGGTGGGCTCGTCCAGCATGGGGTAGCTCCCCTCGTCCAGAAACAG
>CALWVW010000043.1 GCA_944385075.1 uncultured Oscillospiraceae bacterium | reverse complement strand
TTGACGATGAAATTGGGCCGCTGGCCCTCCATAACCAGCCGGACAGAGTTCCACATGTTCCGGTGGGCCCGGCGGAAGGAGCCGCCGGTGATCCCGCCCAGGTGGGGGCTGTAGACTGCCCGGTCGGCCACCTCGGGGGGCAGGTCCACCAGGGGGTGGTCCGCCGGAGTGGGCTCGGGGAACAGGGTGTCCACGGCGATGGCCCCCAGCCGCCCGTCTATCAGGGCCCGGCGGACGGCCAGGTCGTCCACCAGCTCCCCCCGGGCGGTGTTGACCAGGATGGCCCCCCGCTTGATGTGGGCCAGCAGGGCGTCGTCCACCAGGTGGCGGGTCTTGTCGTTCACCGCGCAGTGGAGGGAGAGAATGTCGCACCGGGCGGCCAGCTCCTCCAGGGGGAGGTAGGTGACCCCCAGCTCCTCCTCCACCTGGGGCGGGCGGCGGTGGGCGGTGTAGTAGAACAGGGGACAGCCGAAGGGGCGCAACAGCCGGGCGGTGGCCCGGCCGATGTCCCCCAGGCCCACCAGACCCACGGTCTGCTCCCCCAGCTCCGGGGCATCGGACACCATGACCTGCTCCTTCATCTGAATCTGCCGCCCCTCCCGGACGGCCCGGTGGCCGGTGACCCCGTGACGCAGGGCCATGAGCATGAGCATGACCGTGTGCTCCGCCACCGAGGCGGCGTTGCACCCCTTGTTGTTGCACACATAGATGCCCCGGGCCCGGGCCGCCTCCAGGTCGATGCGGTTGAAGGCCACCCCCTCGGAGTGGATGAGCTCCAGCCGGGGCAACAGGTCCATGAGCTGGGCGTCCACCGGGGTGATGGCGTCCACCAGAAGGGCCCGGGTGTCCGGGTTGGCGGCCGCCGCCTGAAGGGGGGACTGGTCGATGGGGCAGAAGACGGGCTCCACCGGGAGCTGGGGCAGAAAGTCGGGGGCGTAGGCGTCATAGCGGGCCTTGGGGCCCAGGATCAGCACTTTCAAGGGTAGGACCTCCACAGAGCGAAATCAGGAATTTTCAGGGAGCAGGGTGAGATAGTCGCCCGAGACATAGCCCACGGCGGCCTGCCCCGCGCCGTTGCGGAAGAGGATCTGGTACCAGCCGTCCTCCTCCCCCAGCACCAGGACCTGGTCGGCGTTGGCCAGGCTCCCAGCCGCCGGGTAGCTGGTGCCCGGGCCCACCCGGACGTTCAGGCCCAGCTCCGCGTCGGTGACCACGCCCACGGACCGGGCCGGGGCGCAGGTGACGGTACAGCTGGCGGTCAGGCCGTTCCAGCTGGCGGTGATGGTGACCTGGGTCTCCTCACGCCGGGGGGAGAGGTTGGTGACCACGCCGGTGGCGGAGACGGTGGCGAGGGTGGGATCGCTACTGCTCCAGGTGAGGGCGGCCCCCTCCGCCGCCGGGGACAGGGTGGCGGTGAGGGTGGCGCTGGCGCCCGAGTCCAGGGACAGCTGGCTCTGGTCCAGGGCCAGGGTGTACAGATCGGGGTCCACCGAAGTGCCGGGGTCCACCGGGTCATCCGGGAGGACCGGGTCGGTAGGCTCAGTCGGGTCGGCGGGCTCCTCCGTCTTGGGGGTGTAGGTGATGATCTGGTAGAGAATGGCGGCCATCTCCGCCCGGGTCAGATTCCCCTTGGGGTCGAGGCCGTCCCCCTTGCCCGCCACCAGCCCCTGCTCCACCAGAGTGGCGGCGTGGGAGAGGGCGTAGTCGGCGATCTGGTCCCGGTCGCCGAACTGGTCCAGGATGGACAGGTCCCCGTCGGGGCAGTCCTTCCCCAGCAGAGGCATGGCCTGCCGCAGGATGGTGAAGGCCTGCTCCCGGGTGACGGAGGCGGTGGGGGAGTAGGCCCCGCCGCCGGTGCCGGAGGCCAGACCGGCCCCCTGGCCCCAGGACAGGGCGGTGTAGTAGTAGTCGGAGGGGCTCACATCAGTGAAGGTGCAGGCTCCGGCGGGGGTGGGCTTGCCCAGGGCGTTGTAGAGCATGAGCATGAAGTCCCCCCGGCGGATCTGGTTGTCCCGGCCGAAGAGGGTGGTGCTGACGCCGGAGACGATGCCGTGTTCATAGCAGTACTCCACCGCCTCATAGGCCCAGTCCCCCTCCACCACGTCCTCGTGGACATTGGCCATGGTGATCTGGACGGTCTGGCTCAGCCCCCCGGCGGAGAAGGTGACCGAGCCGCTGGTGCGCTGGTCGGAGGCGGTGAACAGGCCGGTCTCGTCCAACGTGCCCACATCCCCCTCCACCGTCCAGGTGACGCCGGTGAAGTCCCGCAGGGCGGCGCGGCCCCAGTAGCTTCCGGACACGGCCAGCTGGACCTGCTCCCCCGGCTCCACCTGGAGGGCGGTCAGGGGGGAGGTGGACCCCGCCTTGGAGACGGTGAACTCAGTCAGGGCGTCCACCACGTGGATCTGGCCCTCGCCCTCCACGTCCTCCCGCCGGGAGGAGAGGCGGATGGTGTCGGTCCCCGGCCGGTCCCCGGCCAGGTAGAAGCCGTCCTCGGTGAGGGTGCCCAGGTCCTCCCGGGAGGTGAGCCGCAGGTCGTCCAGGTCGGCGGAGACCAGGTTGAGCCCGTCGTCCAGGGCGACCGCCTGGGGCAGGGCCACCCGGGCGCCGGTGAGGACGGTGAGTCCATCCTCGGTCCAGGCCAGTCGGTCAGGTTGCCCGTCCCCCTCCTCCTCGGTGACCAGGAGCAGATAGGTGGCACAGCTCCGGGGCTTGCCGTCGGAGGGGCTGTTCTGGAGGGCGGTGCCGCTCTGCCCCGGGACCCAGACGGACAGGGCGGTGGAGCCGCCCCCGTCCAGGTTGACCGCCCAGGTACAGCCCTGGGCCAGAAGCTCGTCGGCCAGATCCAGCTGGGACAGGCCGGCGGAGTGGTCCGACTGCCGCCCGTCCACCGCGTAGAGGACAAGGGTGCCGTCCTCCCGGAGACCCAGGGCGGTGCGGGGCTGGCGCCCGTCCCCGCGGTAGGTCCAGGTGGAGCTGTCGGTGATGGCGCCGTCCCGGATCATGATGTCGCCCACCCCGCCGGCCCACTGGGCCCGGGACAGGTCCTCGTCCTGGCAGGAGGTGGTCAGGGTGACCTCGTCCCCCACCTGGAAGGCGAGAAAGGCCTCCTCCTGATAGGAGAGGTCGGCGGCGGTGAGGATATACTCGTCCTCCCCGATGGCGATGGCCTGGTCGGAGCGGAGGAGCTCGGTGACCTCCAGGGTCAGGGTGGAGTTGACGGTGAGCGCGGGCACCTCATCGGTGCGGCGGTCGGGCACCGCCTTCATCCGCACATACCAGCCGGCGCTGGAGGTGCGGGTGGACACGGTGGAGAAGTCGTGGTTGAGGAGATAGATGCCGCCGATGTCGTTGCGCACCTTATTGAAATAGTTGGGGGTGACGGTGGCGCCGGTGGTCTCGTTGGTCAGGGACAGCTCCACCTGGGGGTGGCCCATGATGGAGACCTGCCCGTCGGTGATGAGCATGGCGTTCTCCGAGGGGCCGCTGGACTTGTAGACGCCGTCCTCGATGACGATGCCCAGGGGCATGCCGGTGGAGGTGGAGAAGAAGTCGGTATTGATGGCCCCCAGGACGTGGTAGCCCTGCTCCTGGGCGTTGGACACCGCCCGGTTGATGGAGGCGGCGCCGTAGATGGTGCCCGAGCCCTGCAACAGGATGGGCTCCACATCGCTGTCCGGCTCCAGCTCCAGGGAGTAGCTCTCGATCCGGCGGCCGCCGTTGACGGTGACGGTGTTGTAGTAGGTCAGACCGTCCACGATCCGGGTGGCGGTCTGGAGCTTTTCCTCCCCGGCGGAGGCGTACACCGCGGGGACGGCCAGGAGGACGGCCAGCACAAAGGCGGTCATCCGGCGAAACAGAGTGGAAGATGGGTATTTCATAGGCGCTCCTTTGTAATATGTAAACCAGCAGAATCCTCCCCATTGTAACAGATTTCCGGGCCGGTTTCAATGGCGATCGGGAAAAATCTGGGAGGAAGATGTTTACAAATCATTCCCCAATAGGAGGAAAGATGTTTACAAATCGTTCCCCAATAGAAGGTTGAAAAAGCCGGGGGCATGGTGTACAATAAGACGATATTTTGCCGGACGCCGGACGAGGGGAGGGGTGGACCCTGGAGAACAAGAGGGACAGCGCGGCCAGGACCATCAGTCTGGTCATGCTGGTGACGCTGATCGGAAAGGTGCTGGGGCTGTACCGGGACCGGCTGTTGGCCATCCACTACAGCACCGGCCCCGCGGCCAGCGCCTTTTTCACCGCCAGCCGCATCCCGCGAGTGTTTTTTGACGCGGTGTTCGCCTCCGCCATCGCGGCCTGCTTCATCCCGGTGTTCAGCGAGTACCTGGAGAAGCGGGGGAGGGAGGAGGCCTTCCGCTTTGCCGGGCAGTTCATCACCGCCGTCGCCCTGTTGACCGGGGGGCTGACCCTGCTGGGGATGGCCCTCCCCGGGCCTATGGTGGCCCTGTTCGCCGACTACGCCGACCCCCAGACCACCGCCCTGGCCACCTCCCTCACCCGGGTCATGTTCCCCACGGTGTTTTTCTCCGGGGTGGCCTTCTCCCTGGTGGGGGTGCTCCAGGCTCAGGACCACTTCACCGCCCCCGCCCTCATGTCCACGGTGTCCAATCTGGTCATCATCGCCTACTTTTTCACCCTGGACGGGAAATTTGGGATCTACGGGCTGGCGGCGGCCTATCTGCTGGGCTGGTTCCTCCAGGGGGCCATCCAGGGGCCGCCTCTCCGGCGGCTGGGCTACCGCTTCCGCCCGGGGCTGGACCTGCGGTCGGAGGGGATGCGGAAGGTCTTTGCCCTGATGGGGCCGGTGATGGTGTCCACCTGGGTCCAGCCCATCACCCTGGCCATCAACTCCCGGTTCGGCTCCCGGCTGTACGAGGGGGCGGGGGTGTCGGCGCTGGAGTACGCCTCCAACCTGTATCTGGTCATCGGGGGGACCTTTATCCTCTCCATCACCAACGTGATCTTTCCCCGCCTGTCCCGGCTCACCGCCGGGGGGGAGGAGGGGGAGTTCCGGGACACCGTGTATCAGACGGTACACACCAGCCTGTTCTTCGTCCTGCCCATGTCGGCGGGGCTGATGGTGGTGGCCCGTCCCCTGATCTCCCTGATCTACGGCGGCGGGGAGTTTGACGAATTTTCCACCGGCATCACCGCCGACGCCCTGATGTGGATGTCCCTGGGGATGGCGGGCTACGCCCTGCAGAACGTCCTCAGCCGGGTCTATTTCGCCCGGCAGGAGGGGCGGGGCCCCCTGGTGGCGGGCGCCGTGGCCATCGGGGCGAACATCCTGCTGTGCTGGTGCCTGGTAGGCCGGTTCCAGGTGGCCGGGCTGGCCGTGGCCTCGGCGGTGTCCTCCACGGTGTACGCCCTGTGCCTTCTTATCCCCCTGGAGCGGAGGGGGCTGGGAGTGTGGAGGGGCGGCATGGCCCGGGACCTTTTGAAGATGCTGTCTGCCACCGCCGGGATGGGCCTGTGCGCCTGGGCGGTGGGAGTGTGGGCCGCTGGCCTGTTCCCCGCCGGAAAGGTAGGGGAGGCGGCCACGCTGGCCCTGTGCGCCCTGTCCGGGGTGGCGGCCTACTTCCTGCTGGCCCGGCTGTTGGGACTGGAGGAGGCCAAAATTGCGGGCGCTCTGGTATTGCGCCGAAAGCGAGGTTGAACCGTGGAACGGATGAGACGAATTTTGGACGCCAGCCTGCTCTGGCGGGGCCTGATGGCCGTCTGCCTCTGGTTTGGCGGCCAGTGGCGGAACAGCAATGTGGTCCAGTGGTTCCTCCACCCGGGGGAGAGGGGGCGGGCCGCGGCCCGGAACAGCCTCTTTTTCCGTCTGTGGCAGGGGTGCCGGGGGGCGCTGTGCTGGATCTATGAGAAGCTCCGGCTGGACCGGCTGTTTGCCGGGAGCATTTTCCTCCGGTGCGGGCTGTGGTGCGCCCTGACGGCGGCGGTGGCCCCCCTGTTGCCCACCATGGCGGTGCTGGCCCTGGTGCTGGTCTCCTTCGCCTCCCTGGCCCTGGTGCTGATCCGCCAGAGGGAGCGGCAACTGTGCTACTCCCCCATGAACCCCTACCTGCTGGTCTTCGCGGGGATCTATCTGGCGGCTATCGCCCTGTCGGTGACCCCCCGGGGCAGTCTCCAGCCCGGCATCCTGTTCATCTGCTTCACCCTGTTTGCCCTGGTGGTGGAGAACGTGGTGGCCACCCGCCGGCAGGCGGTGGTCTTCACCGGAGTGCTGGTGGTGTCGGCGGGGGTGGTGTCCCTGGTGGGCGTGATGCAGTATCAGCTGGGAGTCACCGGGGAGTCCAGCTGGGTGGACAGCGAGATGTTCTCCTCCATCACCACCCGGGTGTACAGCACCCTGCAGAACCCCAATATGCTGGCGGAGTACCTGGTGCTGGTCCTGCCCCTGGGGGTGGCGCTGTTGCTGTCCGTCCGGGGGGTGAGCGGGCGGCTCTGGTGGCTGGGGTGCAGTGCCCTCATCGGCCTGTGCCTGATCCTGACCCTCTCCCGGGGAGGATGGGTGGGGGCCCTGATCGCCGGGGCCATCTTTGTGGTGCTCATCAACCCCCGGCTCCTGGTCCTGGTCCCCTTTGCCCTGGTGGCCCTGTACTTCGTCATGCCGGACACGGTGATCCAGCGGTTCACCAGCATCGGCGACCTGGGGGACAGCTCCACCTCCTACCGGGTGTCCATCTGGATGGGCTCGCTGGCCATGCTGAAGGACTACTGGCTGTGCGGCATCGGCCCGGGGACCGAGGCCTTCAACATGGTCTACCCCATCTACGGCTACGCCGCGGCCAATGCCCAGCACTCCCACAACCTGCTCCTCCAGCTGGTGTCCGACGGCGGGATCTGGCTGTTGGCCGTCTTCCTGCTGATGATCCTGGCCTTTACCCGGCAGATCTGCGTGGCCCTCAGCCGGAGCCGGGACCGGCGGGACCGGTATTTCCTGGCGGCGGTGCTGGCCGGGATCATGGGCTTTCTGGCCCAGGGGATGACGGACTACTCCTTCTATAATTACCGGGTGACCCTGGTGTTCTGGGCCATGCTGGGCCTGGGCGCCGTCTGGGCCCGGGTGGCCACGGAGGAGGTGCCTGCCCCTTGATCCGCGTGCTACAGATCATCAGCGATACCAACATCGGCGGCGGCGGGCGGAGCCTGCTCAGCTATCTGCAATATTACGACCGGAGCCGCTTCCACATGGAGGTGGCCCTGCCCCGGGGGAGCGCCCTGACCGACCGGGTCCGGGCCCTGGACGTCCCCACCCATGAGATCGACGCCATGGCGGACCGGTCCCTGGACCGGGCGGCCCTCGCCCCCCTGCGCCGGCTGATCCGCCAGCTGGACCCCGACCTGATCCACACCCACGGGGCCCTCACCGGCCGCATCGCCGGCCGGCTGGAGGGGCGGAAGGTGGTGTACACCAAGCACTGCGCCTTTCCCCCCTCGGGACTGCTGGCCAGCCCCCCGGGGCGGCTGGCCAACGGGCTGTTGGACGGCCTGCTGGCCGACGGAGTGGTGGCCATCGGCCCCTCCGCCCGGGAGATCCTGCGGGCCTCCGGCATCCCGGACCGGCGGATCCATGTGTTGTTCAACGGGGTCCCCCCCCTGCCCGAGCCCACCCCGGAACAGCGGGAGGCCAGCCGGGCCCGGTACGGCTTCTCGCCGGGGGACTTCGTCCTGGGCATCCTGGCCCGGGTGGAGGAGTACAAGGGCCACGGCACCATCCTGGAGGCGGTCCGGCAACTGGTGGACCAGGGGCGCCCCGTCCGCCTTCTGGTGGCGGGGGAGGGGAGCTACCTGGGCCAGATCCGGCAACAGGCCGGGACCCTGCCCCCCGGGACCGTGGTGCTGGCCGGCTTTGTGCGGGAGGTGGAGCAGGCCCTGTGGGCCATGGACGTGCAGATCAATGCCTCCTATGAGAGCGAGACCTCCAGCCTCTCCCTGCTGGAGGGGATGAGCATCGGCCTGCCCGCGGTGGTGAGCAACTGCGGCGGCAACCCCCTCCTGATCCACGACGGGGAGAACGGCCTGGTGTTCCCGGCCCGGGACAGCGGGGCGCTGGCCGGCCGGGTGGCCCGGCTGATGGACCGGCCGGAGGAGCTGGCGCAGATGCGCCGGCGGGCCCGGGAGATCTTCGCCGCCCAGTTCACCGGCGAGATCTTTGCGAAAAATGTGGAGCAAATCTATCTGGATATCCTGAAAGGAGCCAAATAATGGAACAGAACACACATAAATTCCGGCTTCGGCTGAACCTGTTCGACGGCATCGTCCTGGTGCTGGTGCTGGCGGTGGGGGCCCTTCTGCTGTGGAGCACCCTCCGTTCCAGCCCGGCGGTGACCGACAGCCCGGCGGCCACCGCCTCCACCGTCCGCTACACCGTCCGCTTCCAGAACTGGCCCGAGGGCAACAGCGCCCTTGTCCAGGAGGGGGACATCCTGGTGGACAATGTGCGTAACTACGAGCTGGGACAGGTGGTCTCCTTTGAGGTGGTCCCGGCGGTCAGCCGCCAGCTGGACCACGAGGGGCGGAAATATGTCCAGGCCACCTATGAGGGCTATGAGGATATCCTGGTGACCGTGGAGGCCCCCTGTACCGAGAACGACGAGGCCATCGTGGTGGGCGGCGGCTATGAGATCCGGGTGGGCACCGTCACCTACATCCGGGGCGAGGGCTATATGGCCAGCGGGCCCATCGTGGCCATTGAGCGGGAGGTGCAGGCATGAAGATCATCGATGAAAACGGCCGCCTGTTCGGCAAGATCAGCGTCATCGACGTGGTGGTCCTGCTCCTGGTGGTGGCCATGGCCGCCGCGATCTTCTTTGTGAAGCGGGACCAGGCGGTCACGGGCAACAGCGTGGCGGAACAGCCCATCACCTTCCAGGTGCTGGTGTCGGGCGCCTACGACTATATGGAGCCCATGATCCAGGTGGGGGATCTGCTGTACGACAAGGACTACACCAGCAACGGCCCCTTGGGCACCATCACCGCCATCGAGGAGCAACCCGGCCGGATGCAGGCCTATCTCCACGACGGGACCGTGGCCCAGGTGGAGGTGGAGGGGGGCGTGAACCTTCTGCTGACCGTGGAGGGCCAGGGGCTGGTGACCGAGCAGGGAAACTATATGCTCAACCGGATCTACAGCCTGGGGGTCAACTCCGCCCGCACCTATGAGACCAAGTACGCCGAATTCACCGGCACGGTGATGGCGATCAACTGAAAGCGCGCGCCCCACGGCCCCCTTTCCGGGGCCGTGGGGCCTTGCCGCAATGAGAGAGGAGGGTCCCTATGAAGATCCTGATGGCCACCATGGGCCTGGGCATCGGCGGGGCGGAGACCCATATCGTGGAGCTGGTCAAGGAGCTCAAACAGGAGGGGCACGATGTGGCTATCGTGTCCAACGGGGGCGTCTATGTGCCGGAGATCACCGCCGCCGGCATCCGGCACTACCAGGCACCCATGCACCGGCGGAACCTGGGGGACATGGTCCGGGCCCGCAAGATCCTGCGGGAGATCATCCGAAAGGAGGACCCGGATGTGGTCCACGCCCACGCCCGGATCCCCGCCTTCCTGTGCGGGGGGCTGTGCCGCCGGATGGGCTACCCCTTTGTCACCACCGCCCACTGGGTGTTCGACACCCGGGGGCTCCTGCGCTACCTCACCGACTGGGGGGAGCGGACGGTGGCGGTGTCCGAGGACATCAAGGCCTATCTGATCCGGGAGTACGGCCTGCCCCCGGAGCACATCTCGGTGACCATCAACGGCATCGACACGGAGAAGTTCTCCCCCGCGGTGTCCGGGGAGCGGGTGATCCGGGAATTCGGTCTGGACAGAGAGAGACCCATATTGTCCTATGTGAGCCGGATGGATGAGGACCGGGCCCTGGTGGCCGGCCAGCTCATCCAGATTGCCCCGGAGCTGGACCGGGCCATCCCGGGCATCCAGCTTCTCATCGCCGGGGGCGGCAACGTCTTTGACAAGCTGAAGGCCCGGGCGGAGGAGGTCAACCGGACCCTGGGCCGCCCCTGCGTCACCATGACCGGCCCCCGCACCGATATCAACGAGATCGTGGCCGCCGGCGACCTGTTCGTGGGGGTGTCCCGGGCGGCGCTGGAGGCCATGGCGGCGGGCAAGCCCGTCATCGTGGCGGGCAACGAGGGGTACCAGGGGCTGTTCGGTCCGGACAAGCTGGCCGAGGCCCGGGAGGGCAACTTCTGTTGCCGGGGCCTGCCCCTGTCCCAGCCGGACCAGCTGTACCGGGACGTGGTGGCCGCCTTCGCCCTGTCCCCCGAGGAGCGGGAGCGGGCGGGGGCCTATGGCCGGCAGGTGATCTTCGACTACTACTCGGTCCGCCGGATGGCCGCCGACTGTCTGGCCATGTACGACCAGGTGCGCCGGAGAAAGTACCGGGTGGTCATGAGCGGCTACTACGGCTTTGACAACGCCGGGGACGACGCCATTCTGGAGTCCATCCAGCAGGCCATCCACGACACCAGCGCCGAGGTGTCCGTCACCGCCCTGTCCAACGACCCGGAGCGGACCCGGCGGCAGTACGGGCTGGAGGCCATCCCCCGGTTCCGGGTGTGGCGGGTGTTCTCCGCCCTGCGGAAGGGGGACGCCCTGCTGTCCGGGGGCGGGAGCCTGCTCCAGGACACCACCTCCACCCGGTCCCTCCTGTACTACCTGTCCATCATCCGGTGCGCCCAGTGGCTGGGCAAGCCGGTGATGCTCTACGCCAACGGGATCGGCCCCCTGCGGCGGCCCAACAACCGCCGCCGGGTGAAAAAGGTGGTGGAGCAGGCCACTCTGGTCACCCTGCGGGACCACAGCTCCGCCCGGGAGCTCCGGGAGATGGGGGTGGAGCGGAGGGACATCTATGTCACCGCCGACCCGGTGTTCCACCTGAGCCCCGCCGATGAGGGGCGCTGTCTGGAGCTGATCCGGTCCACCGGCCTGGAGGAGGGGCGGCCCTTTGTGGCGGTCTCCGTCCGGGAGTGGCGGGACACCGGGGATTTCTACCGCCAGCTGGCCCGGCTGTGCGACCACCTGCACCGGGAATACGGGCTGGAGGTCCTCTTCCTGCTGATGCAGCCGGAGCGGGACCGGCAGGCCACTGCCCGCGTCCGGGCCCTGATGGAGGAGCCCTCCTTCCAGCTGGATCTCCCCTGCAGTCCCCGGGAGCTCATGGGGGTGCTGGGCCGGGCGCGGCTGTGCCTTGCCATGCGGCTCCACACCCTGATCTTCGCCGCCCGGATGGCGGTGCCCGCCATGGGGCTGGTCTACGACCCCAAGGTGGCCAGCTATCTGGAGGAGCTGGACCTGCCCGCCGCCGGCCACGTGGAGCACTTCGACGGGGAGGAGGCCATCCGCCGGGCGGACGACCTGATGGCCCACTATGACCAGGTGCTGGCCAACCTCCGGGAGAAGTCGGAGCAACTGGCCCGGGCCGCCCGGGAGAACGAGCGCCTGCTCATGGAGATGCTGGAGCGGTACAAGAAGTGACCGGAAAACAGGACAGAACATTTTTAGCACTCTCGCAATGAGAGTGCTAAAAATTTACACTCTGTTCATGATTTTCCCGTGGGAGCGTTCTATACTAGGACCATACCGAAGTCTGTTCCATGGAAGGAGTGGAATATCATGAATATGAATCAACTGACCCAGAGGTCCCTGGCCGCCCTTCAGGGGGCCCAGGATATCGCCCGGGAGTACGGCAATCAACAGATCGAACAGCCCCACCTGCTGTTGGCCCTGGTGGGGGACAGGGAGGGCTTCATCCCCCAGCTCCTCACCGCTATGGGGATGACTGTCCCCAGCTTCGAGGCCGCCGTCAAGGCGGAGGTGGAGAAGCTCCCCAAGGTGACCGTCTCCGGCCGGGAGGCGGACAAGGTCTATGTCTCCCAGGATGTGGACCGGGCGCTGAAGGCCGCCGAGCAGGAGGCCCAGGCCATGAAGGACGAGTATATCTCGGTGGAGCACCTGTTCCTCGGCCTGCTGGCCCACCCCAACAGCGCCCTGAAGGAGCTGTTCCGTACCTACAACGTCACCAAGGAGTCTGTCATGCAGGCCCTGGCTACGGTCCGGGGCAACCAGCGGGTGACCTCCGACAACCCGGAGGAGACCTATAACGCCCTGAAGAAGTACGGCACCGACCTGGTGGAGCGGGCCCGGCAGAACAAGCTGGACCCGGTCATCGGCCGGGACGATGAGATCCGGAACGTGATCCGCATCCTGTCCCGGAAGAGCAAGAACAACCCCGTCCTGATCGGCGAGCCCGGCGTGGGCAAGACCGCCATCGCCGAGGGCCTGGCCCAGCGGATCGTCAAGGGGGACGTGCCCGGCAGTCTGAAGGACAAGACCATCTTCGCCCTGGATATGGGCTCGCTGGTGGCCGGGGCCAAGTACCGGGGGGAGTTTGAGGAGCGGCTGAAGGCCGTCCTCAACGAGGTGAAGAAGTCCGAGGGGAAGATTCTCCTGTTCATCGACGAGCTCCACACCATCGTGGGGGCGGGCAAGACCGAGGGGGCCATGGACGCGGGCAACCTGCTCAAGCCCATGCTGGCCCGGGGTGAGCTCCACTGCATCGGGGCCACCACCCTCAACGAGTACCGGCAGTATATCGAGAAGGACGCCGCCCTGGAGCGGCGGTTCCAGCCGGTGATGGTCAACGAGCCCACGGTGGAGGACACCATCGCCATCCTCCGGGGGCTGAAGGAGCGCTACGAGGTGTACCACGGGGTGAAGATCACCGACGGGGCCATCATCGCCGCCGCCACCCTGTCCAACCGGTACATCACCGACCGGTTCCTCCCCGACAAGGCCATCGACCTGGTGGACGAGGCCTGCGCCATGATCCGCACGGAGATGGACTCCATGCCCACCGAGCTGGACGTCATCCAGCGGAAGATCATCCAGCACGAGATCGAGGAGGCCGCCCTGAAGAAGGAGACCGACAAGCTGTCCCAGGAGCACCTGGCCGAGATCCAGAAGGAGCTCTCCGATATGCGGGAGGAGTTCAACGCCAAGAAGGCCCAGTGGGACAACGAGAAGGGGGCCATCGGCAAGGTCCAGAAGCTCCGGGAGGACCTGGAGGCGGCCAACGCCGCCCTGGAGAAGGCCCAGCGGGAGTACGACCTGGAGAAGGCCGCCGAGCTCCAGTACGGCAAGATCCCCGAGCTGAAAAAGGCCCTGGAGGCGGAGGAGGAGATCGCCAACGAGGGCAGGGCCCGCTCCCTGCTCCGGGATAAGGTCACCGAGGAGGAGATCGCCCGGATCATCGAGCGGTGGACCGGCATCCCCGTGGCCCGGCTCATGGAGGGGGAGCGGGAGAAGCTCCTCCACCTGGAGGACCTGCTCCACCAGCGGGTGGTGGGCCAGGACGAGGCGGTGCGCCTGGTCAGCGAGGCCATTTTGAGGAGCCGCGCCGGCATCGCCGACCCCAACAAGCCCATCGGCTCCTTCCTGTTCCTGGGCCCCACCGGCGTGGGCAAGACCGAGCT
>CALWVW010000042.1 GCA_944385075.1 uncultured Oscillospiraceae bacterium | reverse complement strand
CCCCGGCGGAGCTGATGGAGCAGGGCGGCCTCTACCGCCGCATGGTGGAGCTCCAGAGCGAGAGCGCCCAGTGGCGGCTGTCGTGTAAAGAATAAAGCAAAATGGGTGATCGGCGGGCGGCTCCCAATCATGGGCGTCGCCCGCCGGTCTGTTTGTTACTGGTAGGGCTCCTTTCTCGGAGCAGTTCCAGGGTCTGTCCAGTGGCTACACGCAGGAGACGGCCATACTGAAGGAGCATGTCCCGGAACAGGAGGTAGTCATCCGGCGGCTACGGGGCAGGTATGTGGCGCCGACCACTTCATCACCCTGCCGGAGTGCGCAGGTATCGGAAGCTGACTCCGGAGCTATTGCGGCTATTTATCCGGAAGATCACGGACATACTGTATCTTTTATCGCTATAAAACTATAAATAAATATGACATTTTAATAACAGAAGAGCCAAAACCATCCCCCCCGCGCAACGGGGGACTTTGTGGATTCTTCTCCTTGACGGCCCCCGCGGTCTGTGCTATCATCACATTTTGCCGGTCTGTCAAACCGGCCGTTTTTCCGCTGTTTTTTATCGGAACAGAAATTCTCACAAGGAACTGATCAGAATGAGAAACCCCATCCGCGCGGCCTATTGCCGGGCATTTCAGCTGGTCTTTCGTCTGGCCCTCCCCTTTCTCCCCTACCGGGAGCCCAAACAGCTGGACGACCTGACCTCCATCCCCCCGCTCCTGCAGGACAAGTCGGTCACCTGCGTCCTGCTGGTCACCGACCGGTCTATCCGCTCTCTGGGGCTCACCGCCTCCCTGGAGCGGACCCTGGGCCTCCACGAGATCCAGTGCGTGGTCTATGACGGCACCGTCCCCAACCCCACCGTCCAGAACGTGGAGGAGGCCCGGACCCTCTATCTGGACCACGGGGCCCAGGCCATCATCGCCGTGGGCGGCGGCTCGGTCATGGACTGCGCCAAGGCGGTCGGCGCCCGGATCGCCCGGCCCAACAAGCCGGTGCAGAAGATGAAGGGGCTGTTGCGGGTCCTGCGCCGCACCCCCCTGACCATCGCCGTCCCCACCACCGCCGGCACCGGGAGCGAGACCACTCTGGCCGCCGTCATCACCGACCCCGTGGCCAAGCACAAGTACCCCATCAACGACTTCGCCCTGATCCCCGACTACGCGGTGCTGGACCCGGCGATCACCCTGGGGCTCCCCCCCTTCATCACCGCCACCACCGGGATGGACGCCCTCACCCACGCCATCGAGGCCTATATCGGCAACTCCACCACCCCGCTCACCCGGGCCATGGCCGAGGAGGCCGCCCGCCTCATCGTCCAGTACCTGCCCGCCGCCTACCGGGACGGCTCCGACCTGCAGGCCCGCCGGGCCATGCTCCGGGCCGCCTACTGCGCCGGGGTGGCCTTCACCCGCTCCTATGTGGGCTATGTCCACGGGGTGGCCCACTCCCTGGGCGGACAGTACGGCATCCCCCACGGTCTGGCCAACGCGGTCATCCTCCCCTACTTCCTGGAGGAGTACGGCCCCGCCTGCTGGGACAAGCTGGCCCGGCTGGCCCGGGCCGCCGGCCTGGCCCGGGCGGAGGACACCCCCGAGCAGGGGGCCCGGGCCTTTCTGGACTGGATCCGCGCCGCCAACCGGGCCATGGACATCCCGGAGACTATCCCGGAGATCCGCCCCCAGGACATCCCCACCATGGCCCGCCACGCCGACCAGGAGTGCAACCCCCTCTACCCCGTGCCCAAGCTCATGGACCGCGCCGGGCTGGAGGCCATGTACCGCAAGCTGATGCCGAAGGAGGTCACCCTATGGACATCCAAGCCCTCGTCGCGGCCCAGCGGGCCTATTACCGCAGTGGCGCGACACTCCGCCTAGCGGACCGCCGGGCCGCGCTGGACCGCCTGCGCCGGGCCATTCTGGAGCGGGAGAGCAAGATCAACTCCGCTCTGGCCGCCGACCTGAACAAATCCGCCCCCGAGACCTATATGTGCGAGATCGGCATGACCCTGTCCGAGCTGACCTTTGTGGAGAAGCGCCTGCCCCGCTGGATGCGGGACCGGCGGCATCTGACCCCCCTGGCCCAGTTCCACGCCAGGAGCTTCACCGTCTCTGAGCCCTATGGGGTGGCCCTGGTCATGTCCCCCTGGAACTACCCCTTCCTGTTGACCATGGAGCCCCTTATCGGGGCGGTGGCGGCTGGAAACTGCTGTGTGGTCAAGCCCTCCGCCTACTCCCCCGCCACCTCGGCGGTCATTCGGGAGATCGTGTCCGCCGCCTTTCCCCCCGAGCATGTGGCGGTGGTGGAGGGGGGCCGGGCGGAAAACCAGGCCCTGCTGGACCAGACCTTCGACTACATCTTCTTCACCGGCGGCGTCGCCGTGGGTAGGGAGGTCATGGCCAAGGCGGCCGCCCATCTGACCCCCGTCACCCTGGAGCTGGGCGGCAAGAGCCCCTGCATCGTGGACCGGACCGCCAAGCTGGACCTGGCCGCCAAGCGGCTGGTCTTCGGTAAGTTGCTCAACTGTGGCCAGACCTGCGTGGCCCCCGACTACCTTCTCATCGACGCCCAGGTCAAGGAGGAGTTCCTCGCCCACGTGAAAAAGTGGGTGGCCGCCATGTACGGGAGCGACCCCCTGGACAACGCCGGCTATGTGCGGATGGTGAACCGGAAGCACTTCGACCGGGTCATGGGCCTGCTGGACCCCGCCAAAGTGGTCTTTGGGGGAAAGGGGGACCCGGCCACCCTGAAGATCCAGCCCACCATCCTGGACCCGGTCTCCCCGGACGACCCGGTCATGGGGGAGGAGATCTTCGGCCCCGTCCTCCCGGTCCTCACCTACCGGACCCTGGACGAGGCGGAGGCCTTTGTCAACGACCGGCCCCACCCCCTGGCCCTCTACCTGTTCTCCGAGGACCGGCGGACCCAGGAGCGCTTTCTGCGCCACGTCCCCTTCGGCGGCGGCTGTATCAACGACACCATCATCCACCTGGCCACCAGCCGCATGGGCTTCGGCGGGGTGGGCAACAGCGGGATGGGGAGCTACCACGGCAGGGAGAGCTTCGACACCTTCTCCCACCGGAAGAGCATCGTGAAAAAGTCCACCTGGATGGACCTGCCCTTCCGGTACGCCCCCTACACCCCTCTGGGGGTGAAGCTCCTCCGCCTCTTCCTGCGCTGAGGCCCCGCCCTCTGTTAAGAGGAGGGCGCCGGATTGTAAAAATATTGTTAAGATTCCCTCCCCCGGCTTTCCGGGGAAAAGGGCCGGAATCGCCCCATTTTTCTAACTTTTGTCCCTCCTTTTTCCCGGGAGGGACTTTTTTATTCCCCCATTTTCTCACTTTTCCCACCTCTTCGCCTTTTCGGGCATTTGACAGGCGATTGATTTTCCTGATATAATACATTTATTCAAAATATTTATAAGTGAATCGTCTGAAAAGGGGGCCTCTCATGCATCTGAACCGACAGCTGAAAGAAAAGATCCAGGAATCCATGTCCTCCGTCCTGCCCATCACGGCCATTGTGTTCCTGCTGTCCATCACCATCGCCCCGCTGGACCCGGGGACGCTGGTCCTGTTTCTCTTCGGGGCCATCCTGCTGGTGGGCGGGATGGGGCTGTTCACCCTGGGGGTGGACCTGTCCATGACCCCCATGGGCGAGGGGATGGGCGTGGAGCTGAGCCGGAGTCGGGGGGTGCTCATCCCCCTGCTGGCCTATTTCCTGCTGGGCATGCTGACCACGGTGGCAGAGCCCGACCTGCAGGTCCTGGCGGAGCAGGTGCCCTCCATCCCCAATCTGATCCTGATCCTCACGGTGGCGGTGGGGGTGGGCCTCTTCCTGGTGGTGGCCGCCCTGCGCATCCGGAAGGGGGTCCCCCTGCGGCGGCTCCTTCTGGTCTTCTACCTGATCGTCTTCGGGGTGGCCGCCCTGGCCCCCGCCGATTTCATCCCCGTCTCCTTCGACTCGGGGGGCGTCACCACCGGCCCCATCACCGTGCCCTTCATCATGGCCCTGGGCGTCGGCATCGCCTCGGTGCGCAGTGACCGGAACTCGGCCAGCGACAGCTTCGGTCTGGTGGCCCTGTGCTCCATCGGACCCATCCTGTCCGTCCTGCTCCTGGGCATCCTCTACCGGCCGGAGGCCAACCTGCCCGCCGCCGACATCCTGCCCCAGGTCTCCACCACCCAACAGGCCGCCCTCTACTTCTGGGAGGCCCTCCCGGACTACTTTACCGAGGTGGCCCTGGCCCTTCTGCCCATCGCCGGCCTCTTTCTGCTGTTCCAGCTCATCGCCCACCGCTTCCACGGCCGGGCCCTGCTCCGCATCGCCTCCGGCGTGGTCTACACCTATCTGGGGCTGGTCCTGTTCCTGTGCGGCGTCAACGTGGGCTTTCTCCCCGCGGGGCAGTGGATCGGCGGGACGGTGGCCACCAGCGGGCAGAGCTGGCTCCTGGTCCCCATCGGGATGCTCATCGGCTTTTTCATCGTCAAGGCGGAGCCCGCCGTGGCCGTCCTCACCAAACAGGTGGAGGAGGTGTCCAACGGCGCCATCTCCCACCGGGCCATGGGCTACGCCCTGTCCATCGGGGTGTGCGCCTCCGTGGGGCTGGCCATGGTCCGGGTGCTCACCGGGATCCACATCTTCTGGCTCCTGATCCCCGGCTACGTCCTCTCCCTGGGGCTCACCTTCCTGGTCCCCCCTATCTTCACCGGCATCGCCTTCGACTCGGGCGGGGTGGCCAGCGGCCCCATGACCGCCACCTTCCTGCTCCCCTTCGCCCAGGGGGCCTGCTCCGCCCTGGGGGGCAACATGATGACCGACGCCTTCGGCATCGTGGCCATGGTGGCCATGACCCCCCTCATCACCATCCAAGTCATGGGCCTGTCCAGCCAGGTCCGCCACCACCTGGCCCGCCGCCGCCTGCGTTACCACATGGAGCGGGTGCAGGACGTGGTGGTCTACTTCGACTGACCGTTGGGAGGTGCATCGGATATGGAAGCAATGAAGCTGATGATCTCCATCGTGGAGCGGGGCACGGGGGCCGCCATGTTGCGGCTCTACCGGAGCCGGAAGGTGGTCCTCCACTTCCAGTGCCCCGGGACCGGCACCGCCACCTCGGAGATCATGGACATCCTGGGCCTGGGCTCCAGCGAGAAGGACGTGGTGCTCAGCCTCGCCACCGAGGAGGCCGCCGGCCGGCTCCTGGCCGAGCTGGACAGCGACCTGCGGGGCAGTACCGGCACCTCCGGACTGGTCTTCACCGTCCCGGTGACGGGCATCAGCAACCTGGTGGCCACGCTGGTCGCCCACCAGTCCAAACTTTTGAAACGTGGAAATGGAGGGATCCCACCTATGGAACGCGCGGAAAACAGTCTGATCCTGGCCGTCTGCAATCTGGGGTGCACCGACGAGGTGATGGACACCGCCAAGCAGGCGGGGGCCCGGGGCGGCACGGTGGTCAAGGCCCGGCTGGCCGGTCTGGCGGAGCTGGAGCAGGCCTATGACATGACCCTCACCGAGGAGAAGGAGGTGGTGGCCATCGTGGTGCCCACCGACCTGCGCTCCTCCATCATGGACGCCATCAACGCCAAGCACGGCCTCCGGAGCCAGGCGCAGACCCTTCTCTGCTCCCTGCCCATCGAGCACATCGTGCGGCTTGGATAACATGTTCTGAAAAATACCTGCCCCCGCGCCGTGGCGCGGGGGCAGGTATTTTTTTCTTTTGGGTACACAAAGCCGAATCGGGCCTTCCTTTTTCTGTGGCGCGCTACCGGGCGGCGGCGACCTCCTGGGCGTAGCGCACCGTCTCCATGGCGTCCCGGGCATACCGGTCCGCCCCGATCCGGTCGGCGTAGGCCTGATTGAGGACCGCGCCCCCCACCACCGCCTTGCACCAGGGGGCCTGGATGCGCAGTTGCCGGATGGTCTCCTCCATGGCGGGGACCGTGGTGGTCATCAGGGCGCTCAGCCCCACCAGCGGCGCGTGGAGCCGCTGGACCTCGGCCACGACGGCTTCCGGCGGGACGTCCTTGCCCAGGTCGGACACCGCGAAGCCATAGTTCTCCAGCAGGAGCCGGACGATGTTCTTGCCGATGTCGTGGATGTCCCCGTGGACCGTGGCGATCACCACGGGACAGCCGCCCTCGCCCGCCCCCGCCTCCGGGGGCATGGCCGCCTTGACCTCCTCAAAGGCGGCCTTGGCCGCCTCGGCGCTCATCAACAGCTGGGGCAGATAGATGGTCTTGTCCTCGAACCCCTTGCCCACCAGATTCAGGGCGGGGATGACCTCCTCCCGCACCAGATCCAGGGGGGCCACCGTCCGCAACAGCTCCCTGGCCAGGGCCCCGGCCTGCTCCCGCAGGCCCTTGACGATGGCCCGCTGGAGGGCGCTCTCCCCCTCCGGCCCCGCCGCCGGGGCGGCCGGGGCGGCCGCCGCCTTCTGGGGCGCCGCCGGGACGTCGGTGGCCGCGAAGGCCACATAGCCGGCGCAGTTCTCGTCCCAGCCCAACAGGGCCCGGCAGGCGTGGTAGGCCCGCATCATATCGGCGGAGTCCGGGTTGAGGATGGCCGCCGACAGCCCCCGCCCCAGGGCCAGGGCGAAGAAATTGGCGTTGATGGCGCTCCGGCCGGGCAGGCCGAAGGACACGTTGGACACCCCCAGGCTGGTCCCGCATCCCAGCCGGGTGCGGATGAGCTCCAGGGCCTCCAGGGTGACCAGAGCCGCGTCGGGGGCGGCGCTCACCGCCATGGCCAGGGTGTCGAAGATGATGTCCTTCTTCCCGATGCCGTACCGGGCCGCCCGGTCCAGGATCTTCTCGGCCACCCGGAGGCGCCCCTCCGCCGTGTCCGGGATCCCATCCTCGTCCAGGGTCAGGGCCACCACCACGCCGCCGTACTTCTTCACCAGGGGGAAGACCGCGGCCATGCTCTCCCCTTTTCCGTTGACCGAGTTGACCATGGCCTTCCCGTTATAGCGGCGGAGGGCCCGCTCCATGGCCGCCGGGTCGGAGGTGTCGATCTGAAGGGGCAGGTCCAGCACCGCCTGGAGCTCCCCCGCCGTCCGGGCCAGCACCGCCGGCTCGTCCAGGTCGGGCAGTCCCACGTTCACATCCAGGATGTGGGCCCCCCGCTCCTGCTGGCGGATGCCCTCGGACAGCACATAGTCCATGTCCCCCTCCCGGAGGGCCTGTTGGAATCGCTTCTTCCCCGTGGGGTTGATCCGCTCCCCGATGAGCACCGGCCCCTGTCCAAACCGCACCGCGTGGGTGTAGGAGGACACCCAGCTGATCTCCTTGGGCTCCACCGGCCGGGGGGAGATGTCCCGGGTGCGCCCCACCAGGGCGGCGATGTACTCCGGCGTGGTGCCGCAACAGCCCCCCGCCAGCCGGACGCCCTTCTCCACCAGGGCGGCGGACTCCTCCGCGAACTCCTCCGGGCTCACGTCGTAGACCGCTCTTCCCCCCTCCTCCCGGGGCATCCCCGCGTTGGGCTTCAACAGCACCGGGACGGAGGCGTACTGGAGATACTGCTCCACCACCGGGGCCAGGGCCCTGGGGCCCAGGGAGCAGTTGACCCCGATGGCGTCCGCCCCCATCCCCTCCAGCATGGCCACCATGGCCGCCGGGTCGGCCCCGGTCATCAGCTTGCCGTCCGCGCCGTAGGCGTTGGAGACAAAGACGGGCAGGTCGCTGTTCTCCTTGGCCGCCAGCAGGGCGGCCTTGGTCTCATAGCTGTCGTTCATGGTCTCGATGAGGATCAGGTCGGCCCCGTACCGGACGCCCAGGCGGACCATCTGGGCGAACAGGGCCACCGCGTCCTCGAAATCCAGATCCCCGTAGGGCTTGAGGAGCCGCCCCGTGGGGCCGATGTCCAGGGCGATGAACTTCTCCTGGCTCCCCCGGCTCTCCTCCCGGGCGGCCCGGGCGTTGTCCAGGGCGCTGTGGACGATGGCCTCCAGCTCCTCCCCGTCAAATTTCAGCCCGTTGGCCCCGAAGGTGTTGGCGGACACCACATGGCTCCCCGCGTCATAGTAGGCCCGGTGGATGGCCCGGATGACCTCCGGGTGGGACAGGTTCCACCGCTCCGGGAGCTCCCCGGGGCCCAGCCCCCTGGCCTGGAGCAGGGTCCCCATCCCGCCGTCCAGATAGACCAGGTGGTCCTTCCAAAATTCCAGGATATGCAATGTACTACCTCCTCAGCTGGCAGTCCAGCTTGTCACATATGTCGCACCCCGGCCGCCCCGGCTCCCCGGGACAGGCCGTCACCCCGGCGATGGCGGTCACCGATTTGCTGGGGGTCATCAGCAGGCTCTCGTTCAGGGACAGGCCGATCTTCCGGGGGCAGTCCAACAGCTGGAAGATCTCCCGCTGAACGGACAGGGGCAGATCCCCGTACCCCGGGCTGAAGCGCCGGGTCAGCCCCCGGCCCGACCGGGCCAGCTCCGCCCCCCGGGCGGCGCAGAAGGTGTCGCACAGGGCCTCGATCCGCTCGGCCCCCACCGCCTGGAACACCAGCGCCCGGGAGGGGGACACCCGGCTGTAGCGGGAGATGAGCCGGTCCAGCTCCAGCCCCGTGGTGGCGGCAAACACCAGCGCCTCCCGGCACCCGTCCAGCCACCGGGCCAGATCCCGGGACTCCACCCGGGCAAAGCCCAGGTCCAAGCGCCCGCCCCCGGCGGTCACCGGGACCGTGGTGAAGCAGACCGCATACCGGAGCCGGTCCCCCAGCTCCTCCAGACAGCTGTCCAACAGCCGCTCCTCCTCCGCCCCCGGCCGGCGGCAGGCGGCGTAGCGGAACACCTCCCCCCGGTCCACCGGGGGCGGGGCACAGGTTGTCACCGTGACCACCGGACTCACCCCAGGATGTGGGACAGGTTGTCCAGGATCTTGGCCGCCACGTCGGGGTTGTTCATGGTGTAGACATGGACGGTCCTGATCCCGTTGGCGTACAGGTCGATGATCTGGTCGGTGGCATAGGCGATCCCCGCCTGCTTCATGGCGTCGGGGGAGTGGCCGAACTTGTCCACCAGGCTCTTGAACCGCTGGGGCATGAAGGAGCCGGACAGCTGGATGGCCCGCTCCACCTGGTTGGCCTTGGTGATGGGCATGATGCCCGGCAGGACCGGGACGGTGATCCCCGCCTCCCGGATCTTGTACAGGAAGTTGTAGAGCAGGTTGTTGTCAAAAAACATCTGGGTGGTGAGGAACTCGCACCCGGCGTCCACCTTCTCCTTCAGGTGGAGGATGTCCTCCCTCTGGTTTTCGCTCTCGGGGTGCACCTCGGGGTAGCAGGCCCCGCCGATACAGAAGCCGGCGCCGCTCTCCTTCAGCTCCCGGATCAGGTCGATGGCGTGGCGGTAGGGCCACTGGCTCCGGTCCGCCCCCTCCAGCTCCGGGGTCAGGTCCCCCCGGAGGGCCATGACATTCTCGATCCCCGCCGCCTTCATCTGGCCGATCCGCTCCCGGACCAGCTCCCGGGTGGAGGAGACGCAGGTCAGGTGGGCCAGAGTGGGGACCCCGTACCGCTCCTTGATGTTCTTGGCGATCTCCAGGGTGTACTGGCTGGTGCCGCCCCCCGCGCCGTAGGTGACGCTCACAAAGGCGGGGCCCAGGGCGGCGATCTCCTCGGTGGCCCGCTTGACGCTCTCAAACACCGTGTTGGTCTTGTGCGGGAACACCTCAAAGGACAGGGACAGCCCGTCCTGGCGGAGCAGTTCGGAAATTTTCATGGTCGCGACCTCCTTCTGTGCGCTGGGTGCCATGGGATTTCCTCTATTTTACCCTCTCGCCGCCCACAAATCAAGAAAAGAATTGCCCGTCCTGCTCCGCCGGCGGCCCGGCCTGTTCCGTCCCCTCGCTCTGCCGCCGCTCCGCCCGGACCCGCACCTGCCCCTCCCGGGCCTCCACGCGCAACACGTCCCCGCTGTTCAGCGTCCCCGCCAGCATCAGGTCCGCGGCCGGGTCCTCCACCAGAGCGGCCACCGCCCGGCGGAGGGGCCGGGCGCCGTACTCCCGGTCTCCCCCTGCCCGGGCCAGGAGGGCCACCGCGTCTCTCTCCACCTCCAGGTCCACCCCCAGCTTTTTCAGCCGCCCGCCCGTCTCCTCCAGAAGCTGACCCGCGATGGCCGCCAGGGTGTCCCCGTCCAGGGGGTGGAAGACCAGGGTGGCGTCCAGCCGGTTGAGAAACTCCGGGGCGAACAGGGCCCGGGCGTCGGCCAGCACCTCCCGCTCCACCGCCTCCCGCTCCTGCTCCTCCCCGGCGGAGAAGCCCAGCCGCCTCCCCCGGGCAAAGCGCTGGGCCCCCAGGTTGGAGGTCATCACCAGCACCGTGTTGCGAAAGTCCGTCCGCCGCCCCTGGGCGTCTGTGAGCACCCCTTCCTCCATGACCTGGAGCAGAAGGGCCCAGATGTCCCGGTGGGCCTTCTCCAGCTCGTCCAGGAGCACCACCGACCAGGGGCGGCGGCGCACCCGCTCGGTGAGCTGGCCCCCCTCCTCATGGCCCACATACCCCGGGGGCGAGCCGATGAGCCGGGACACCGTGTGGGCCTCCATATACTCCGACATATCCACCCGGATCAGGGCCTCCTCGCTCCCGAAGAGGGTCCGGGCCAGGCTCCGGCACAGCTGGGTCTTGCCCACCCCGCTGGGGCCCAGACACAGAAAGCACCCCACCGGCCTTCTCCCGTCCCGCAGGCCCAGCCGACTGCGCCGGATCGCCCGGGCCACCGTCTCCACCGCCCGGTCCTGGCCCAGAAGGTGGCGGTGGAGCTCCCCCTCCAGGGCGGCCATGGCCCGCCGGTCCGCCTCCTCCGGGTCGCCCACCGGCACCCCGGTCCACTGGCTCAGCACCGCCTGGATATGCCGGGGCTCCACCGTGGGCTGGCCCTGCCGCTCCTGCCACTGCCGCCGGCCCTGCTCCAGCTCCCGGCGAAAGTCCCGCTCCACGTTGCGCAGGATGGCCGCCTGCTCAAAGTCCTGGCGGCGCACCGCGTCGGCCAGCTGGCGCTCCGCCTGGGACACCCGGTCCTCCAGTTGCCGGAGCTCCGGGGGAAGGGCCTTCCCCCGGAGCCGGGCCTGGGCGGCCGCCTCGTCCATCAGGTCGATGGCCTTGTCCGGCAGGAACCGCTGGGGCAGATAGCGGACGGACAGCTCCACCGCCGCCTCCAGCGCCCGGTCGGAGATGACCAACCGGTGGTGGCTCTCGTACCGGCCCCGCAACCCCCGGAGAATGGCCAGAGTCTCCTCCCGGGTGGGCTCCCGGACCATCACCGGCTGGAACCGCCGCTCCAGGGCGGAGTCCTTTTCGATATAGCGCCGGTACTCCTCCAGGGTGGTGGCCCCGATCACCTGGAGCTCCCCCCGGGAGAGGGCGGGCTTCAGGATATTGGCCGCGTCGATGGCCCCCTCGGCGGACCCCGCCCCCACGATGGTGTGGAGCTCGTCGATGAACAAGATCACGTTGCCCGCCCGGCGCACCTCCTGGAGGACGTGGCGCAACTTCTCCTCGAACTCCCCCCGGTACTTGGTGCCCGCCACCATGGCGGACAGGTCCAGGGCGCACACCCTGCGCCCCAACAGGTGGGGCGGGGCGGTGCCCGCCGCGATGGCCTGGGCCAGCCCCTCCACCACCGCCGTCTTGCCCACCCCGGGCTCCCCGATGAGGGCGGGGTTGTTCTTGGTCCGGCGGGACAGGATCTGGATCACCCGGTCCAGCTCCTCCTCCCGGCCCACCACCGGGTCCAGCCGCCCCTCCCGGGCCATACAGGTCAGGTCCCGGGCGCACTGGTCCAGCTGGCGGGTCTCCCCCCCGGCCCGGCTCTCCGGCTCCCGGGGCCGGGGGCGGAAACCCGTCTCCTCCCCGCCCAGGGCGGCCGACACCCGGCGGTAGAGCCCCTCGCTGTCCACCCCGCAGTGGCCCAGCAGGCGGACGGCCCCGCTGTCCCGCTCCCGGAGCAGGCCCAGGAGCAGATGCTCCGAGTTGACCGCCCGCTGGCCCAGGCGGCGGCTCTCCGCCACCGCCCCCCGGATCGCCTGACAGCAGTTGGGGGTCAGCCCCTGGCAGATCCCCCGGGCGGGCACCCCGGTCCCCACCCGCTGGACGATGGCGGAGCAGAGGGCCTCCCGGTCCGCCCCGGCCCTGCGGAGGGCGGTGGCCGCCGGGCTGAGCTCCTGCCCCGCCAGCCCCAACAGCAGGTGCTCGCTCCCCACATAGCTGTGCCCCAGGCCGGCGGCGGTCTCCTGCGCCAGTCGGATGGCCCCCAGGGCCGTGGAGGTAAAGCGGCTGTCTGCCATACACACTCATCCCCTCAAATCGAAATCTCCCTCCATGATTCCCCCTTTTCCCGAGATTTAACATGAATTTGGCCTTGCTTTTTTGAAAAGTTGTGGTAGAATGATAGTGCGTTTTTGAATACGCCCAGATTCTTAGGGAGGTGTACTTATCATGGCCCATGTCATTAGTGATGCCTGTATCAGCTGCGGTTCCTGCGCGGACGCTTGCCCCGTGGGGGCGATCTCTCAGGGGGACAGCCAGTATGTGATCGATGCCGGCGCCTGCATCGATTGCGGCGCCTGCGCCGGTACCTGCCCCATGAGCGCGATCTCTCAGGCCTGATCTCACTAGAAAAACAGCGCCGGTTTCCCCGGCGTTGTTTTTTATATGCTTTAATCTAATTTTCAATATTGTATTTGGTGATATTATATATTGATAATTTCCCGGTCCGGGGATATACTAGGTCCAGAAACACCGGATCCCATCCTCTGGAAAGGAGAATCGCCATGCGCTCTGACGCGTTATCTGTCTCCGCCCCCCTCCTCGCCCGCCGGCCCCGCGCCAAGCGGGAGGTGCGCGACCCCTATGACGGACTGCGGCCCTGGTCGGCCATCACCCACGGCGTGGGGGCCGGGCTGGCCCTGGTGGGGACCGCCCTGCTCCTGGTCCGGGCCGCCGGGCTGGGGGACTGGCTCCTCTTCGCCCTATTTGCCATCTACGGTCTGTCCATGATCTGTCTCTATACCGCCAGCACCCTGTACCACTGCCTGCGCACCGGCGTGCCCGGCCGCATCGCCCTGCGCAAATATGACCACTGCTCCATCTATCTCCTGATCGCCGGGAGCTACACCCCCCTGTGCCTCACCGCCCTGGGGGAGAGCGGGGGCGTCCCCCTCCTCGCCGCCGTCTGGACCCTGGCGGTGGCAGGGATGGTGCTCACCATCGCCAAGCTGGCCATCCCCCGCTGGCTCACCAGCGCCATCTACCTGTTCATGGGCTGGCTGGCCATCTTCGCCATCGTCCCCATCCGGCGGGTCCTCCCCGATGTGGGCTTCTTCTGGCTTCTGGCCGGGGGCGTGCTCTACACGGTGGGCGGGGTGCTGTACGCCGTCAAGTGGCCGGGCCGGGACAACCCCCGCTTCGGCTGTCACGAGATCTTTCATCTGTTCATCCTCATGGGGAGCATCTGCCACTTCTTCCTGATGTATCAGGTGGTGGCCCTGCTGTAAGGCGGGGCGCTCCCCCCTCTCTCCAATCAGACGCCGCGCCCGGGGACCAGAGGTCCGCCGGGCGCGGCGTTTCACTTTCCTTATTCGGACTGGGGGCGCTCCTCCGGCGTCCGGAGGGGAACGATCTCCCGCCTGTACACCCGGCGCAGGAACAGGGCGCTGAGGGTCAGAGAGAACAGCTCGGCGATGGGGAAGGCCCACCACACGGCGTCCAGCCCATGGATGCGGGACAGCACAAAGGCCACCGGGAGCAACACCCCCAGCTGGCGCACCAGAGAGGTCAGCAGGGACAGCACCCCGTGCCCCAGCGCCTGGAACACCGAGGAGCACACGATACAAAAGCCTGCGAAGATGAAGCTGAAGGAGATGGTCCGCAGGGCCGGGACCCCGATGGTCAGCAGGTCGCCGGTGGTCTCCCCCTCCGCCAGGAA
>CALWVW010000041.1 GCA_944385075.1 uncultured Oscillospiraceae bacterium | reverse complement strand
GGTGCGCCACGACATCATCCAGATGATCCACATGAAGGAGCCCGAGGCCCTGAAAAAGTTCTGCAAGGGCATCCAGTTCGGGGCCCCGGTGGACTCCTATGTGACCCCGGAGCCCTGGGACATGCCCGGCTACGACTGCCAGGTCATCATGGCGGCGGGGGCCTTCATCCAGGGGGCCTCCATCGAGCTGTCCGCCGACGCCCCCATGCGGGAGCCCTACACCGTCTACCTCCAGGGGGGACTCACCTTCGAGTCCGGCAAGCTGGGGGTGTTGCTGGCGGTGGAGGAGCTGTTGCGGCGCTGAAGGTATAGGCCGAGCCCTGGGGCGCATACCCTCTCCTGAGAAGGGGGGAGGTCTATGGGCCGGCGGACGCGGCGGTTTGTACGGGCATTCCGGGGAAATCTGCGCCGGGGAGGGCCGCCCCCCTGGCTGGTCACGGTGCTGGCCGGACTGCTGGTGGCCGCCGGGATCATCGGGGCGCTGGAGGCGCGGTTGCGGCCCATGGTGGTGGCCGCGGCCCAGGCCCAGGCCCAGAACCAGATGAACCGGGTGGTGGAGGAGGCCATCTGGAGTCAACTGGAGGAGAGCGGGGTGGGCTACGCCGATCTGGTGACCGTCCAGCGGGGGGAGGACGGAGCCATCGCCGCCGTCACCACCGACACCGCCGCCCTGAATCGCCTGCGGGCCCAGCTGTTGGGGGCCGCCCTGGCGGCCCTGGAGGGAGTGGACGTGAGCCAGATCCAGATCCCTCTGGGCAGTGTGCTGGACTTCGATCTGCTGTGGGGCCTGGGCCCCACCATCAAGGTCCACGCCATGACGGTAGGGACGGCGTCGGGGGAGTTCTCCAGTGAATTTTCCTCCGCCGGGGTCAACCAGACCCTCCACAAGATCTCCCTGTCTCTGGAGATCCCTCTGACCCTCATGCTCCCCGGGGGACGGGCGGAGGCGGTGTGCCACACTGATGTGCCCATCGCCGAGACGGTCATCGTGGGCCAGGTGCCCGACACCTATCTCCAGCTGTCCCGGTGACCCTGTTGAACCAAGGAAAAGAGAGGAACCTGTCCGGATGTCTGTTGTCGTCGGCGATATTCTGCGCTATATTTGGCAGATGCTCCCCCTGTGTACGGTGGCGATGGCCCTGTTTCTGCTCTGCCGCCCCTTGCGGATGCGCCGGCTGGCGGCGCGGAGGCTGGTCAGCGGTCTCCAGCGGGAGATTGCCCTGTGCATTTTTGTGCTGTTTTGCGCCGGGTTGGCCGCCTTGACCCTGTTTCCGGCCAACCTCTGGTCCTATGTGATGGACTTGGGCCGGGGGTGGCACGAGGGGACCTCCTTTTTCAGCTTTTATCCCACCTGGGAGGAGACCCTGGCCGGGCTGGACTACCTGGACAATATGCTGACCCCCCTTCAGGAGATCCGCCGGGCGCTGAACTCCATGAGCTACTGGCTCATGTTCATGCTTTGGGGCAACATCGCCATGTTTGTGCCCATCGGCTTTTTCCCCGCCCTGCTGTGGCGGGGGTGGCGGTGGTGGAAGGCCCTGTTGCTGGGGTGCCTCACCTCCTGCGCCATCGAATTCATCCAGTTTTTTATCGGCCGGAGCACCGATATCGACGACGTGATTTTGAACACCACGGGCGCCCTTCTGGGGTACGGGCTGTTCCGGCTGTGCCGGGCCCTGTGCCCCGGGGCTCTGGCCCGATTTCATTGCAGACCGACAGAGGAGTGTTGAAATGGACGAGCTGTTGGAGATCGCCGACCTGCGGCAACGGCTGAATCAGGCCGGCTATGAGTACTATGTGCTGGACAGGCCCACCATGTCCGACTACGACTACGACCACCTGCTCCGGCGGCTGGAGGAGCTGGAGGCGGCCCACCCGGAGGCGGTCACCCCCGACTCCCCCACCCAGCGGGTGGGGGGGAAGCCCCTGGACTCCTTTGTCCAGGTGGTCCACAAGGTCCCTCTGGAGTCCCTGCAGGACGTGTTCGACTTTGAGGAGCTGGCCGCCTTCGACCAGCGGGTCCGGGGAGTGGTCTCCCCGGTGGAGTATGTGGTGGAGCCCAAGGTGGACGGGCTGTCCGTAGCTCTGGAGTACCGGGACGGCCTCTTTGTCCGGGGGGCCACCAGGGGGGACGGACAGGTGGGGGAGGACGTGACGGAGAATCTGCGCACCATCCGCTCCATCCCCCTGCGCATCCCGGACGCCCCCGCCCAGCTCATCGTCCGGGGGGAGGTATTCATGCCAAAGCGGGTGTTCCACGCCCTCAATGAGGAGCGGGAGAGAAGGGGGGAGGCCCTGTTCGCCAACCCCCGGAACGCCGCCGCCGGCTCCCTGCGCCAGCTGGACCCCCGGGTGGCCGCCTCCCGCAAGCTGGATATCCTGCTGTTCAATGTCCAGTGGGCGGAGGGGGTCACGCTCAACAGCCACCTGGAGACCCTGAAATACATGGGGGACAGGGGCTTTAAGGTGATTCCCCATTACAGTTGTACCACCATGGAGGAGGTCACCGCCCACATCCGGGAGATCGGAGAGAACCGGGAGACCTTCCAGTTCGACATCGACGGCGCGGTGGTGAAGGTCAACGACCTGGCCCAGCGGGAGCAGTTGGGCTCCACCGCCAAATTTCCCCGGTGGGCGGCGGCCTACAAGTACCCGCCCGAGGTCAAGGAGGCCCGGGTGCTGGACATCGCGGTCCAGGTGGGCCGCACCGGCGTCCTCACCCCCAAGGCGGTGCTCACTCCGGTGCGGCTGGCGGGCACCACGGTCACCAACGCCACCCTCCACAACCAGGACTTCATCACGGAGAAGGACATCCGTATCGGGGACACCGTTCTGGTGCGCAAGGCGGGGGAGATCATCCCGGAGGTGCTCTCCGTGGTGCCGGAGAAGCGTCCGGAGGGGACCGTGCCCTATCTGTTGCCCGCCACCTGTCCCGTGTGCGGTGCTCCGGTGGAGCGGGACGAGGACGGCGCCCACGTACGCTGTACCGGCGCCGAGTGCCCCGCCCAGCTTCTGCGTAACCTGGCCCACTTCGCCAGCCGGGACGCCATGGACATCGAGGGGCTGGGCATCGCCGTCATGGAGAACCTTGTGGGGGCCGGCCTGGTCAGAACGCCGGGGGACCTCTACTTCCTGAAGCTGGAGGACGTGGCCAAGCTGGACCGGATGGGGAAGCGCTCGGCCCAGAACCTGTTGGACGCCCTGGAGCGCTCCAAAGGACAGGATCTGTCCCGGCTGATCTACGCCTTTGGCATCCGGCAGGTGGGACAGAAGGCGGGCAAGCTCCTGGCCGCCCGCTTCCGCACTCTGGACGCCCTGCAGAGCGCCACCCTGGAGGAGCTGACGGCGGTGGACGACATCGGGGAGATCACCGCCCGGAGCGTCCTGGACTGGATGGCCAGCCCCCAGAGCCGCCATCTCATCGCCCGGCTCAGGGAGGCGGGGGTCAACATGACGGCGGCGGAGCAGGGGGGAGACCAGCGGTTTGCCGGGATGACCTTTGTGCTCACCGGGGCGCTGGAGCACTACACCCGGGACCAGGCCGCCGCCCTCATCGAGGAACGGGGGGGCAAGGCCGCCGGCTCCGTCTCCAAAAAGACCACCTATGTGGTGGCCGGGGAGGCGGCGGGCTCCAAATTGCGGAAGGCCCAGGAGCTGGGGGTTCCCGTCCTCACGGAGGAGGAGTTCCAGGCCCTGCTCCAGTGACCGGCCGGCGGGAGGATTTCCCGGGAAATCAAGAGGGGAGTGCTGGCACCGCCAGTTGAGAACCATATCAGAAGAGCTGAGCATGATCAGGGAAGGGAGTTTTGTATGCAACGTTCCAAAGTCTATTTCACCAACCTGCGCACCAAAGTGGGCGTGAGTCAGCTGGACAAGCTGGAGAAACTGATCCGGGCCGCCGGGATCGGGGAGATCGATTTTGACCACAAAATGGTGGCTATCAAGATCCACTTCGGGGAGCCCGGCAACCTGACCTATCTGCGCCCCAACTATGCCAAGCGGGTGGCCGACGTGATCAAGTCCCTGGGAGGGATCCCCTTCCTGACCGACTGCAACACCCTGTACCCAGGCCGGAGAAAGAACGCTCTGGAGCACATCGAGAGCGCCTATGAGAACGGATTTTCCCCCTTCTCCACCGGCTGTCAGGTCATCATCGCCGATGGTCTGAAGGGGGACGACGATGTGGAGGTGCCCGTCCGTGGCGGGGAGTACGTCAAGGAGGCCAAGATCGGCCGCGCCGTCATGGACGCCGACATCGTTGTCAGCCTCAACCACTTCAAGGGGCATGAGATGACCGGCTTTGGCGGGGCGATCAAGAACATCGGCATGGGGTGCGGAAGCCGGAGAGGCAAGATGGAACAGCACGCCGACGGAAAGCCCGAGGTGGACCAGGACCTGTGCGTTGGGTGCCGCTTCTGCGCCAAGCAGTGCGCCCAGAGCGCCATCTCCTACCCGGAGAACAAGGCCGTCCTCGACCACGACAGGTGTGTGGGCTGTGGCCGGTGTATCGCCGCCTGCCCCTTTGACGCCATCTACAGCCCCCAGGACTCCGCCGCGGAGATGCTCAACCGCAAAATGGCCGAGTATGCCAAGGCGGTGGTGGACGGCAGGCCCCAATTCCACATCAGTCTGGTCATCGACATCTCGCCCTACTGCGACTGCCACGGGGAGAACGACCTGGCCATCCTGCCCGATGTGGGGATGTTTGCCTCCTTTGACCCGGTGGCCCTGGATCAGGCCTGTGTGGACGCCTGCCTGAAGCTGGAGCCCATCCCGGGGAGCATGCTGGACGAGCACCTCCACCAGGAGGGCTTCTGCGACCACCACGACCACTTCAAGAACACCACGCCGGAGTCGGACTGGAAGAGCTGCCTGGAGCACGCGGAGAAGATCGGGCTGGGTTCCCGGAGCTATGAGCTGGTCACCGTGTGACCGCTCCATGAGGAGTATGATACCAAAAGAGGGCCGGAATTTTCCGGCCCTCTTTTGATGTGGGACAGTGGATCGCAGGACTTATTTTTTGTTTCCGCCCTCCGGCTCCGGATCCGGCTTCTTCCGGGCGCGGCCCAGGGGATTGGCCCGGGCGGCGGTGCGCAGATCCTCGTTGTCCACGTGGGTGTAGATCTGGGTGGTGTTCAGGTGGTCGTGGCCCAGTACCTCCTGCAGGGTCCGCACATCCACGCCGTTCTGGAGCATCAGGGTGGCGGCGGTGTGGCGCAACTTGTGGGAGGAGTACTGGGAGCTGTCCAGCCCGGCGTCCGCCAGGTGCTTTTTCACCAGCTTGTGGACCGCCGCCCGGGAGATCCTCCGCCGGTTCTGCAGGGTGATGAACAGGGCGTTCTGATCCACCAGGGCCAGGGCATCCCGCTCGACCAGCCAGTCCCGGAGGGCCCGCTGACAGGCCTCGTTGAGGTACAGGATGCGCTCCTTGTTGCCCTTGCCCAACACCCGCAGTTGCTCTCCTCGAACATCTGTTTTATTCAGACCCACCAGCTCGGAGATTCGCAGGCCGCAGTTCAAAAAGAGGATCAAAATGCAGTAGTCCCGGACGGAATTTTTGCCCTCCACATGGTCCAGCAGGGCCAAACTCTCGTCCAGATCCAGATACTTGGGGAGTGACTTCCGGATCCGGGGGGAATCCAGATCCTGGACCGGATTGGCGTCCAACAGCTTGGCCTTGTTGGTAAGATACTTGTAAAAGGACCGGATGGTAGCCACTTTGCGGGCCCGGGAGACATTGTTCAGGCCCCGGTCCCGGGAGAGAAAATTCATGTAGTCGTAGATGTCCGTCAAGGTGATGGTCCGGACCAGCGGCAGATCCACGTCGTCGATTGGGATGTCGGCAAACGGCACCTCAGCGGCCACCAAGTGGCGGGACTGCTTGAGATAGCGAAAGAAATTTCTCAGATCCAGGTAGTACTCATCCACTGTACGGCGGGAGTGTCCCTGGATAGTCTCGTGGTAGACCAGAAAGTCCCGGATCAGGGGCGGAGCTTCCAAACGGTAGTCCATACGCTGTTTCCCTCCACTCAGGTCAACAAAATTTTTATTTTGTTGACCTGTATCACTGTGTACTCAGCATAGCACATCCTCTCCCCGCTGTCAAGCGTGATGCGAAGTCTCGACGACCAGATTACCAGAACCGCTCCCGTCTCCGGGAGCGGTTCAAATTTTACTCCGTAATTTGTTCCTCGGTAAAAATGGCCCTCATCTCGTGCATCTGAGCTACAGACGGCGCGTCCAGTCATAAGCGCCCGATTCCCGGGCATACTAGCCGACAGCACACGACAATTCAGACTGGAGATGGTCCCATTGAGCCTGATCGCCTGTACCGACCCCTGTGTCTACCAGATCGACGGCTACTGCTCCCTGTCCCGGGCGGCCTCCCCGGGCGGCGGGCAGTCCGGGTGCGTCAATTTCGTTCCCCGAAGCCAGCCGGAAAGGAATTCCACCTTACAGAAGAGCCGCCATGGCCTCCCGGATGTTGGACACCCGGATGAGCTCCAGTCCCTCCGGGACCGCTAGTTTCCCCTGGGTCCGCCTGGGGATCATACACTTGGTGAAGCCCAGCCGCCGGACCTCCGCCAGCCGCTGGCCCAGGGCGCTGGTGGCCCGGAGCTCGCCGGTGAGGCCCACCTCGCCGATGGCGGCCAGATCATGGGGCACCGGCCTGTCCCGGAAACTGGAGGCCAGAGCCAGAATGGCGGCCAGATCGGCGGCGGGTTCCTCCAGGTAGAGTCCGCCGATCACGTTGAGATAGGCGTCACAGTTGCCCACCATCAGCCCGCCCCGCTTCTCCAGAACAGCCAGCAGGAGCATGGAGCGGCTGTAGTCAAAGCCGTTGCTCACCCGGCGGGGGGTGCCCAAGCTGGAGGGCACCACCAGGGCCTGGATCTCCGCCAGCACCGGGCGGACCCCCTCCATGACGCAGGTGACACAGGTGCCGGGGGCGTCGGCGGGCCGGCCGGCCAGCAGGGCCTCGGAGGGGTTGGGCACCTCGGCCAGCCCCAGATCCCCCATCTCGAAGACCCCGATCTCGTTGGTGGCCCCGAACCGGTTCTTGGCCGCACGGAGGATGCGGTAGGCCATCTGCCGCTCCCCCTCGAAGTAGAGCACACAGTCCACCATGTGCTCCAGCACCTTGGGCCCGGCGATGGAGCCCTCCTTGTTCACATGGCCGATGACAAAGACGGTGACTCCCTCCCCTTTCGCCAGTTGCATCAGGGCCATGGTGCACTCCTTCACCTGGCTGATGCTTCCGGGGGCGGAGGTCACGTCCCCGTGGTAGAGGGTCTGGATGGAGTCCACGATGAGGATATCCGGCTGGAGCTGGTGGACGGCGTCCACCAGGTTCTCCAGATTGGTCTCCGCCAGGAGGTAGAGCCCCTCCCCCCTCACCTGGAGCCGCTCGGCCCGGAGCTTGATCTGCCGCTCCGACTCCTCTCCCGATACATACAGGACCTTGGCGAACCGGCACAGGCTGTCGCAGATCTGGAGCATCAGGGTGGATTTGCCGATGCCGGGAGCCCCGCCCACCAGCACCAGGGAGCCCTTCACCGCGCCGCCTCCCAGCACCCGGTCCAGCTCCCCCACCCCGGTGGAGAAGCGCAGAGCGTCGGTGGTCTCCACCTCCGCCATGGGGCGGGGGCGGTTGAGGGCCCCCCCGACCCCGGAGCCCACCGGGGCCGTTTTCTTGGCGGCCCGCTCCGGGGGACGCTCCACAATGGTGTTCCAGGCCCCACAGGCGGGGCACCGCCCCTGCCATTTGGGGGTCTCGTTGCCGCACTCGGTACAATAGAACAGGGTCTTGGCTTTCATCCCCGGGCTTCCTCCTGCGCTCCGCCTCCCAGAGGCGGTTTTTCTTCGGTGTCATTGTACCAAATCTCACACAAAAAGTAAATAAACGGCTTTGTATTCATAAAATGGGAAACGCTGGCGTCCTTTGGCCTTGCAAAAGAGAACTTCACCATAGTATACTAAAAATATGATGTATGCCATTCTGCCATAGAAGAACTGATGCAGAATTGATTATTTCTGGAGGGGAAATATGAAACCACTAAAATGGCGCGGCGTCTTATTCGCGCTGTTCCTATTGTTCTTATATATCATGGGGACGTATGATATTTTTATGATGCTGTCGCACAATGAATCCTACTATTTTAGCAAGGGATTCGGTGAGGGCGTCCATCAATATTTTACCGATTACCCTATCCTGGGCCTGATCCTGTGGGTTGGCAATCTGGCGTGCGGGTTAATGGCTCCCGTCCTATATTTGTTGAAAGTGAAACGTGCCTACCAAGTCGCGTATGCCTCATTCCTATTTGATCTACTCCTGATTTTCTTTGGGGCGATGTTCAACCATCGTTTCCAAGTCTTTGATGTCACGATTATTTGCTTCGATCTGTTTATCTTGATCGTCACCCTCTTGTTTGGTATATACCTCCATATCCAGGCAAGAAAAGTTGCATAAAGGGAAAAGCGATAGCGCCACATGGGGCCCAAAGCGCACAGAAAATGGTATGTCCAATCCAGGACATGCCATTTTTGTGTCAAAAGGGGACTTCCGGGTGGCAGGGCTACCGCTCCACTGTCAGCCAGGCCCCGGCCAGCGCCGTAGCCAGTTGCTTCTGATAGTCCCCGTCCCGGAGGAGGGCCTCCTCCTCCGGGTTGGTGAGAAAACCGCACTCCACCAGCACCGCGGGGCAGTCCACGTGGTTCATCAGATAGACCGTGTCCGGAATTGGCTTCACCGCCCGCCCGTTGTCCGGCTGTAGAGCGGCCCGGATACAGGTCTGGATGTGCTCCGCCAGGTCCCGGGACCCCTCTGTGGGGGCGTAAAAGACCTGCGCCCCCCGGTATTTGGCGCTGGAATAGGTGTTCTGATGGATACTGACCAGCGTCCCGTCCTCCACGGCCCGGACCGCCTTCACCCGATTTTTCAGGTCGGAGCTCTTCTTCTCCCGGAGGGTGGAGGCGCCCTCGTCGTGGAGGGAGACGTCCTCCTCCCGCAACAGCACCGGGTCCACCCCGTAGAGCCCCAGCACGTCCCGCATCCGCAGGACGATCTCCAGATTGATCTGGCTCTCGGGCACCCCGGTGACCGACACTGCGCCCCCGTCCTCCCCGCCATGGCCCGCGTCCAGCACCAGCTCCCCCGGCTGGCGGGCCACCACCCGGTATACCGCCGGCTCCACCGCGCCGCTCAGCCGCCCCAGGGCCAGGGCCATCAGCAGGACCACCCCCACCATGGCCGTGACGAGGCAGAGACCCGCGCCCACGCCTCTTCTCATTCCCACCACCTCCTCCCTATCCTATGGGTGGCCGGGGCGGGGTATGCGTGTACCCCCCGGCCCCCGCCCTCATAGAATGGTGCGAGGGGGGGCGCATCCCCCTCCCCGCCGGGCAGTGCGGCGGGAGAGGCGTGTCCCCCTCTCTAAACCGATAAGGAGGGAATCCCCTTTGTTCCAAGAATCCAATCGCGCCCGGCAGAGCGGTGCGGCCAGCTGTCCCGATAACAGCGGCACGCTCCCCTCCTGCGCGGGTCTGGCGGTACCCTATGTACCTTTCCAGCAGGATAAGCCCCAGAAGTACGCCCAGTCCGAGGCTCTGAGCAACGGCACCCTGTTCCCGGGACTGAATCTCCCCTTCCGGCTGAAGATGGAGGGCTCCTCCCTGCCCACCACCCCCCTGGCAGAGCTCCAGGCGCTGGAGTTCGTGGTGCTGGAGCTGGCCATCTACCTGGACACCCACCAGGACGACACCGAGGCCTTCCAGCTGTTCCAGCAGTATTCCGCCATGGAGAAGTCCGCCCGGGCGGCCTATGAGGAGAAATACGGCCCCCTCACCAAGGGGGCCGCCGCCACCGGGTCCTCCTACCAGTGGCTGTCCGACCCGTGGCCCTGGAACTATGAGCAGAATGAGGTGAAGTAGGATGTTCCACTATGAGAAGAAATTGCAGTTCCCGGTGAAGATCGCTACCCCCAACCCCAAGCTGGCCGCCTTTATCATCAGCCAGTACGGCGGGCCGGACGGGGAGCTGGGGGCCTCCATGCGCTATCTGTCCCAGCGGTACTCCATGCCCTATGCCGAGGCAAAGGGCCTGCTCACCGATATCGGCACCGAGGAGCTGGGCCACATGGAGATGGTGGCGGCCATCGTCCACCAGCTGACCCGAAATCTCACCGACGAGCAGGTGCGCAACGATCCCGCCTTCGCCCCCTACTTTGTGGACCACACCACGGGGGTCTACCCCACCGCCGCCTCCGGCTTCCCCTGGACTGCCGGCTCCATCCAGTCCACCGGCGACGTGATCGCCGATCTGACCGAGGACCTGGCCGCCGAGCAGAAGGCCCGGCTCACCTATGACAATATCCTCCGCCTGTCCGACGACCCGGACGTGAACAACGTGATCCGCTTCCTGCGGGAGCGGGAGATCGTCCACTTCCAGCGGTTTGGCGAGTGCCTGCGGCTGTGCAAGGAGAAGATGGACGCCAGGAACGTCTATCTCTCCAACCCCGCGTTCGACAAGCCCACGCCCCAGCCCAGGGGCAACCAGAGCTGAGACAGCTCGGAGCCATATGGCGGCGTCCCCGGTGTGGACCGGGGGCGCCGCTCACCTTTCAACCCCCTCGCACGCCGGTGATGTGAAGGAATCTCGCCTGCCGGTATGGGTAGGTGGACAGGGGGCGGAGGTCCGCGTCGTCGCTGTGGGCGGCCACCAGTAGCGTGTCCGGCCGGGGCGGCCGCCCCACCGCCACCACCACCGGACAGTGCCCAAAGCTGTCCCCCTGGAGGCGCAACTGGACAAAATCCCCCAGCTCCACCCGCTCCAGGGGCACCTCCTCCCCGGCGGGGCCGGGGCTCTCTGCGCGCCGGGTGAGAAAGTTGTAGAAATAGGGCACCCCGGTCCAGGCGGGCGCCCGGTCCCGGACCGAGCGGTAGTACCAGCCAAAGGTGGGGGTGAAGTCCATCACCCCCGCCCCGGCGTACAGGCACTGGGAGGCGAAGTTGGTGCAGTCGCCCCCCAGGGCGTCAAAGCTGTAGTAGGCGGGGTTTCGCCCGTGGGCCCAGCGGTGGGCATACGCCACCGCCGCCGCCCGGTCATAGGGCAGAAGCTGGGACATGGGTCTTCCTCCTCTCCCTCCACCCTATGCGGACCGCCCCCTCTCCATGCCAGCCCCTCCCGCCGGAACGGACAGGCTGAAAGCGCGCAAAAGGCCCGCCCCGGCAGGGCCGGAGCGGGCCTGGATGGGTCTTGAACAGGGGCGGAGGGCTTACGCCTTTCCGTCACAGCCCAGCACGTCGATGAGCTTGTGCTTGACCAGCTGCTTGATGTTCTCCCGGGCGGGCTTCAGATACTGCCGGGGATCAAAGTCGGAGGGGTGCTCCGCGAAGTACTTGCGGATGGTGCCGGTCATGGCCAGACGCAGGTCGGAGTCGATGTTGATCTTGCAGACGGCGCTCCGGGCGGCCTTGCGCAGTTGCTCCTCGGGGATGCCCACGGCGTCGGGCATCTTGCCGCCGTTCTCGTTGATCATCTTCACATACTCCTGGGGCACGCTGGAGGAGCCGTGGAGCACGATGGGGAAGCCGGGCAGGCGCTTGACCACCTCATCCAGGATGTCGAAGCGGAGCGGGGGCGGGACCAGCTCGCCCTTCTCGTTGCGGGTGCACTGGGCGGCGGTGAACTTGTAAGCGCCGTGGCTGGTGCCGATGGCGATGGCCAGGGAGTCGCAGCCGGTCTTGCTGACGAACTCCTCCACCTCCTCGGGGTGGGTGTAGTGGGACTCCTCGGCGGAGACCTTCACGTCGTCCTCGATGCCGGCCAGAGCGCCCAGCTCGGCCTCCACCACCACGCCGTGGTCGTGGGCGTACTCCACCACCTGGCGGGTCAGGGCGATGTTCTCCTCAAAGGGCTTGGAGGAGGCGTCGATCATGACGGAGGTGAAGCCGCCGTCCACACAGGACTTGCACAGCTCGAAGGTGTCGCCGTGGTCCAGGTGCAGGCAGATGGGCAGTCCGGTCTCGATGATGGCGGACTCCACCAGCTTGATGAGGTAGGTGTGGTTGGCATAGGCGCGGGCGCCCTTGGAGACCTGGAGGATCAGGGGGGCGTTGACTTCCTTGGCGGCCTCGGTGATGCCCTGGACGATCTCCATGTTGTTCACGTTGAACGCGCCGATGGCGTACCCGCCGTCGTAGGCCTTCTTGAACATTTCGGTAGTGGTGACCAATGGCATAATGACCATCTCCTCATATAAATTTTGCAAGTCTTATTGTACCATTGATGGTTGATAATTACAAGGGGACATGTTATATTAAAAATGAAAGCCAACCCAAACCTTTTTTTCACTTTTTATCATCAGTTTAGGAGGAAGTAAACATGGAGAAACTCACCGGCGCATGTATCATCGGCCAGTCCGGCGGCCCCACCGCGGTCATTAACGCCAGCGCTCAGGGGGTCATCCAGACCGCCCTGAAATCCGACTGCATCACCCGGGTGCTGGGCGCCGCCCACGGCATCAAGGGCGTGCTGGAGGACAAGCTGTACGACATGGGACAGGAGGACCCGGCGGAGCTGGACCTGCTCCAGTACACCCCCTCCTCCGCCCTGGGCTCCTGCCGCTACAAGCTGGCCGACCCCGACGTGGACGACACCGACTATAAGCGCATCCTGGAGATCTTCCAGAAGTACAACGTGCGCTATTTCTTCTACAACGGCGGCAACGACTCCATGGACACCTGCAACAAGATCTCCAAATATATGCAAAAAGTGGGCTATGACTGCCGGATCATGGGGGTGCCCAAGACCATCGACAACGACCTGAACGGCACCGACCACTGCCCCGGCTTCGCCTCCGCCGCCAAGTACATCGCCACCTCCTGCGCCGAGGTGTGGCAGGATGCCCACGTGTATGACACCGGCATGGTCACCGTCATCGAGATCATGGGCCGCCACGCCGGCTGGCTGGCCGGCTCCGCCGCCCTGGCCTCCCTGGCCGGTTGCGGCCCCGATCTGGTCTATCTGCCCGAGGTGGACTTCGACCTGGATCAGTTCGTGGCCGACGTGAAGGCCATCTATGAGAAGACGGGCAAGTGCCTGGTGGCCGTGTCCGAGGGCATCCACTTCGCCGACGGCCGCTTCGTCTCCGAGGCGGAGACCTCCGCCACCGACGGCTTCGGCCACGCCCAGCTGGGCGGTCTGGCCGTCAAGCTGGCCGACATCATCAAGAAGCAGACCGGCGCCAAGGTCCGGGGCATCGAGCTGTCCCTGCTCCAGCGGTGCGGCTCCCACGTGGCCTCCAAGACCGACGTGGAGGAGGCCCGGCAGGCGGGCGCCGCCGCTGTGGAGGCCGCCGTGTCCGGCGTCACCGACAAGATGGTGGCCTTCCAGTGCACCCGGGAGGGCGGCTACAAGTGTGAGACCATCCTGGAGCCCCTGGACATCGTGGCCAACTTCGAGAAAAAGGTCCCCCGGGAGTGGATCAACGAGGCGGGCAACGGCGTGAACCAGGCCTTCATCGACTACGTCCTGCCCCTGATCCAGGGCGAGTCCGATACCCCCAAGGAGAACGGCCTGCCCCGGTTCGCCCACCTGAAGAAGGTCCTGACCACCAGCATGTGATTTTCTTCCCAGAAAAAGATGCCGGAGCGCGTAGGCGCTCCGGCTTCTCTTTTTCTTACGCCTCCCGCCTGGAAACAGGCGGGAGTTTTTTATGGTCCGCACAGGATGTGTGGGGCGGTAGCACTCCTTGCTGTCGCCCCTTGATTGCCTGCCAGCAAAGGCGGGCGGGGCTGTCAACGGCGGCGCATATGCGCCGTTCATCTTGACCGCCCGCTGGCTCGGCTGGCTTTGCTATAACATTTATAGTCATTTCCAGCGCTTTAACTGCGAAAGGTACAAATCAAACTGATTACGTCTGGTTTCTTCATCTGCGTTATCGGGATTTGGCATATTC
>CALWVW010000040.1 GCA_944385075.1 uncultured Oscillospiraceae bacterium | reverse complement strand
GCACCACCTGTCTCAAAAATTCATGAGCAGGTGGTGCTTTTTTTATGAGCGCAAAAAGCCTAATTTAATGACATTGGCCGCCGGCCGGGGATTTTTGATGGGATCACCGCTTGTTGGTGCGCCGCCAGATACCCATCTTCTGGGCGCTCTGGATGAGCTCCTCCCGGAAATCCGGGTGGGCGATGGAGATGATGGCCTCCGCCCGCTCCCAGGTGGACAGGCCCTTCAGATTGACCATGCCGTACTCGGTGACCAGGTACTGGACGCAGGACCGGGGGTCGGTGCAGATGGAGCCGTTGGCGAGGGTGGGGACGATGCGGCTCTTCACCGTGCCGTCCTTGGCGGTCATGGTGGAGGACAGGCAGATGAAGCTCTTGCCCCCCTTGGACAGATAGGCGCCCATGACGAAGTCCAGCTGGCCGCCGGTGCCCGAGATGTGCTTGAGACCGGCGGACTCGGCGTTCACCTGGCCGAACAGGTCCAGGTCCACCGCGTTGTTGATGGAGATGAAGTTGTCGATCTGGCCGATGACCCGCACGTCGTTGGTGTAGTCCACCGGGGCGGCCATCACGTCCGGGTTGCGGTTCACGTAGTCATACAGCTTCTGGGTGCCGGCGGCGAAGGCGTAGACCTGGCGGCCCTTGTCCAGGTTCTTGTGGCGGCCGGTGATCTTGCCGGCGGCGGCGATGTCCACAAAGCCGTCCACGTACATCTCCGTGTGGACGGACAGGTCCTTCAGGTCGGACTGGGCGATCATGGCCCCGATGGTGTTGGGCATGCCGCCGATGCCCAGCTGCAGGCAGGCGCCGTTGGGGATCTCCGGAACCACCAGCCGGGCCACCGCCCGGTCCACCTCGGTGGGCTCGCCCCCGGCGCCCAGCTGGGCCACGGGGGGGTTGTCCCCCTCCACCACATAGGTCACGTCCTGGATGTTGACCTCGGTGCCCGTCAGGCCGTACACCCAGGGGAGGTTCTGGTTGACCTCCACGATGATGCACTTGGCCCGGGCCATCATGTCCGCCAGGTGGGAGGCGGAAAGGCCGAAGTTGAAGTTGCCGTGGGCGTCCATGGGGCTCACCTGGAGCATGACCACGTCCACCGGGTCCAGGTTCTCCCGGTAGAACCGGGGGAGCTCGGAGTAGCGCATGGGGCTGAAGTAGCCCACGCCCTTCTGGATGATCTTCCGGTCGATGCCGCTGCAGTGCCAGGAGTGCCAGGTGAAGTGCTCCCCGGCGTCCTCCGCCTTGCAGATCTCGGGCATCCACATGGTGACGCCGCCCCGGACCTTCACGTCGGTGAGCTCGTCCTTCCGGGCGGCCAGGGCCCGGTCCAGGGCCACCGGGTGGTGGGCGCACCAGGTGTAGTCCACCCAGTCGCCCGACTTGACCACTTTGACCGCCTCCTCGGGGGTGGTCAGCTTCTGTTGATAGAGGGATTGATAGTCCATGATGTGTGATGTGCCTCCAAAAGTAAAATCAGAGATGAGAGCCCGGGGCTACCGGTCCAGATCCAGGTAGTAGGGCTTCATCAGGCTGGGCTGTTCCGTAGAGTCCTTGGCGTGGGGCCGCTGGGGCTCGGGGGGCGCGCCGCGCCGGGCGTGGTCCCGGCGCTTGTGGTCGTGCCGGGACTTGGCGGGGGCGGCCTCCTGCTTGGCCTTGCCCGACCGGGACTGGGGGGCGGGGGACTGCTTTGGCCGCTCGTCGCTCCGCTTCTTTTCCTCGGTCCGCTTTTTCCGGTTGCCCTCCCGCCGGTCCGGGCGGGCGGCCCGGGGCTTCTCCCGGCCCTGGGTCAGGGGGGAGCGGCGGGGGGCCAGCAGGCGGGCGGTGGCGTCCATGATCCGGTCCCCGGCCAGGGGATCGGGCCGGTCAAACTCCGTGCGGGGCATGGCGTCCCCCGTGTCCATGAGGGAGCCGGGCCGCACCCCCCGGCGGGGGGGCTCGGTGTGGAAGCGGTAGGGCTCCAGGAGGGGCTCCTCCTCCCGGGGCGCGGGGGCGGGAGCGGGGGCCGCCTCCTGGGGGGCGGCCTTCTTCCGCCGGCGGCGAGAGCGCTTGCCCCCCTCCAGCACCTTGGCCGCGTCCTCCAGGGCCATGCGGCGGACCTCCTCCTCCTTCCGGTCGTCCCGGGCGGCCGCCTGGCGGGTCTCCTCCCGCTGGCGGCGGAGATCCCGGGCGGCGGCCCGGGACTCGGCGTCCTCCTCATTGATGATCCGGCCGTGCTTGTCCCGCTTGGGGGCCTCGAACACCTGCATGGGGTAGGGGTGGTCCTCCACCACGGGGATCTTCCGGCCGATGAGCTTCTCGATGTCCCGCAACAGGGGCTGTTCCCCAAAGTCGCAGAAGGCGATGGCCTCGCCCCCCCGGCCCGCCCGGCCGGTGCGGCCGATGCGGTGGACATAGGTCTCGGGCACCTCGGGGAGGTTGTAGTTGAACACGTGGGACAGCTCCTCGATGTCCAGCCCCCGGGCGGCGATGTCGGTGGCCACCAGACAGCGGATCTTGCCCGCCTTGAAGTCGGACAGGGCCTGTTGCCGGGCAGTCTGGCTCTTATTGCCGTGGATGGCGGCGGCGGAGATGCCCGCCTTGCCCAGGTCCCGGGCCACCTTGTTGGCCCCGTGCTTGGTGCGGGTGAACACCAGGGCGTTCTTGACCTGTTTGGACTCCACCAGCCAGGCCAGAAGGGTGGTCTTGTTCCCCTTGTCCACCAGATAGACCGACTGGCGGATGGCCTCCACCGGGGAGGAGATGGGGTCCACCGCCACCTTCACCGGGTCGTGGAGCAGGGAGTTGACCAGGTCGGTGATCTCCGGGGGCATGGTGGCGGAGAAGAACAGGGTCTGCTTCTGGCGGGGGAGCCACTGGAGGATCTTCTTCACGTCGTGGATGAAGCCCATGTCCAGCATCCGGTCCGCCTCGTCCAGCACGAAGATCTCCAGCTTGTCCAGGTCCACATAGCCCTGCTGGTGCAGGTCCATGAGACGGCCCGGGGTGGCCACCAGGATGTCCACCCCCCGCTTCAGGGCCTCCACCTGGGGGTTCTGGCCCACCCCGCCAAAGATGACCGCGTGGCGGAGCTTCAGGTACTTGCCGTAGGCGTCAAAGCTCTCGCCGATCTGGATGGCCAGCTCCCGGGTGGGGGTGAGGATCAGGGCGCGGATGGCCCGGCCCCGGCCCTCCCGCCGGGTCAGCTCCTGCAAAATGGGGGTGGCGAAGGCACAGGTCTTGCCCGTGCCCGTCTGGGCACAGCCCAGCACGTCCCGCCCGGCCAGGGCGGGGGGAATGGCCTTCTCCTGGATGGGAGAAGGCTTTGCGTAGCCCTGTTCCTCCAGGGCGCGCAGAATAGGGGCGCTCAGCCCCAGCTCTTGAAATGTCATGGAATACTTCCTTTTTCTCATTCGGCCCGCGCCCGGGGCGCGGGGCGGCCCACTGTTCCCCGTGGGCTGGGGCTTGGTTCAGGGGAGCAGGCCCGCCTCCTCCAGGCGGGCGCGCACCAGCTGAGCGGTCCGGTCCAGGGGCTGTCCCTGGGGACAGCGGACGACCAGATCGGCGTATTTGTTGTAAAGGGGGGCCCGGAGGCGGAGGAGGTCGGCCAGGGTCTGCCCCGGCCCCATGGCCACCCCCCGGCGGGACAGGTTGTCGATCCGCTGTTCCAGCTCCGCCAGGGGCACGTCCAGATAGACCACCGGCCCCAGGGAGCGCAGGTGGTCCGCCGCCCGCTCCCGGCAGACCGCGCTCCCACCGGGGGCGATGACCGTGTGGGCACAGGACAGGGAACAGACCACGTCCTCCTCCAGTGTGAGAAAGTCGTCCACCCCACGGGCGTCCAGAATGTCCTGGAGGAGGGCGCCCTCCCGCTCCTGGATGACCAGGTCCACATCCACAAAGGAGAAGCCGATGGCCTTGGCCAGAAGGACGCCCACCGTGCTCTTTCCCGAGCCCGGCATACCGATCAGGGTGATGTTGTTCACTGGGGGACCCAACCTTTACATACAAATTCCACCCTACTATAGCACAAAAGCGGGAAAAAGGAAAGGGGAAACTGGGCGCCTTTCCGCCGGACGGGGAAAAAATCCCCGCCGGGGAGGTGACAGACGGGAGCGGAGATGGTATAATCGGCCGGTGAAAAGCGCCGCGCGTCCGGCGGTCTGGAGGGGAGGAGAGAACAGATGGACCTTTGGATTGGAATGGGGATCTTTCTGGCCTGTGTGGCCGGGTGTATGGCGGGGGGCCTGTCCCTGGCCTGGGCCCTGGTGGTGGGGCTGTTCTGCTTTCTGGTGGTGGGCCTCCACCGGGGCCACCCCCTCCGGGCCCTGCTGGGGATGGCCACCGCCGGGGTGGCCACCTCCTGGCGGGTGTTGCGCATCCTGATCCTCATCGGCCTGCTGGGCGCCCTGTGGCGGGCGGGGGGGACGGTGGCCTTCTTCGTCCAGGCAGGGGTAGCCCTCATCACCCCCCGGACCTTTGTGCTGGTGGCCTTTCTGTTGCCGGCGGTGTTCTGTATGGCCTTCGGGAGCTCCTTCGGGGTGGTGGGGACGGCGGGGGTCATCATCATGGCCATCGCCCGGAGCGGCGGCGCCGACCTGACGGTGACGGCGGCGGCGGTCATGTCCGGGATCTACGTGGGGGAGCGGCTGTCCCCCGCCTCCTCCGCCGCCGCCCTGACCGCGGCGGTGTCCGGGGTGGACCAGCGGGCGTTCCAGCGGGAGATGTGGCGGACCACCCCGGCGCCCTTTCTGCTTTCCCTGGCGGTCTACGGGGCCCTGTCCTGGTTCTTCCCCATCCAGCAGGTGGACGCCCAGGTGCTCCGCGCCCTGGAGGAGGGCTTCCGGCTGACCTGGCCCACCCTGTTGCCCGCGGCGGCCCTGCTGGTCCTGCCCTGGCTGAAGGTGAGCGCCGTGGGGGCCATCGCCGTCAGCTGTGGGCTGTCCGCCCTGTGCGCGGTGGCCATCCAGGGGATGCCGGCGGGGGAGCTGTTGCGGGCCTGCGCCCTGGGCTACCGGGCCGCCCTGCCGGAGCTGTCGGACATCATGGCGGGGGGCGGGATCCTCTCCATGGCGAACGTGGTGTGCATCGTGGTGCTGTCCTGCTCCTACTCGGGGATCTTTGACGGCACCGGCCTGTTGCGGCCGGTGACCAGCCGGGTGGGCCGGCTGGTGGACCGGATCGGCCTGTTCCCCACCCATGTGGCGGTGTCCCTGGGCACCTGCGCCCTGTTCTGCAACCAGGCGGTGGGCATCGTCATGAGCGCCCAGCTGTTGGGGGAGGAGTACCGCCGCCGGGGCATCCCGCCCATCCAGCTGGCCACCAACATCGGCAACTCGGCCATCAATCTGGCGGGGCTGGTGCCCTGGGCCGTCGCCTCCTCGGTGCCCCTGACCACCATGGAGGTGGGGGTGGGCGCCCTGCCCCTGTCCGTCTACCTCTTTCTGGTGCCCCTGTGCCACGGGCTGGCCCTGCGGCGCTCCGACCGGCGGCGGGCGGTGGGCTGACCGGCGGGCCGGGGGACAGGACCACCTACAGGACAGCGCCTGCCGCGGGAGAGACCCGCGGCAGGCGCTTTTTGGTCCGCTACCGGAGCAGGAGGGGCTGGAGCTGGCGGCCTTCCAGGGCGGCCTGGGCGGCGTCGGCCACCAGGGAGAAGTCGGCCACCAGGGAGGCGGGCTTGCCCTCCGGGTCGTCCTGCCCGAAGGGGACGAAATAGATGTACTTCCGGGGGAGCAGGGCCCCGATGCTGGCGGCGGAGGCGGCCAGCCCGTCGTTGGTGGAGGGGGCCAGGAGAAGGGGCCGCTGGTTGCGCAGGTGGGCCTTGGCGGCCATGGTGACGGCGGTGTCGGTGACCCCGGCGGCCAGCTTGCCCAGGGTGTTGCCGGTGCAGGGGCAGATGATGAGCAGGTCCAGGAGCTTCTGGGGGCCGATGGGCTCCGCCCCCTTGACGGTGGAGATGACCCGGTGGTCGCAGATCCGCTCCATCTCCCGCATCAGGTCGTGGGCCGCCCCGAAGCGGGTGTCGGTGGCGGCCACGCAGTCGGAGACGATGGGGACCACCCGGGCGAACCGGGCCTTTACCTGCTCCAGGGACTCCATGGCCCGGGCGTGGGTGCAGAAGGAGCCGCACAGGGCGAATCCGATGGTTTTGTCTTCCAAGATGGGACCTCCTTTTTGATTCACTGCCCCAGCTCGTGGAGCAGGTGGTAGATGGCCTGCTGGATGGCCCGGCCGGCGGAGACCGGGGCCACCTTGCCCGGCAGGGACAGGGCCCAGATCACCGTCAGCCCCAGCTCCCCGGCCGCCGCCAGATCCACCCCGCCCGGCTTGGAGGCCAGGTCCAGGATCAGGCAGTCGGGCCGCAGGGCCGCCAGCTCCTCCCGGCCCAGCACCCGGGCGGGGATGGTGTTGACCACCAGGTCGTAGTTGCACTGCCAGCCGGCCGGCTGGTCCAGGGGCTCCCCCTCCAGCCCCATGGCCTGGGCCCAGGCCAGCTGGTCATAGCGCCGGGCGGCCACGGTCACCCGGGCCCCCAGGGCGGCGAACCGCTGTCCGGTGGCCCGCCCCACCCGGCCGAAGCCCAGGATCAGCACCCGGGACCGGTGGATGGTGATGGGCAGGTGCTCCATGGCCAGCTGGAGGGCCCCCTCGGCGGTGGGCACCGCGTTGGCCACCGCCAGCTCCTCCCGGGCGAAGTAGTCGTGGATGGTCAGCCCCCGCGCCCCGGCCAGGGCCTGGACGGCGGGGTCCACCCGGCCGCCGCACAGGACCTGCCCGGGGGTGAGGCGGTCCAGCACCTGGGCCAGCGGCGGGGCGGCGGGGGCCAGGGGGGCGTGGAGCGTCAGCCCCTCCCCCGCCACCGGGAGGGGGAGGACCACACAGTCGGCCCGGTCGATCCTCTCCAGGGAGGACCGGGCCACCGGGCCGTCCCCGGCGTCCGGGGGGAGGTCCAGGGCGTAGGTGTGGACGGTGTGGCCGTCATCGGCCAGGAGCCGGGCCAGCCAGACCTGGCGCTGGTCGCCGCCCACGACCCAGAAGTTGCGGATCGGTTCCATAGGCATACCTCCAAGACCGCCGTCGGGCGGTGGATTTCTGCCCCAGACTATGCGCCCGGCGGGGCCGGGGTGCGGGCGGCGGAGCGGGGGAGGGGAAGAAAAAAGACTTGCCGCCGGGCGGATGCTCCGCCCGGCGGCAAGTCTTTGATCAAAGAGAGAGGGAGCGCGGCGCTAGTCCCTGGGGGGGAGGAGCCGCTGGATCAGCTGTACGGACCCCTCGATCCCGTAGCTGGCGGAGTTGATGCACAGGTCGTAGTTGACCACGTCGCCCCACTTCCGGCTGGTGAAGAACTCGTAGTAGGTGCGGTGGCGGCGGTCGATCTTCTGCAGGAACTTCTTGGCGCTCTTGTAGTCCAGGTTGTCCTGCCGCATGATCCGGTGGATCCGGGTCTCGAAGGGGGCGTTGATGTAGATGCTCACGTGGGGGATCTGGTGGTTGGTCAGGATCACGTCGGCACAGCGGCCCATGATCACAAAGTCCTCCCGCTGGGCCATCTCACAGATCAGGGCGGTCTGGTTGAAGAAGACCGCCTGGGTCTTGGGCAGGCCGTGATACCGGCTGAACTGCCGGATGCGGCCCCGGATGCCCAGCCCCTTCTCCACCGCCTGGGGGTTCTGGTTCAGGTTCTGGCCGTGGGCGAAGCTGGCGTGGTCCTGAATGCCGTCCTCCTTGGCCTCCAGCCGCTCCAGCACCTCGGTGAAGATCTCGGTGTCGTAGTAGTTGATCTTCAGGCTGTCGGCCAGGGCAAAGCCGATGTCCGTCCCGGCGCTCCCGTAGGTGCGGCCGATGCAGACGATCAGGTGCTGGCCCGGACCGAACCGGTTGGCCAGGGGGTTCTGAGCGAGGGTCTGGTTGAGCCCGGCCAGGCTCTTGTCCAGAATGTCCACCGCGCCGAAGTGCTCCGGGAGCTTCTGGATCAGCTGCCAGATCTCGTTGTACTCGGTCATCACCCGGGAGCGCTCCGCCTTCTCCGGGATGGTGCGGGCCATGTTGCCGATCAGGGCCAGGGAGCTCCGCAGATAGTGGCTGGTCCGGTGCTCCTTCATCACCTGGGTCAGGTGGCGGATGGTCTCCTCCCGGCTGGAGTTGAACACCCGGCCCAAACCGGAGCCCAGGGTCCGGTAGACGTCGGCGTCCAGGTCGTAGAGCCGGCCGGCGATCTCGTAAACCAGATTGCGCATATCATCCATTTGTACGACCTCCTTACCAGAAAAAGATCAGCGTGTCCAGAACGAAGATGGGGATCAGGAAACGCACAGACCAGAACATGTAACCGAAGAAGGAGGGCATATGGATGCCGTTCTCGTCGGAGATGGACTTGACCATGAAGTTGGGGGCGTTGCCGATGTAGGTGTTGGCCCCCATGAACACCGCGCCGCAGGAGATGGCCGAGAGCATCTGCACCGGCACCACCCCCAGGGTGGTGGTCAGGCCGGCGGTGGCCCCCTGGGCGCAGGCGGCGGTCAGGAAGACCAGGTAGGTGGGGGTGTTGTCCAGGAAGCTGGACAGGGCGCCGGTGGCCCAGAACATCTGGGCGGGGTGGGTGAGACCCAGCTGGCCCCCCATGGTGGTCAGGATCATCAGGGCGGGCTGCATGGTGATGAAGATGCCCACAAAGAGCACCGCCACCTCCTGGATGGCCCCCCAGGTAAAGTGGTTGGACTTGCGCACGGACACGTGGGTGGTCTTGAAGGAGAGGAAGGCGGCCAGCAGGATGACCACCACCTCCAGCAGGGCGGGGATGGTCAGGGTGACCTCGCCGAAGATGGGGATGCCGATGACCTCCCCCGCCTCGTTCTGGAAGGAGGGGAGGGTGGGGAGCACGCCGCTGACCACCACGGCGGCCACGATCATCACCAGGAAGATCAGGTTGTGGAGCCCCCGGATGTGGATCTCGGTGCCCGGCTTGCGGATGTCGGGGATGTTGCCGGTGGCGATGTCCTTCCGGTAGGCCCGCAGGTCGATCCAGTAGAAGACAGTCAGCAGGATCACCGCGTTGAACACCAGCACCGGGGCCAGCTGCAGGCTCCAGAAGAAGGGGATCCCCCGGGAGAAGCCCATGAGCAGGGGGGGATCGCCGATGGGGGTGAGGCACCCGCCCATGTTGGAGATCAGGAAGATGAAAAAGACCATGATGTGGCTCCGGTGCCGCCGCCAGGCGTTCATCTTGATCACCGGGCGGACCATCAGCATACTGGCGCCGGTGGTGCCGATCCAGCTGGACAGCACGGTGCCCAGCAGGAGCAGGAGCACGTTGATCCGGGGGGAGCCGGCCAGGTCCCCCTCCAGGGAGATGTTGCCCGCCACACAGAACAGGCCGAACAGCAACACGATAAAGGTCAGATAGTCGCCGATCAGGCACTCCAGCGCCGTCTCCACGGCAGTGCCCAGACCGCCCATGAGCCCGTAGGGCACCAGGAACACCACCGACCAGAAGGCCACGGCCAGGGGCTGGTTATGCTCCCACCAGTCGGGGCAGAACAGGGGGCACAGGGCCACGCACAGCAACAGGCCGGCAAAGGGGATGCACAGCCACAGGGGGACGGCCCCGCCGGCCCCGGCCAGGGTAGCGGCGTGGGTGGCGCCCATGACCACCATCCCCACCAGGAGCAGGGCGGCCAGACCAAAGGAAATTTTTTTCGCCAAAGCAGATCCTCTCCAGACTTGTGGAAATTCCCCGGACCCTTCGGAGGGAGGGCCCGCGGGGTGTGGAAGGGGAGAAATCCGCACAAAATCAGCCCCCACTGCCACGGGGGCAGAGCGGGACGGAGCAAAATTTTCTTCCTTCCAAATCACGGGGCCCATTGTAGCACAAAACCCGGGGAGAGACAACACCCGGACCACCACCATCTCCCACAGAAATGCGGGGGAAAAAACGGAGGATTTTTTCCATTTTTACCGTGCCCTGACGGAGAAGGGGGGCGCGGACAAAAGAGCGCCCGCCCCGGTGGGGGCGGGCGGAGGGGTCAGCTGGGGGTGGCGGTCCTGCACCGGCGGAGGAAGCGGAGCAGGACCCACAGGGACAGCAGGCCGGCCAGCAGGGAGGTGGCGGCGAAGTTCAGCCAGATCCCCGTCAGCCCCAGGGGCCAGAGGGCCGCGATGAGGAGGACCGGGAAGAGCAGGGCGGTGGACAGGGAGATGAGGGAGGCCCACAGGGAGCGCTCCACGGCGGTCATCAGGCTCTGGGTGGCGAAGGAGAACCACCGGGTCAGATAGGTCAGGGCGAAGAGCCGGATGGCGGTCTGGGCGGTGGCCAGGAAGGCAGCGTCCATGTCCGACAGGAACAGGGCGGTGACCGCCCCGGGGAAGCAGAACAGCGCCCCGGCGGACACCAGGGAGATGACGGCGGCGGCGGAGAAGCAGTACCCCTCGATGGCCCGGATCCGCTTCAGACTGCCCGCCCCCCAGTTGTAGCTGACGGCGGGCTGGAGGGAGTCGCAGGCGCCGTACAGCAGCGGCTGGATCAGCCCGTCCACATACATGAGGATGCCGTAGATGGACACGGCGTTCTGTCCCCCCAGCCGCAACAACACCGCGTTCATCAGGATGGAGGTGATCCGCCCGGAGATATTGTTGAGGAAGTTGGGGCTTCCGCAGGCCACGATCTGCCGGACCATGCCGGCGGTGAACCGGGGGCGGCAGAATTTCAGCTGGAGCTTTCCCCGGGCGAAGGGGAACAGGGCGATGGCCACGCAGGCCACCATCCCCAGGGAGGAGGCCAGGGCGGCCGCCCAGATCCCCAGGTCCAGCACTACCAGCAGGGTGAACTCGAACAGGGCGGTGAGGATGGACATGAGGATGTTCAGCCACATACTCATACGGATCTTTCCGCAGATGCGCAGATAGTTGTCCGAGGCGAAGATGATGGTGGTCACTGGGGAGAGCAGGGCGTACACCCGCAGGTACTCGGTGGCCAGGGCGGCCAGCTCGGGCTCCGCCCCCAGAAGGCGGAACAGCAGGGGGGCGGCGAAGAAGAGGGCCGTCCCGATGAGGGCCCCCGTCCCCACGATCATGAGACAGGCGCAGGTGAAGATGTTGTTGGCGGCCCGCTCCTCCCCCTGGCCCAGCCGGACGGCAATGGGTACCGCCGAGCCCACGCCGATCAGGTCGGCCAGGGCGAAGTTGATGATGACGAAGGGCATGGCCAGGTTGATGGCGGCGAAGGCCGTCTCCCCCAGCACCTGCCCCACCAGGATGCCGTCGATGAGCTGATACAGGGCGGAGGCCAGCATCCCGATGGAGCCGGGGAGGGCGGCCATCCAGAACAGCCGCCCGGGCGGGGTGTTGGCAAACAGCGCTTTGGAATCCATAGAGAACTTACCGCTCCTTTTCCTTGAGAATGTGGTCCCGGAAGGTCCGGCACAGGTGGCCGGTCAGGGCCTCCACCGCCAGGAGAAAGTCGGGGGAGTATTCCTCCAGGGTGCGGCGCATGGCCTGCTCCTCGGCTTTGTGGACGGGGCGGAGGATGCCCCGGGCGTAGGCCCGCCCGGCGGGGGTGAGGGCCACCTCCTTCTCCTTGCCGTGGCCCGAGGGGAGGAGCTGGAGGTACCCCGCCTGGACGCACTCCCGGACCACGGTGTTCACCGTGGTCTTGGGGATGAGGAGCTCCTGGGACAGCTGTTTCTGGGAGTGGGGCCGGCCGTCGTCCAGGGTGTAGAGCAGAGCGAAGGTGTTCTCGTTGACCCCCAGCTTCCGGGCGGCCAGATAGTACAGCCCGTCCATCTTGTTGGTGCAGACATAGAAGCGGTCCAGCAGTTCCCGGGCCTCCGCCATAAAAATTCCCCCTCTCATTTGGTACGGATTCGTACTTCAAACGGAGTATAATACGAAACCGTACCAAAGTCAAGGGGGCAATTTCCATAAAAAAGGTCCCGCTTCCAGGTGGAAGCGGGACCGGAGGCTCATAGGGAAGGGGGAGGCTTACTCCGCGGCCTTGGCGGCCTTGATGGCCTCGATGAGCATGGGGGTGACCTTGAACAGGTCGCCGCAGATGCCGTAGTCGGCGATCTCGAAGATGGGGGCGTTCTCGTTCTTGTTCACGGCGATGATGCACTCGGAGTCCTGCATACCGGCCTTGTGCTGGATGGCGCCGGAGATGCCCAGGGCCACATAGATCTTGGGGTGCACGGTCTTGCCGGTCTGGCCCACCTGGTGGTCGGCGGACAGCCAGCCCGCGTCGATGGTGGCACGGGAGCCGCCCACGACGCCGCCCAGGACCTCAGCCAGCTCCTCGGCCAGCTTGATGCCGCCCTCCACGTCCTTGGAGATGCCGCGGCCCACGGAGACGACCACGTCGGCGCCGATCAGGTCCACCAGCTTCTTGGCGGCCTTGACCACCTCGACCACCTGGGTCTCCATATCGGCCTCGGTGAGGGAGACCTGGGGCTTGATGATCTCGCAGGCGTCGGCCTTGGCCTTGTCAAACTCGTTCTTCTTCATGACGCCGGGCCGCACGGTGGCCATGGCGGGACGGAACCGGGGGCAGATGATGGTGGCCATCAGGTGGCCGCCGAAGGCGGGACGGGTCATCTTCAGGTTCCGGTCGTCCTCCTTGATGGAGTCGATCATGTTGGGGGCCAGGGTGGAGGAGGCGCGCAGGAACTCCTTGTACTTGGGCACGTCGATGTCCAGGTGGGTGCAGTCGGCGCACAGGCCGGTGTGCAACCGGGCGGCACAGCGGGGACCCAGGTCGCGGCCGATGTTGGTGGCGCCGATGAGCATCACCTCGGGCTTGTACTCGTGGACCAGGTCGCAGATGACCTTGGTGTAGCCGTCGGTGGTGTAGTTCTCCAGCAGGGGGTGGTCGCAGACATAGACGCCGTCGGCCCCGTAGCCGCCCAGCTCCTTGGCGATGCCCTCGATGTTGTGGCCCAGCAGGACGCCGTACAGCTTGGAGCCCAGCTCGTCGGCCAGCTTGCGGCCCTCGGAGATCAGCTCGAAGGAGGTGGACATCATTTTGCCCTGGCGCTGTTCACAGAATACCCAAACGCCGCCGTTGAACTCCTCGATCGCGGCACTGTTGTAGTTAGACATAGTGATTTTCTCTCCCTTCTATCAGATCAGGTGCTTGGCGGCCAGCAGACCGGCCAGCTTGTCGCAGGTGGCTCTGTCGGCGCCCTCCAGCATCATGCCGACACCCTTCTGGGGGGGAGTGAAGGACTTGAAGATGTTGGTGGGGGAGCCCTTCAGACCGATGGTGGAGGGATCGATCAGGGGATCGTCCTTCAGAGTCTCGTAGTCGAAGATCTCATAGGGCTTGGAGTAGCAGTCAAACACGCCGCCCACGCTCATGTAGCGGGGGGTGTTCAGCTCCTTGATGCAGGTGATGAGGCAGGGAGTCTTGACCTTGATGGTCATATAGCCGTCCTCCAGCATCCGCTTGACGGTGATGGTGTCGCCGTCCTTGGTGATCTCGGCGGCATAGGACACCTGGGGCAGGCCCAGCTTCTCGGCGATCTGGGGGCCCACCTGGGCGGTGTCGCCGTCGATGGCCTGCCGGCCGCAGAGGATGACGTCGTCCTTCTCCACGCCCAGCTTGTTGATGGCGGCGGCCAGGATCTGGGAGGTGGCATAGGTATCGGAGCCGCCGAACTCGCGGCCGGACACCAGCACGGCGCGGTCCACGCCCCGGGCCTGGATCTCCCGGAGCATCCCCTCGGCGGGCGGGGGGCCCATGGAAATGACGATGACCTCGGCGCCGGTCTGCTCCTTCAGCTGGAGGGCGGCCTCCACGGCGTTCAGGTCGTCGGGGTTGGTGATGGTGGCCATGGAGGCGCGGTTCAGGGTACCATCGGGATTGACGGCCACCTTACCGGAGGTATCGGGGACCTGCTTGACACAAACAATGATTTTCATTTCCATCTGCCTCCTAACTTATTTCACGCCCAGGGCACGGGAGATGACCATGCGCTGGACCTCGGAAGTGCCCTCGTAGATCTCGGTGATCTTGGCGTCGCGCATCATGCGCTCCACCGGGTACTCACGGGTGTAGCCGTAGCCGCCGAACAGCTGGACGGCCTTGCGGGTGACCTCGTTGGCGGCCTCGGCGGCGAACAGCTTGGCCATGGCGGAGTCCATGCCGTAGGGCTCGTG
>CALWVW010000039.1 GCA_944385075.1 uncultured Oscillospiraceae bacterium | reverse complement strand
CGCAGGCTCCGGAGGACTCTAATCAGTACTTTTCCGTGGAGGATTGATCATGCAGTACACCAGTCATTATGCTTCTCCCCTTGGAGATATTCTTTTAGCCGCAGATGAGATTGGCCTAACAGGCCTATGGTTCGAGGGGCAAAAATATTTTGCCCTTTACCTGGACAAGGAGCATGAGGAAAAAGAAATCCCCCTCTTTGAAAAAGTAAAAGAGTGGCTTACTATTTATTTTTCTGGAAGAGAGCCGGGCTTCTCTGTTCCTCTCCATTTTACCGGCACAGCGTTTCAGAATGAGGTATGGGAGATCCTCTGTACCATTCCATACGGCCGGACGATGACATACGGCGAGATTGCAAAGCAGATCGCCGCTCAGAAAGGGCTACCGCATATGTCAGCACAGGCCGTAGGCGGCGCGGTGGGCCACAATGAAATTTCCATTCTTGTCCCCTGTCATCGCGTTGTGGGGACAAACGGCAGTCTGACAGGTTATGCCGGTGGGATCGATAAGAAAATAAAGCTATTGCAGTTGGAAAAGGCGGATATGAGCTCTCTTTTTGTGCCAAAGTAAGGAAAGCCTGTTCATAATTCAGAAGATTGGCCGAACCGTGTCAAAATATGATGTAATATAAAAGTACGGTCAGTGATATCCACTGTTGACATCGTGCCCCAAGGGGTGTCTTTGTCACAGACAAAACGGCGAGGGCCGGAGCATTGCGCTCCGGCCCTCGCCGTTGAAAAAGGGAAAACGTATTTTGATCGGGCCGCGCCTCAGGGGAGGCGGAGCAGGACCTCCATGGAGATCACCGCGTGACCGCCCACCTCCACGCCGGGGGCGCCTGGGCGGGCCAGGGTGCGGATCTCGGAACAGCGGCCCATGTGCTCCCCCTGGAGGATCCGGTTGACCCGGCCCTCCGGGAAGACGCCCCGCTCCGTGAGATAGCGGGTGAGACCGGCGTTGGCTGTGCCGGTGGCGCACTCCTCGGGGATGGCCCACAGGGGGGCGAAGTTGCTGCAGTAGGCGGCCACGTCCCCCTGCCCGGGGCAGAACATATGGACCCCCACCACGTCATAGCGGCGGGAGAGGTCGGTCACCGCCCCCTCGTCCTGCACGGCGGCCATCAGGACACTGTGGTCCCGGACGGGCAACATGATGTCGGTCAGCCCGGAATTGACCAGGGCCGGGGCCAACCCGGGCCAGCCCTGCTCCGGGCGCAGGCCATAGGCGGCCAGGAGCTCCGCCCCCTGTTCCGGGGTCAGCTCCCGGACCACCGAGACGGGGGAGATGGTGAGATAGACCGCCTCTCCCTCCACCCGCACCTCCTGCTCCCCGGCGGCGGTGAGGAGGGTGAAGGTCCCCTCCCCGATCTGCCCCAGCTGGCGCAGAAGGGAGAAGGAGGCGATGGTGGCGTGGCCGCACAGGTCCACCTCCCCCGCGGGGGTGAAATAGCGGATATGGAAGCGGTTGCCGCCCAGGGGGCGGACGTAGGCGGTCTCCGAGTGCTTGAGCTCCCCGGCGACGGCCTGCATGAGCCCCTCCTCCGGGAAGGGGGCCCCCTGGTCCAGAAGGACGACCCCAGCCTGATTGCCGCCGAAGATGGCGGTGGTGAAGGCGTCTACCACAAATGCGCGCATCAGCGGGCCTCCTCTCCGGGCTGGCCGGGGGCGGGGCCCTCCGGGGCGGACCGCCTGGCCAGCTCCGCGATTTTAGGATAGTTTTGGATGATGTAGTCGTAGCCCCCCTCCAGATGGGGGACCAGACACAGGGAGCAGTCCTTGATCCCGTTGTCCAGATAGCGGAAATTGCCCCCGCACCGGTCCCCCAGCGCGTACAGGGGGCAGTAGCAGAACAGGCAGTTGAACCGCTCCGGATCCGCCTCCGGGTGGCAGGGGAAGTACTCGCACTCCCGGTTGGCGAAGAAGCGGCAGTTGTTTTTCTGTGCCATAGATACCTCCGAAAAAAGGGGTTGCCGGCGCCCGTAAGGGAACCGAAGCGCAGACATCGGGTGATGTCCGCGCTCCGGCTGTCTCAAAGTGGGTGCCGCTGGCCCATCAGAACGTGCCCACGGTCTCGGGGACGATCAGCTTGGCCTCGGTCTTGGAGAGGACCTCGTCCACCGAGCTGTTCTCGTTGACCTCCCGGAGGACCAGCCCCTCGGGGGTGACCTCGATGACGGCCAGCTCCGTGATGATCCACTTGACCCGCTGATAGGCGGTCAGGGGGAGGGTGTTCTTCTGCAGGATCTTGGCCCCGCCCTTTTTGTCGGTGTGGGTGGTGATCACGATGACGTTCTCCGCCCCCGAGACCAGATCCATGGCGCCCCCCATGCCGGGGACCATCTTGCCCGGGATGATGTGGGAGGACAGGGAGCCCTCCTCATCCACCTGGAGCGCCCCCAGGATGGTGACGTCCACATGGCCCCCCCGGATCAGACCGAAGGAGGTGGCGGAGTCAAAGAACATGGCGCCGGGGATGACGTCCACGTACTTGCTCCCGGCGTTGGACACGTTCAGGTCCTTGGTCTCCGGGGTGGAGGCCGCCCCCATGCCCATGATGCCGTTCTCAGACTGGAAAATGACCTTGACGTCGTCGGGCAGGTAGTTGGCCACCATCTCGGGCATCCCGATGCCCAGATTGACCACGTCGCCGTGGTGCAGGAACCGGGCGGCGCGCTTGGCGATGATTACCTTGGGATCTTCCATTATTTTGCACCTCCATCGACGATATAGTCCACCAGAATGAAGGGCGTCATCACGTGCTCGGGGGGGATCTCGCCGGGCTCCACCAGCTCCTCCGCCTCCACGATGACCGTCTTGCAGGCGGCCGCCATCAGGGGGCAGAAGTTGCGGGTGGTGCCCTTGTAGTAGACGTTGCCCAGCTTATCCACGATGGAGCCGCGGACCAGACAGACGTCGCCCTTCAGGGCGGTCTCCAGCAGATAGTCCTTGCCGTTCACATTGATGATCTGCTTGCCCTCGGCCACGTCGGTGCCGATGCCGGTGGGGGTCAGGATACCGCCCAGCCCGAAGCCGCCGGCCCGGATCTGCTCGGCCAGGGTACCCTGGGGGACCAGGTGCACGTCCATGGTGCCCTCGCTCATCTGCTTGCCGGTCTCCGGATTGGTGCCGATGTGGCTGACGTACAGGGTCTTGACCTTGTGGCGGGCGATCAGCTCGCTGATCCCCCGGAAGCCGTGCTCCTCAGCCCCCTCCGGAAAGCCGGTGTCGTTGACCGCCACGGTCAGGTCCTTGACCTCCGTGTCGGCCAGGGCGGCGATGATGGCGTCAGGGGTGCCGTGCCCGAGAAAGCCGCCCACCATGACGAAGTCCCCGTCGTTGACCAGTGCGGCCGCCTCCTGCGCGGTAATGAATTTATCTTCGAACATCGCGTTACCCCCTTACTTCATGCCGCGCTTCACCATCTCGGTGACGGCGAAGCTGGCCACGTCGTCCGCGTAGGTGCCGGCGCCGAAGCCGGCGTCAAAGCCCAGCTCCTTGGCCAGCTCGTGGGAGACCCGGGCCCCGCCGCAGATCACGATGAAGCGGTCCCGCAGGCCCTCGGCCTCCAACAGCTCGATGAACTCGGTCATGTTCTGGATGTGGACGTCCTTCTGGGTCACCGTCTGGGAGACCAGCAGTACGTCGGCGTTCAGCTCCAGACCCTTCCGGATGAGTTCCTCGTTGGGGACCTGACTGCCCAGGTTATAGGCCTCGATCATGTCGTAGCGCTCCAGCCCGTAGTGGCCGGCGAAGCCCTTGCGGTTCATGATGGCGTCGATGCCCACGGTGTGGGCGTCGGTACCGGTGGAGGCGCCCACGATGACCACCTTGCGGCCGATGTGCTTTTGGATATACTCGTTGGTCTCCTCCATGGACATGACCTCGGACTCCACCGTCATCACGTGGATGTCCTCGTAGTTGACGGTGTGGACACAGCTCCCGTACACCACATAGAAGGTGAAGTCCTTGTCCAGCGCCTGGTGGAAGGCCACGTTGGGCTCCTCCAGCCCCATTTTCTTGGCGATCTGCCGGGCGGCCTCCTCGCCGCGGGCGTCGTCGCAGACCGGAAGGGTGAAGCTGGTCTGGACCTTGCCGTCGTTCATGGTGTCGCCGTAGGGCTTGATCCGGGTCAGATCCAGGGTGGTGTCAAAGTCGGCCTTGTGGGTGTTATACAGTCCAGAACTCATTGCCCAGCCACCTTACCTTTCATCAGCTCAATGAAGGGGTTGAAGTACTCCGACCCCTTGATGACCACCCCGGCCAGGCCCTTGCCGCCGTCCTTGGGGCGCTTCACGTCGGCGAAGATGCCCCGCTCGATGGTGGTGAACAGGCCCAGCTCCTCGATCTCGGCCAGCAGGGCGGTGGCCTTGGTCAGCACCTCGTTGGCCCGGGTCTGGATGATGCCGCCCTCCTTGTAGGTGAGCTCGGCCCCCAGATCCTTCATGGTGCGGAAGATGTACTGGGCGTTCTCGATGGCCAGGGCCCGGTCAGACATGAAGGGGGTGTGGATGGCCTCGGTCATCATGCCGAGCAACTGGAGCCGCTGGCCGGTGAGGATGGCCACCATGTTGAACAGCGCGTCCTGGATGTGCCCGCGGAAGATGTTGCCCGTCATGAACTTGGTGGGGGGCATATACTTCAGCGGGGCCTTGGGGAAGATCTCCCGGGCCATCTGGGCCTGGGCCAGCTCGTACAGGAAGGTGTTCTCGATGGCGGGGTCCATCTCAAAGGCGTGGCCCAGCCCCATCTGCTCCTCCCGCATGCCGGCCCGGAGGGCGAAGGCCTCGTTCAGGAACTGGGAGGCCAGCACCGTGTGGGCGCTCTCGATGGCGTCGTCGGTGGTCAGGTAGTTGTCCTCGCCGGTGTTGATGATGACCCCGGCGTAGCCGTTGATCACCCGGGAGAAGTACTGGTCGATGATGGTCCGCTGCATATTGATGTCCCGGAACAGGATGCCGTACAGCGCGTCGTTGAGCATCACGTCCAGCCGCTCCAGGGCGCCCATGGCGGCGATCTCGGGCATACACAGGCCGGAGCAGTAGTTGCACAGGCGGATATACCGCTTCTGCTCCTTGCCCACCTCGTCCAGGGCGGCCCGCATCAGGCGGAAGTTCTCCTGGGTGGCGTAGGTGCCGCCAAAGCCCTCGGTGGTGGCGCCGTAGGGGACGTAGTCCAGAAGGCTCTGGCCGGTGGTCCGGATGACGGCGATGATGTCGGCCCCCTGCCGGGCGCCGGCCTTGGCCTGGATGATGTCCTCATAGATGTTGCCGGTGGCCACGATGATGTACAGATAGGGGCCGGATTTGTCGCCGAACTCGTTCAGGAACTGGTCCCGGGCCCCCACGTTCCGGTCGATCCGGCTCAGGGTGGCGTGGACCACCGGCATGATCACGTCCCGGATCTCCTTCTCCGAGTGGACGGGGACCTTGGACAGGTCCAGCTCCCCGGCGCTGATCCGCTCGGCGACCTGCTGGGGGGTGAGCTGGTACTCGGCCATGGCGTTGCCCACATAGAAGGCGGCGCCGCCGGACAGGATCCCCTTCTCCTGGAGGTGGTCCACCACCACGTTGGGCAGGGGGACATCCACGTCGTTCACGTTGTCGATCCCCAGCAGGCGGCAGATGGCGCGCTCCACGGTGACGGTGGTGTGGACGTCGATGAACTCCTGGACATCGTCGGCCACTTTGGCGGCGCTGGCCCGGGCCTTGGCCACCAGATCCAGATTCAGATGCAGTTTACTTTCCATATGCTTCCTCTCTTCTGCGGGGGATTATTCGTGGTGGTGCCGGTCTCTTCTCGCCAGATTCACGGGCTCCATGCTCTTCTGCTCGATGCCCTGGGCCAGAGCGGCCACGCCGGTCTTGGGGATCTTGGGCTTGGCCTTGCCGGTGCAGATGTCGCAGTGGCAGATGCCCTCGTAGTGCTTGGGCTCGGTGTAGGTGGTGATGACGCCCTCGAAGTTGCGCAGGATGACCTTGTAGGGGGTCTGGGAGATGACGTAGTTGGGCATGACGGGGGTCTTGCCGCCGCCGCCGGGGGCGTCCACCACGAAGGTGGGCACGCAGAAGCCGGAGGTGTGGCCGCGCAGGGCCTCCATGATCTCGATGCCCTTGGAGACGGTGGTGCGGAAGTGACTCAGGCCCAGAGAGGGGTCGCAACAGTAGATGTAGTAGGGGCGCACCCGGATGCGGACCAGCTCGTTGACCAGCTTGAGCATCACGTGGATACAGTCGTTGACCCCGGCCAGCAGGACGCTCTGGTTGCCCAGGGGGATGCCCGCGTCAGCCAGCATGGCACAGGCCTTGGCGGCCTCCTCGGTGATCTCGTTGGGGTGGTTGAAGTGGGTGTTGAACCACACCGGGTGGTACTTCTTCATCATGTTGCACAGCTCGGGGGTGATGCGCTGGGGCATGACCACGGGGGTGCGGGAGCCCAGACGGACGATCTCCACGTGGGGGATCTTGCGGAGCTCCTGGAAGATGTACTCCAGGGTCTCGTCGGGGACCATCAGACAGTCGCCGCCGGACAGCAGGACGTCCCGGACCTCCGGGTGGTTGCGGATGTACTCCAGGCACTTGTCGATGTTCTCTCTGGGCACACTGCGGTCGTGCTGGCCGGCGAAGCGGCGGCGGGTGCAGTGGCGGCAGTACATGGAGCACTTGTCGGTGATCAGGAACAGCACCCGGTCGGGGTACCGGTGGGTCAGACCGGGGGCGGAGGAGTCCACATCCTCGTGGAGGGGGTCGGCCTCCTCATAGGGGGCGAAGTTCAGCTCGGCGCTGGTGGGGATCGCCTGTTTGCGGATGGGGTCATAGGGGTCGTCCAGGTCGATCAGGGACAGGTAGTAGGGGGTGATAGCCATGCGCAATTTGCCCAGGGTAGCGGCGATGCCCTCCTCCTCCTCGGGGGTCAGCTTGATGTACTTCTTCAGCTCATCCAGTGTCTCGACCCGGTTGGCCACCTGCCAGTGCCAGTCGTTCCACTGCTCGTCGGGGATATCCAGAAACAGGCCGTTTTCTCTGCTTTTCCTCATAGCTGTTGCACTCCTTTTCACACTGTGATCGTCGTAAGATTGACAGAAATCACCTGGGAAAGGTCATTTCCGGCCGGGAGAGGGGATCACACGTACTTCTCGTCGAACAGCTTGCGCAACTTCTCGGACTCGCGCAGGATGTTCAGGGTGATCTCCGCGTGGTTCTTGGTATAGCCGTTGCCGATGATCATCTCCACGTCCTTGCCGATGCCCTCGGCGCCCAGGGCGGCCTTGGTGAAGCTGGTGGCCATGGAGAAGAAGTACACCTTGCCGCCGTCATGGACGGGCAGGATGGCGGACATCTCGCAGGACTCCACGTTGACACAGCAGATGGACAGCTCGTACTCCTTGCCGTCGTTGACGGCCAGGGCCGCGTCCATCACCTCCACGGGCTTGGTGCAGTCGGCCACGATGACGTCGGTGTAGACGCCCAGCTCCTTCAGGTCGGCCACCTGCTTGGGGTTGCGGACGACGCCCACCACCTTGCCCTTGGGGCCCACCTTCTTCATGGCCTCATAGCCACACAGCACGCCGGATTTGCCGTTGGCGCCCAGGATGAGGACGCTGTCCCCCTCCTTGGGGAGCTTGCGGGCCTGGGCGGGGGCGCCGGCCACGTCCAGAGCGGCCAGGGCCAGGGCCTCGGTCATGTCCTCGGGCATCTTGGCGTACAGGGCGGACTCGAACAGGACGGCCTGCCCCACGATGTCCACCCGGTCGATGTCCTTGTGGATGGCCAGGATCTTGTCGATCTTCAGGGGGGTCATGGACAGGGAGACCAGGGAGACGATCTTGTCGCCCACCTTCAGGTCGAAATCGGGCTTGGCCAGCAGGTCCTCGCCGATATAGGCCACCTCGCCCTTGAACATGCCGCCGGAGCCGGTGACCGGGTTCTGCTGCTTGCCGCGCTCGGCCACGATGCCCATGATCATCTCGCCGATCTTCTTCTCGTCGCCGCCGCAGGCCTCCTCGATCTGGGTGAAGGAGGCGGAGTCGATGTTCAGGGAGGTGACGTTGCAGATGATCTCGTTGGAGTACCGCTTCTCCATGTCGTTGTCTACCTTCCAAGCGGCCTGGGTCAGAACCCCCTGGGGCTCGATGACGCGGTGGGCACCGTACTTGTTACCTTTCATAGCCATAATCGCTCACTCCTTGATAAAAATAAGTTTAGAATATTGGTTTGGGTCCTATGGGGAAGGAAAGATCGCGCTTACTTTTTCAGGCCCAGGATCTGGCGGGCCTCGTCGGGGTTGGCCACCTCGCGGCCCAGCAACTTGGCCAGGGCCACCACCTTCTCCACCAGCTCGGCGTTGGACTTGGCCTTGCGGCCCCGCTCCAGGTAGATGTTGTCCTCGAAGCCCACCCGGACGTTGCCGCCCATCATGATGCCGGCGGCGGCCATGGGCCAGGCGCCCCGGCCCACGCCGGTGACGGTCCAGGTGGAGCCGGCGGGGATCTTGCCCACCAGGAAGGCCAGGTTCTCCACCGTGGCGGGGGTACAGCCCGAGACGCCCAGCACGAAGTTGAACTGCATGGGGGCGCCGGGGACCAGGCCCTTGGCAGCCATGTTCAGGACGGTGTCCAGGTGGCCGATCTCAAAGCACTCGTACTCGGGCTTGATGTGGTTGTCCAGCATCCGCTGGCCGAAGGCCCGCATGGTGGGCATATCGTTGACGAAGATGTCGTCGCCGAAGTTGCAGGTGCCGCAGTCCAGAGTGGCCATCTCGGGCATCAGCTCGGTGGGCTGCAGGCGCTCCTCCGGGGTCATGCCCACGGCGCCGCCGGTGGAGGGGATCAGGATCACGTCGGGGATCTCGGCCTTGATGGCGTCCATGACCACCCGGAACCGCTCCCGGTCCTGGGTGGGGGTCCCGTCGTCCGTGCGGACGTGGACGTGGATGACGGCGGCCCCGGCCTCATAGGCGCCCTTGGCCTCCCGGACCATCTCCTCCACGGTGTAGGGGACGGCGGGGTTATGCTCCTTGGTCACTTCCGCGCCGCAGATGGCGGCGGTGATGATCAGCTTTTCCATATCCGACCTCCTTACGGCGCGTCAATCCTTGACCTGCTTGCCCCGCTGGCGGTCCTTGACCACCACGCAGGTGCCGGAAGCCCGGCAGACCACGATGGGCTCCTCCAGCACGTCGCAGGCGGAGTCGTTGAGGTCGGGGCGGGGGACGATGACCTTTCTCGCCTCGAAGGTCATCTTGCGGGAGGTGTTGCCGATGTGGGTGATCTCGCCGACCGCCTCGATATAGTCGCCGGCGTGGACGGGGGCCAGGAACTCCACCTGGTCATAGGCCTTGAACAGGCCCTCATCCCCGTCATTCATGATCAGCAACTCGGTGGCCACGTCGCCGAACAGGTGCAACATATGGGCGCCGTCCACCAGATTGCCGCCGTAGTGGGCGTCCTCGGCGCCCATTCTGACTCGAATGACTGATTTCATCTTCTTACCTCCTAGATTTTGATTTTACCGGTTGTGGAATGGGAGAAAATACAAGAGCGCTATTGAACACAATCATTTCTGATGGCGTTCAATAGCGCTCCATGTTCCAACATGACAGTAACCACACACTCAGCGCGGTTCCCAAGTGTACCGCACAAGGAGATGGGGCACACCTTCGGCGAAAGACACATTCACGATCCGGATCCGGGCTCCTTCCCGTTGCCACCGGACTGCTACCTTATCCCTCGCGCCTCTATTGCAGATATGGAATTGTGGGGGGTAAGAGGCCTCTTGATATGTCATTTATACCATATCATTCCATCTCTGTCAATAGATTTTCGATGATATTTACAATTTCTTGATCCGTGCCCAGCAGACGGCAGATATTCAGGGCGTCCCGGGGGCAGTCCTGCTTCCCCTCCACCCGGTAGAGTCCGTAGTTCATGTGCTTGCTGATCAGGGACACCCCCGCGTCCCCGGACAGGTGGGCGATCTCCAGCTTCAGGGCCTCCAGATCCAGCTCCTTCAGGCCGATGACCTGGTAGTGGGCGCGGCCCCAGCGGACCACGTTGTCATAGTGGGTGGCCAGGACGGTGATGGCGTTCTGGCGGTCCAGATACTGGGTGACCGCCTGGACGATGGCGGCCCCCTCGTCCGGGTTGGTGCCCCGGGCGAACTCGTCCAGCAGGAGGAAGGCGAAGCCCTCGTTCAGTTGCCGGACCACCTGGTTGAAGCGGACGATCTCCCCCCCGAAGCTGGACAGCCCCCGGTCCACGGACTCCAGGTCCTCGGAGATGATGTGGATCTGATGGAACAGGGGGGAGGAGGCGGATCTGGCAAAGGGGAAGAAGCCGCAGTGGACCAACAGCACGTTGAGGGCGATGGTCTTCAGGGCCACGCTCTTGCCCCCCATGTTGGCGCCGGTGATGACGGTGGCCCCCCGGTCCAGGGCGATGGAGACCGGGGTGAAGGCGGCCCCCTGCTGGCGCAACAGGTCGGCGATCTTGGGGTTGACCATGTCGGTCATCTCCAGGGGCCCCTCGGTGAAGGTGGGCATCACCCCGCCGTAGCGGCGGGCCAGCCGGGCCTTCTCCACGGTCAGGTCGATCTCCCCGATCATCTCCATGTTGTACAGCATGGCGGGCACGTGGGGGCGCAGGGCGGCGGACAGCTCCCTGCGGATGCGCATCTCCTCCAGCTCCTCCTCCGAGGCCACCCGGACCCGTCTGGCCTGGACCTCCTCCCGCTCCTCCCCGGCGGGCAGGCGGCGGATCTGCTCCTCCAGCTCCCGCTTCTCCCGGCGCAGGGAGCGCAGAAGGGGGGAGCTGTTGTCGCTGATGAAGAAGGAGGCCACCCGGTTGCGCTCCGGGTCCAGCAGATCCAGGGCCTGGACGGTGTCCTCCAGGCCGATCCCCTCCCACTGGAGGGCGGACTGGACCTGCTGGAAGAGGGGGAGCATCTCGTGGCACCGGAGGAGGAAGCACTTGACCTCGAACAGCTCGATCTCGTTGAGGGAGGTCTCCAGGCACTTCTCCACCGTGGGGCGGATGTGCTTGACGGTCATGAAGACCCGGAGCAACTGGTTCAGGGCGCTCTGACAGGCGGCCTCCCCCTCCAGCACCCGCTGGATGTTGGACAGCTGGCGCTCCAGCTCCGGCCGCTCCTCGGGCAGGAAGGGGCGGAGCTCCCGGACCCGCTCGCTCCCGTAGGGGGAGCTGGGCCGCAGGGTGTCCAGCACATACTGAAAGCCGATGTTCTCCCGCTGGGCAAAGGTTAATGTGATCATCTCGCATCCTCCCGCACATTGATGACCGGCAGGCCGATCCGGGCCTCCATCCGGTCCCTCAGCTCGTCTTTGGAAAAGTGGAACCCGTAGGCAGAGAAGGGGTTGATGGTGACCGCCACCAGATTGACGCTGTCCAGCACCCGGAGGGCCACCCCCCGGCGCAGGATCTTCTCGTAGTTGTCCCGCTTCAACAGGATCTTACTGCTGTCCCGGACCACGAATTCCACTCCGTCCAGGGGTTCGCTGGACATGATGAGGGGCTTGAGCAGGTGGTCGGTGAGGGCCCCGCCGAAGAAGACGGCCCGGGCCCCGCGCCCCTCCTCTTTCCGCAGGGCATCCGCCACCGGAAGACCGGCGGGCAGGACCCAGGGGCCCTGTGGAGCGAGAAGGACAGTGCTCCGCGGGTCCTCCAGCCCCTCCGCCGCCCGCCGCAGGGCCCCGTCCCCGGTCTCGGGCAGGGTGAGGATCTGGCAGTGGTAGGCGGTGTCCTCGATGACGGTGTCGATGTTCTTGTCGTAGGAGGCGCCGGTGCACAGGACGGTGGCCTCGGTCACGCTCCGGCTACACAGGGTCTTGCGGCTGAGGGCCCCGTCGATGAGCACCAGGTCGGCCCCCGCCCGGAAGAAGTCCTCCCGCAGGCGGGCCAGCTGGCTGGTGGCCGAGGGGCCCGCCAGCTGGATGCTGCCGTCGCTCCGGGCCCGGAGGAGGACCACGTCCCCCATGGGGGTGGAGATGCCGGTGGTGGCCAGGATCTCCCGGGTCACGTCGCAGTGGCGGAGGATCAGGTCGGAGGCCGTGGCGATCAGGGTGCCCCGGGCCACATAGATCCCGGGCTTCTGGGTCCCGGTGACCAGGTCCTTGTCCTCGCCGTCCCGGCCGATGGAGGTGAGGGCCAGGGTCTGCCCGTTGCCGTTCAGCTCCCGGATGAGCTGGTTGAGCACGGTGGTCTTGCCGGCGTTTTTGCACATCCCGATGATGGAGACCGAGCGGTAGGGTCGGATCAGTGCGCTGATGGTGGTTTTCATTTGCCTCCCAGCCCTTCTGCCGTAGTGGATGGGGCGGATGTCCCCCGCCCGCGGACCTGAAAATGGGACCTGTTTTCCCTTATGCTACCATTTGGCCGGACGGGCTGTCAATAGGCAATCGGGGCGGGGAGGGGGCGTTGCCCCGGGAAGACAGTTGACAGATGTTGGGGATTTTGGGTATAATCGACCCGATGGGGCGCCCCCCGCGGCGGGCGCTGGCCATCCATCCAGAGGAGCGAGGAGCTGTTTGTATGGGAGTTTATTTCCAGGGACTGACCATGGGGCTGGCCTATGTGGCCCCCATCGGCCTGCAAAATCTGTTTGTCATCAACTCCGCCCTGACCCACACCCGCCGGCGGGCGCTGTTGACGGCGCTGATCGTGATCTTCTTCGACGTGACCCTGGCTCTGGCCTGCTTCTTCGGAGTGGGGGCCGTCATGGAGCGGTATGCGTGGCTCCAGATGGCCATTCTGCTGGTGGGGAGCCTGATCGTCATCTACATCGGGGTGGGGCTGTTGCGGGCCAAGGTGGCCGAGCTGGAGCAGTCCCGGGCGGAGAGCTCCATCCGCAAGACCATCTCCTCGGCCTGTGTGGTCACCTGGTTCAACCCCCAGGCCATCATCGACGGCACCATGATGCTGGGGGCCTTCCACGCCACCCTCAGCGGGTCGGAGGGCATCACCTTCATCACCGGCGTGGCCTCCGCCTCCTGCCTGTGGTTCACGGGGGTCACCCTGCTCATCTCCATCTTCAGCAACCGCTTTGACGCCAAGATCCTGCGGATCATCAACGTGGTGTGCGGCGCCGTCATCATCTTCTACGGCTGTAAGCTCCTGTGGAGCTTTGTCAACATGGTCATGTGACCGGAGCGGGCGCGCCCGAACATAAATGGCTTGGAGGTCTGTATGATACGACACAACAGAGGTAGCGTTCTCCTTCTGCTGACCGCCATGATCTGGGGCTCCGCCCTGGTGGCCCAGAGCGTCAGCATGGATCTGATCGGCCCCTTCACCTTCCAGTGCGTCCGCTCCATCCTGGGCGCGCTGGTCCTTCTGCCGGTCATCGCGGTGTTCAGCCGGGGCAAAAAGGAGCCCACGCCGGAGGAGCGCAGGACCCAGTGGGTGGGCGGCGTGCTGTGCGGGTGCGCCTTTTTCGTGGCGGGGAGCCTGCAGCAGATCGGCCTGTGCTACACCTCCGCGGGCAAGACCGGCTTTATCACCGCGCTGTACATCGTACTGGTGCCCTGCATCGGGATCTTTTTCCACCGCAGGGTGGGCTGGAACGTCTGGCTGGGGGTGCTGTTGGCGGCGGCGGGCCTGTACCTGCTGTGCGTGACCGAGGCCTTCACCGTGGGGACGGGGGATCTGCTGGTGTTCATCAGCGCCTTCGCCTTTGCCGTCCACATCCTGATCATCGACCACTTCAGCCCCAAGACCGACGGGGTCAAGCTGTCCTGTATGCAGTTCGCGGTCAACGCGGTGCTGTCGGGGATCTGTATGTTCCTCTTCGAGGAGCCCGCCATGGGCGCCATCCTGGACTGCTGGCTCCCCATCGGGTACACGGGGATCCTCTCCTGCGGGGTGGCCTACACCCTGCAGATCATCGGGCAGAAGGACACGGACCCCACGGTGGCCTCCCTGTTGCTGAGCCTGGAGTCGGTGTTCAGCGCCCTGTGCGGCTGGCTGTTGCTCCACGAGGGGCTGAGCGGCCGGGAGCTGATCGGGTGCGCCCTCATGTTCGCGGCCATCATCCTGGCCCAGCTCAAGGTGGGGGGTACCCCCGGGCAGGGAGGGGCGCAGGAGGCTACCCCTGCGGAAAAAACAGCGGAGTGACAAGCTCCAAAATCGGGCAAAAGCGCCTGTCCCATT
>CALWVW010000038.1 GCA_944385075.1 uncultured Oscillospiraceae bacterium | reverse complement strand
AGGTGGTCATCGACCTGGATACCCTGGAGCCCACCGTGGCCATGCCCCACCTGCCCGAGAACACCAAGGTGGTGTCCCAGGTGGCCGGCCTGCCCATCAACCAGGTGGTCATCGGCTCCTGCACCAACGGCCGCATCAGCGATTTACGCGCCGCCGCCGCCGTCCTCAAGGGCAAGAAGGTGGCCGACAACGTGCGGTGCATCGTCATCCCCGCCACCCAGGAGATCGTCCTGGAGGCCATGAAGGAGGGGCTGATCCAGACCTTCATCGAGGCTGGTTGCGCCGTCTCCACCCCCACCTGCGGCCCCTGCCTGGGCGGCCACATGGGCGTCATGGCCGAGGGGGAGCGCACTGTCTCCACCACCAACCGCAACTTCGTGGGCCGCATGGGCCACGTGACCTCCGAGGTCATCCTGGCCTCTCCCGCCGTGGCCGCCGCCTCCGCCGTGGCCGGGTGTGTGGCCGATCCGAGAGCACTGTAAGGAGAACTGTGTAGGGGCGCACAGTGTGCGCCCGCCCTGAACCATTTACATAACCCGATTTTGCGGGCGCACGATGTGCGCCCCTACAGAATTGGCTGTACGGGTGGGATAACCTGTCCCGCCCCATCATCAGAAAGGATTGACGAACCAATGAAGGTTTACAAGTACGGCGCCAACGTGGACACCGACGTGATCATCCCCGCCCGGCACCTGAATGACCCGTCCCCGGCGGCTCTGGCCTCCCACTGTATGGAGGACATCGACCCCAACTTCGCCTCCACCGTGGAGGAGGGGGACATCATCGTGGCCGGCCCTAACTTCGGGTGCGGCTCCAGCCGGGAGCACGCCCCCCTGGCCATCAAGTCCTGCGGCGTGAAGTGCGTCATCGCCCCATCCTTCGCCCGCATCTTCTACCGCAACGCCATCAACATCGGCCTGCCCATCGTGGAGTGCCCCCAGGCCGCCCAGGAGATCCAGGCCGGGGACCAGGTGGAGGTGGATTTCGCCACCGGCGTCATCACCGATACCACCCAGGGCAAGACCTGGCAGGCCGCCCCCTTCCCCGAGTTCATCGACGGCATCATCAAGAGCGGCGGCCTGCTCAACTCCCTGAAGGCCCGGGGGGTGGCGAAATGAACTACAAAATTGCGCTCATTAAGGGCGACGGCATCGGCCCCGAGGTGGTGGGGGAGGCCGTCCAGGTCATGGAGGCCGTGGGCGAGAAGTTCGGCCACACCTTCACCTTTGAAGACGTGCTCATGGGCGGCTGTGCCATCGACGCGGTGGGCAAATCCTACCCCGACGGCACCGCCGAGAAGTGCAAGTCCTGCGACGCCGTCCTGCTGGGGGCGGTGGGCGGCCCCAAGTGGGGCCACGCCTCCGACCCGGAGAAGCGGCCGGAGACCGCCCTGCTGTCCATCCGCAAGGACCTGGGCCTCTATGCCAACCTGCGCCCCGCCGCCCTGCGGCCCGCCCTGGCCGACGCCTGCCCCCTGAAGAAGGAGACAGCGGAGCGGGGCATCGACCTGATGATGGTCCGGGAGCTCACCGGCGGCATCTACTTCGGCAAAAAGGAGCGCTACCAGACCGAGGACCGGGGGGAAGAGGCCGCCGACCGGATGGCCTACTCCGAGCAGGAGATCGAGCGCATCGGCCGCCGGGCCTTCGAGCTGGCCCGGCTCCGCCGGAAGAAGGTTTCCAGCGTGGACAAGGCCAACGTGCTGGAGACCTCCCGCCTGTGGCGGTCCGTCATGCACCGGCTGGCGGAGGAGTACGGCGACGTACAGTACGAGGACGTACTGGTGGACAACGCCGCCATGCAACTGGTGAAGGACCCGGGCCAGTTCGACGTGGTGGTCACCGAGAATATGTTCGGGGACATCCTGTCCGACGAGGCCAGTATGATCACCGGCTCCATCGGCCTGTTGCCCTCCGCCTCCATCGGGGACACGGCCCCCGGCCTGTACGAGCCCATCCACGGCTCCGCCCCCGACATCGCCGGACAGGACAGGGCCAACCCCATCGCCACCATCCTGTCGGTGGCCATGATGTTCCGGTACTCCTTCCACCTGGCCGACGAGGCCGCCGTCATCGAAAAGGCGGTGGACGCCGTCCTGGCCCAGGGCTGGCGCACCCCCGATATCGCCAAGGCGGGGGAGACCGCCATCGGCACCCGGGAGATGGGCCGCCGCATCCGGGAGGCCCTGTAAGCGGGGAGAGGGGAGACTGTAAAACGAGGGGACGCCGCCGGGCGTCCCCTCATTTTGCATATTGCCCGGTTTCTCCCATTCATTTTTTCGGTTTTTCAGCAAAAGTCCGCTTGCGTTTTTGCAAGTTCTGTTTTATAATATGTCACGCTGTGAGAAAAAAGCGGGCGGTCCCCCTGGGGCGGCCCGCGAAAGACCGCCGGAGGCCGGCCCCCCGGTGCGCCCCGGGGCGGGGCCTCTCCGGCGAATTTTGAGATGGAGGAATCTGAGTATGAAAGAGCTGTCCAATCTGGCACTGGCTGTTCAGCCCTCGACCACCATGGCCATCGACGCCATGTTCAAGCAGATGAAGGCCGAGGGGCAGGACGTCATCGGCTTCGGCGCCGGTGAGCCCGACTTCGCCACCCCCGACCACATCAAGGAGGCGGGGATCGAGGCCATCCACCATAACGAGACCAAGTACACCCCCTCCGCCGGTACTTTGGAGCTCCGGAAGGCCATCTGCCAGCGGATGAAGGAGGATCTGGGCCTGGAGTACGAGCCCAGCCAGGTGGCCGTCTCCAACGGGGCCAAGACCTGTGTCTATGTGGCCCTGCGGGCCCTGGTCAACCCCGGGGACGAGGTCATCCTGCCCGCCCCCTACTGGGTCAGCTATATCGAGCTCATCCGCATGGTGGGCGGTGTGCCCGTGGTCATTGACACCACCGAGCAGGAGCACTTCAAGATCACCGCCCAGAAGCTGGCCGCCGCCATCACCCCCAAGACCAAGTGCATGATCCTCAATAACCCCTCCAACCCCACCGGCATGATGTACAGCCGGAAGGAGCTGGAGGAGATCGCCCGGGTCTGTGTGGAGAAGGACATCTATGTGATCTCCGACGAGATCTACTGCAACCTGGTGTACGACGGGGAGGAGTTCGTCAGCCTGCCCACCCTCAGCCCCGAGATCAAGGAGCGCACCCTGCTCATCAACGGGGTGTCCAAGTCCTACGCCATGACCGGCTGGCGGATCGGCTATGTGGCCGCCAACCCCCAGGTGGCCAAGATCATCAGCAACTATCTGAGCCACTGCACCGGCTCCCCCTGTACCATCTCCCAGAAGGCCGCCGCCGTGGCCTACTCCGCCTCCCAGGAGCTGGTGGACACCATGCGCCAGGCCTTTGAGCGCCGCCGCAACTATATGGTGGAGCGGATGAACCAGATCGAGGGGGTCAGCTGTATCCAGCCCCACGGCGCCTTCTATGTGATGATGAACATCGAGAAGCTGGTGGGCAAGGAGTTCCACGGCACCGTGATCCGGGACGCGGACGACTTCGGCAACCTGTTCCTGAAGTACGGGAAGGTGGCCGTGGTGCCCGGCACCGGCTTCGGCGCCCCCAACTTTGTCCGCTGGTCCTACGCCACCTCCATCGAGAACATCAAGGAGGGCCTGAACCGTCTGGAGAAGTTCCTGAAGGGGGAGACGGTGTAAGGGAAGATCCCTTCCGTACCCAGAGCCGGAGCGCGCCCGCGCTCCGGCTTTTTCATCCCCCGGGGCGGGGCGGAGAAATTTTCCGTCCGGGGGTGGAAAAGCGCCGGAAAATACGATATAATGAAACAAAAGGGCCGGACGCGGCGGACGCGGTCCGGCCAAAAGAAAGAGGTCGATGGATATGTCTACCAACCGATATGAGAGCCCCCTCTCCTCCCGCTACGCCAGCGATGAGATGCAGGCCATCTTCTCCGCGGACAAGAAGTTCACCACCTGGCGGAAGCTGTGGGTGGCCCTGGCCCGGGCGGAGATGGAGCTGGGCCTGCCCGTCACCCAGGAGCAGGTGGACGAGCTGGAGGCCCACATCAACGACATTGACTACCAGCGGGCCGCCCAGTGGGAGAAAAAGCTCCGCCACGACGTGATGGCCCACGTCCACACCTACGGGGAGCTGTGCCCCAAGGCCATGCCCATCATCCACCTGGGGGCCACCAGTTGCTATGTGGGGGACAACACCGATATCATCCTCATGCGGGAGGGCCTGCTCCTGATCCGGGACAAGCTGGTCCGGGTGCTGGACCGGCTGGCCCAATTCGCCCGGAAGTACAAGGATCTGCCCACTCTGGGCTTCACCCACTTCCAGGCCGCTCAGCTGGTCACCGTGGGCAAGCGGGCCACCCTCTGGATGAATGAGCTCCTCATGGACCTGGAGGAGGTGGAGTACCGGATCTCCACCCTGAAGCTGTTGGGCTCCAAGGGGACCACCGGCACCCAGGCCTCCTTCCTGGAGCTGTTCGAGGGGGACCAGGAGAAGGTCAAGGAGCTGGAGCGGAAGATCGCCCGGGAGATGGGTATCCCCGCCTGCGTCCCGGTGAGCGGGCAGACCTACTCCCGGAAGCTGGACTACAACGTGGTGTCCACCCTGGCGGGCATCGCCCAGAGCGCCAGCAAATTTGCCACCGATATGCGCCTGCTCTGCCACCTGAAGGAGGTGGAGGAGCCCTTCGAGGCCAACCAGATCGGGTCCTCCGCCATGCCCTATAAGCGCAACCCCATGCGGTGCGAGCGCATCTGCGCCCTGGCCCGCTATGTGATGGTGGACGTGGGCAACCCGGCCATGACCGCCGCCACCCAGTGGTTCGAGCGCACCCTGGACGACTCGGCCAACAAGCGGCTGTCGGTGCCCGAGGCCTTCCTGGCGGTGGACGCCATTTTGAACATCTACCTGAACGTGGCCTCCGGCCTGGTGGTCCACCCCAAGGTCATCGAGCGCCACGTGCTGGAGGAGCTCCCCTTCATGGCCAGCGAGAACATCATGATGGACGCGGTGAAGCGGGGGGGCGACCGGCAGGAGCTCCACGAGCGCATCCGGGTGCTGTCCCAGGAGGCGGGCTACCACGTGAAGGAGGAGGGCAAGCCCAACGACCTGATCGACCTGATGGCCGCCGACCCGGCCTTCGGCATGACGAAGGAGGAGCTGTCCGCCCATCTGGAGCCCAGTCGCTATATCGGCCGCTGTCCCCAGCAGGTGGAGGAGTTCCTGAAGGAGGACGTGGAGCCCGTCCTGGCCAAGTACGCCGGGGCGCTGGGGCAGGAGGACACCGAGCTGAAGGTGTGATGGGCGGACACGGAGAGAGGAGAGGAGGTGTCAGACCGTGGACCGTGACCCGCGCAGACCCTATCTGGCCATGGGCCTGACCGCCTTCTGCGTGCTGGCGGGGGCGTTGCTCCTGTTTTTCGCCCTGTTCCACCTGTCCACCATTCTGGGCTTTTTCGGGCGGATCGCCGGCATCCTGCGGCCCATTTTCATGGGGATGGTGCTGGCCTTTCTGCTGGTGCCCATCCACCGCCGGGCCCTGGCCATTTTCAGCAGGCGCCTCCCCGCGGGGTGGCAGAGCTCCCGCCGGGTGCGGGGGCTGGTGAATCTGGCGGCCATCGTCTGCAGTCTGCTGTTGGCCGGCCTGCTCATCTACCTGTTGCTGGCCATGGTGATCCCCCAGGTGTGGCAGAGCATCGTGGACCTGGTGACCGCCATCCCCGACTATATCACCGATTTCCAGAGCTGGCTCCGGACCTTCCTGGAGGACAACCCGGAGATCCAGGCGGCGGTGCTGTCCGTCTACGGGTCGGCCGCCGTCTCCCTGGAGCAGTGGCTGAACTCGGATATCCTGCCCAACCTGGAGTCGGTGACCACCGCCCTGGAGTGGCTCCGCTCGGACCTGCTGTCCAATGTGACCGGGGTGGTGAGCGGGGTGTCCACGGTGGTGGTGGCGGCGCTGATGCTGTTGAAGGACGTGCTCATCGCCATCATCGTCTCGGTCTATGTGCTGGCCCGGAAGGAGAAATTCGCCGCCCAGAGCAAGAAGATCGTCTATAGCCTGATGCGGCCCGACCACGCCGACCAGGTGGTGCGGGAGGCCAGGAACGCCTACCGGATCATGAGCGGCTTCATCAATGGGAAGATCGTGGACTCCCTCATCATCGGGATCATCTGTCTGGCCTGTTGCAACCTGTTCCACTTCCCCTATCCGGCCCTGCTGTCCACCATCGTGGGTGTCACCAATGTGATCCCCTTCTTCGGGCCCTTTATCGGGGCCATCCCCTGCATCTTGTTGATCTTCATCATCGACCCCCTCCAGAGCCTCTACTTCGCCCTCTTTATCCTGGCCCTCCAGCAGTTTGACGGCAACATCCTGGGCCCCAAGATCCTGGGGGACTCCACCGGACTGGACTCCTTCTGGGTGCTGTTCTCCATCCTGCTGTTCGGCGGGCTGTTCGGCTTTGCGGGGATGGTGCTGGGGGTACCCGTGTTTGCCATGTTCTACAGCGCGGTCAGCCGGATCGTGCGCCACAACCTGCGACGGCGGCGCCTGCCGGAGGAGACGGCCGCCTATCTGGGCAAAACCGGACCGGTGGTCCCGGCGGAGGCGGACGGCGGAGATACCAAATGAGGCGGTATGATCGAGAAAAAGGGCGGGTGCGAAACCTTGGTTTCGCACCCGCCCTTTTGCTGTCAGCAGAGTGAGTCAGCCCCTGGGCTTCTCCAGCTTGGCCTTGCCGGTGACCTGCTCCATCCGGATCTTCCAGACGGCGGTGACAGACAGGCTCCGGCCGATGGCCTCCTCGAATTTTCCGCCCCCCACGTGGTCGGGGGTCACCTTCTGGCAAAGGGCCAGCAGGGCGGCCGTCTTCTCCCGGTCATCGATGACCTCGGTGGCGGTGCCGGTGACGATAGCGGACTGGAAGTAGGTGGAATAGGATGCGGGGGAGTCGGAAAAGAAGGGGCGGTCGTCCCCCACAAAGGTGACGCACACCCGGGGGTCCCGGCGCAACAGCTCCACCTTGCGGCCCTGGCGGGCGCAGTGGAAGTAGAGGTCGTCCCCCACCCGGACAAAGGTGAGGGGGAGGCAGTAGGGCATATCCTCGCCGGTGTGGATGGCCATGACTCCGTGGGTACAGCGGTCCATGAGGGCCAGGGCGAAGGCCCGGTCCTGCTGGCGGTCACTTCTTCTCATGGGTAGGTTCCTCCTTTTGGGAAATTTGGTTCAACAGCTGGGTGAGGCCCAGATAGAGGGCGGAGGGGTCGGTCCGGTAGCTCCGGGCCCAGACCTCGGCCTGCTCCGGGGTGGGGGCCAACAGCTCCAGCCGGAAGAGGGGGGCGCTCTCGTCGTCCAGCCCCAGCCGGAGGGTGGCGGTGCCGTCCCCGTTGGGGTCCACGTGGGCCTGGACCTGGGCGGCCTCCCGCAGGGCCTGGTTGACCTTGATCAGATTCTCGTCACAGTGGAGCCGGACGGAGAGGGGCAGACTGCTCTCACAGATCTGGCTGTTGCGCCGGCCCCGGTCGGTGATAGAGTAGCGGTCCCCCTCCTTCTCCAGCTGGCCGGTGGCCACCATGTGGTCCACCGCCTGGGTCAGGGAGAAGTAGTCCACCCCCGCGTCGCACAGGGCCAGCTCCAGAAGTTGCAGGAAGGTGATGGGCCCGGCCGCCCGGGACATGATATAGAGGACCAGGAGCTTCAGGTCCAGATCGTCCTGAATAAATCCGATTGCCATGGCGCTGACTCCTTTCCGGTGGGCGGGACCGCCCGTGGGCTGGCAGGAACTGCATCTATTATAGCGGGAAAACCGGGAAAGAGCAAGTCCAACCGGCCCGCTCCCCCCGGCCCCGCACAAAAAAACCGGGGACACATAAGATGGGATGGAAGCAAACTCCCCGCGGGCGGCGGTCCGCCCGCGGCCATCACGGGCGGGCCGCCGCCCGCGGTCATCCAAATCTAGGAGGGAACCATATGCCAGAAAAGGTCGTGCCCGGCCCCGTCTGCGACGACCGCAGTATCCGGGAGGCCGTGTGCATACACACGAAAAAGATCTTTGACTCCTGCCGGGACCAGGACTGCGTCGAGGATCTGAGAGTCTATCCCACCCGGTGCTCCCAGGACGTCATCGACCGGGCCCAGTCCATCAAGGCCAAAAACGCGGAGTTGTTGCGCGCGTACATCGATGTGGAGCCGGTCACCTTCAACCGGGGGTTTTACACCGTGGATGTGCGGTATTTCTACCGCATCACCGCCGACGCCTTCCTCGGGGCCGCCCGCCCGGTGGAGGTCTGCGGCCTGGCCGTCTTCAGCAAGCGGGCCATCCTCTTCGGGAGCGAGAGCGGCGCCAAGGTGTTCTCCTCGGAGGAGAGCGGCAACGAGACCCAGTGCGTCCCCCAGCAGAGCCTGCCCACCGCGGTGGTGGAGGCGGTGGACCCGCTGATCCTCAACATGAAGCTGGTGGATGTGTGCGAGTGCCGCCCCTGCGACTGCACCTGCTTCGACATCCCGGCGGCGGTGGCCGACTGCTTCGGCGAGGAGCTGGTGATGAGCGGGGACATCCACCGGGCCTTTGTGACCCTGGGGCAGTTCTCCATCATCCGCATGGAGCGGGACACCCAGTTGCTCATCCCCGCCTACGACTACTGCATCCCCACCAAGGAGTGCAACTGTAACGACGGCGACGACTGCCGGCAGGCGGACCCCTGCGAGCTCTTCCGCCAGGTCCAGTTCCCGGTGAACGAGTTCTTCCCGCCCAACACCATCACCACCACCAGCAGTGCCAGCCAGAGCTGTTGCCGCTGACCCGGAGAGCCCCAACAGAACAGCGAGCGGGCCGCCCATCGGGCGGCCCGCTCGTCTTACCGCTACATCAGGGGGGCGAAGACCCGCAGGATGTTCCGGTAGAGCTGGAGCAGAAGGTTCAGGTGCTTGGAGCGGCGCAGGGAGACGGGCTCGCACAGCTGGAGAGTCCGCTCAAAGTCCCCCCGGATCTCCCGGATGCAGGGGGCCTCGCACAGCCAGACGCCGTCCTCGAAGTGGAGGAACAGGCTCCGGTAGTCCAGATTGACGGTGCCCACGGTGGCGAACCGGTCGTCCACCACAAAGTTCTTGGCGTGGATGAAGCCGGGGGTGTACTCGTAGATCTTGACCCCCGCCTCCAGAAGAGGGGGGTAGTGGGCCCGGGTGACCTCGAACACATAGCGCTTGTCCGGGATGTGGGGGGTGATGATGCGCACGTCCACCCCCGACTTGGCCGCGTTGCACAGGGCGGTGTTGGTGGCCACATCCACCACCAGGTAGGGGGTGGTGATGTAGATGAACTTCTTGGCCTTGGAGATCATGTTCAGATAGACCGACTGGCCCACCGCCTCCCGGTCCAGGGGGGTGTCGGTATAGGGCTGGACATAGCCCGTCCAGGGGCGGACGGAAGCGGCGGGGGGACGGAACTGGTCAAAATCCTCGTTCCAGCCGCAGATTTGGTCCCACATGGACAGGAACATGACGGTCATGGACCACACTGCGTCCCCCTCCAGCAGGATGGCGCTGTCCTTCCAGTGGCCGAAGCGCTCCTTCACATTGATATACTCGTCGGCCAGGTTGATGCCCCCGGTGAAGCCCACCTTCCCGTCCACGATCAGGAACTTCCGGTGGTCCCGGTTGTTGAGCCGCAGAGACATGACCGGCAGAAAGCGGTTGAACACCCGGCACTGGATGCCCTTGGAGATCAGGTACTCGTTGTACTCCCGGGGGAGGGAGAACATACAGCCCATGTCGTCGTAGATGACCCGGACCTCTACCCCCTGGGCGGCCTTCTCCTCCAGAATGGCCAGGATGCTGTCCCAGAAGACGCCGGGTTGCAGGATGAAGTACTCCAGGAAGATGTACTTCTCCGCCTTTTTCAGCTCCTCCAGCATCCGGGGGAAGACCTTGTCCCCCAGGGGGAAGTACTCGGTCTCCGTGTTGGTGTAGGCGGGGCAGTGGGCAAAGTTCTCCAGATAGCGGGCCTGCCCGGCGGCGTCCTCCCCCAGGGGGAGCAGGTCGTCGGCCTTGAAATCCCCCCGCAGGGCGCGGTCGGACTTCTCCACCATGCCCTTCATCCGCCGCTTGGTGCGCTTGGGGACGGTGCCGCCCCCCACCAGCAGATAGAAGATGCCCCCGAAGACGGGGAAGGGGAGGATCAGGATGAGCCAGGCGATCTTATAGCCGGGCTCCATCCGGCTCCCCAGAATGAGGAAGGCCACGACGACGCTCAGGGCGATACAGCACCAGTAGAAGGTCTCCATATACTCCGAGAAGGTGAGTACCATCACCGCAAGGGTGACGATCTGGGCCAGCAGGGCCAGCCCCACGAACACCGACCGGTGGAAGAGGATATAGAGCAATTTTTTCACGGGGCCTCACCTCCTTGGGAAAAATTCATTTTATTCCTGGGGACAGACGGAGCAGTGGATGGCGCCGCCCTCCAGCAGGACCAGCCCGTAGCTGGAGCGGCTGGCCCCCGGGTTGAGCATCCACAGCCCGTCGGGCAACTGCTGGCAGAGGGAGTGGTGGGTGTGGCCGAAGAGGAGGAGCTCCGCCCCGGCGTTCCGGGCCTCGGCCATGGCGCGGCCGTAGCCGCTCTTGACCCCCCACAGGTGCCCGTGGGACAGCAGGATGGGGTGCCCCTCCAGGGTGATCCGCTTGACCAGGGGGGCGGTGGTCCAGCCGTCGCAGTTGCCGGGGACGGTGCAGAAGGGGAGCATGGGATAGGCCCGGGCCACCTCCAGGGCGTCCTCCTCCAGATCTCCCAGGTGGATGATCTGCTGGGGCTGGTGCCGGTCGATGGCCCGGTACATCCCGGACAGGGAGCGGTGGGAGTCGGAAAAAATCAGTACCTTCATCTGTGTCACCTCGCCGTCGGGGCGCATATACTGGTATGAACCAAGGGAGGGGGGATGAACCATGGGCGATCCCGTCAGGGAACAGGGACAGCTGGAGCGGGCGGCGGCGGAGCTGGCGAAAAACCGGCAGGCCGTGGCCCGGCTGGCCCAGTCCAGCGACGCCAAACAGCTGATGGCCCTGTTGCAACAACAGGGCCAGGAGGTCCGGCAGGCGGCCCAGGCCGCCGCCGCCGGGGAGCCCGGCCAGCTGATGGCCGTGATGGAGCGGCTGATGCGCACCCGGGAGGGGGCCGAGCTGGTGGAGCGCATCGAAAACCAGGCCAGACAGGCCGGCCTGGAGTGAGAACGGCCGGACAGGGGAGAGGGGGCGCGTACCGTGGGGGACTTTGAGGAGAAGCTCCAGTCCATTCTGGGCGACCAGCGGGCCATGGACCAGATCATGGCCCTGGCCCGCTCCCTGTCCGGGGAACAGAAGGGGGAGGCGCCGCCGCCGGAGCCCCCCGAAGAAAAGCAACCGGAGGGGCGGGAGCCCGCGGCTCCGCCGCCCCCCGACCTGTCCCAACTGCTGGGGGAGGTGGACCCCCGGATGGTCCAGGCGGGCCTGGAGATCCTCCGGCAGGTACATAGCACTGACGACCGGAACGCCGCCCTGTTGAACGCCCTGCGCCCCTTCCTGCGGGAGGAGCGGCGGCCCCGGCTGGACCGGGCGCTCCAGCTGGCCCGGATGACCCGGATGATCCGGATAGCCATCGGGGTGCTGGGGGGAAAGGAGGGGGCGGACCATGTATAACCGATATCTCCCGGAGGACACCGCCTATACCCCGGTGGGACGGCCTGCCGCCCGGCCGGGGGGAAACGCCGGCTTCCGCCTGCCCGATTTCCTGGCGGGGCGGGAGGGCCTGGGGGCCCTTCTGTCCGGGGGCCAGGGGGGCGGACTGTCCGGGCTGTGGCGGGCCCTCCATCTGGAGGGGCTGGACAGCGGGGACGTGTTGCTGTTGCTCATCGTCCTGTACTTACTGGTGGAGGGGGACGACCTGGATCTGGTCATCGCCCTGGGGCTGGTGCTCCTGCTGGGCCTGGGGGACCCGGCGGAGGGCTAAGGGTTAGCCCTCCAAAGCGTGGAGGAGGGTGCCGTCGGGCAGGGAGAACTCCCCGTCCGCGGGACAGGGGGTCTGGAGCGGGACGGGGGTGGTCATGCGATAGACCAGGGTGTCCCCCTCCCGGCGCTCGGCGGCCACCAGAAGGCCGCTGTCCACGCTGACCCAGTAGCGCTCGGTGGGGCCGTCCTCCCCGGCCACCTCCACATAGATGCAGGGGGTCTCCCCGTAGATCTCATACCCCGCGTCGGCAATCTGCTCCGGCTCCAGCTGGACCACCGTCTCATAGGTGGGGATGTGCTGGGCCAGATCGAAGGAGCGCTCGTCCGCCGGGGCGATCTCGAACTGCCGGGAGCCCTCGTACCAGTAGTAGAGGGTGCCGTCCCCCACCAGATCGTGGCGGATGACCCCGGAGGGGAGGGCCTGCCGGCTGTGGGACCAGCCGCCGTCCACCCAGACCTGGACCTGGGTGGAGGAGGCGCCCTCCGCCCAGAAGGTCTCCACCGCCAGCTCCTGGTAGTAGCTGGTGGGCCGGGCCAGGGTGGCCACCACCCCGGACACCGTGTCCGGGGTGACCTCCACCGGGCGGAACAGGGCGTCGCTCCCGTCCGGGTCGCCGGAGGACACCCCGCTCTGGGCGCTGGAGCTGGGGAGGATGACCTCCGGGGTGTTCAGGATGAACAGGTTGCGGCCGAAGCTGGTGAACATGGCGCCCACGATGATGACAATGACCGCGATGACGATAAAGAGCCGGTTTTTCGAGTCCAAGGGATCACCTCCGTCAACCGGGTGGGAGGCCGGGCCGGACGGGCCCAGCGGAGTCTTGTGTTCAGGAGCCGGAGAACTCCTCCGGGGGCTCGCTCCGTGCCCCGAAGTGCCAGGCGATGGCGTCGGCGATGCGGCGGCAGGCGTGGCCGTCCCCATAGGGGTTGACCGCGTGGGCCATGGCGGCGTAGGCGTCCCGGTCGGTGAGGAGCTCCCGGGCCAGGGAGAAGATGGCCTCGTTCTCCACCCCTGCCAGCCGGACGGTGCCCGCCCGGACGGCCTCGGGCCGCTCGGTCTCCCGCCGCAGGACAAGCACCGGCTTGCCCAGGGCGGGGGCCTCCTCCTGCAGTCCGCCGGAGTCGGTCATCACCAGATAGCACCGGGCCATCAGGTTGTGCATCTCGTCCACCGACAGGGGGGCGATCAGGTGGATGCGGGGGTGGCCGTCCAGATACTTGTGGGCCACCTCCTGGACCACCGGGGACAGGTGGACGGGATAGACCAGCTCCACCTGGGGAAAGGCGTCGGCGATGCGGCGCAGGGCGGTCATGATCTGCTCCATGGGCCGGCCGTAGTTCTCCCGGCGGTGGCAGGTGACCAGCACTACTTTCTGGTTGACATAATCAAGATGATTGAGAATATCCTCCGCAAAGGTAAAATCCTTGACAACCGTTGTCTGGAGGGCGTCAATGACGGTATTGCCCGTGAGGAAGACCCCGGAGGTGATGTTCTCCCGGGCCAGGTTGTCCCGGTTGGCCCGGGTGGGGCAGAAGTGCAGGTCGGCGATGGCCCCCACCATCTTCCGGTTCATCTCCTCGGGGAAGGGGGACCACTTGTCATAGGTGCGCAGGCCGGCCTCCACGTGGCCCACGGGGATCTTCTGGTAGAAGGAGGCCAGGGCCCCGGCAAAGGTGGTGGAGGTGTCCCCGTGGACCAGCACCAGGTCGGGCCGGGCGGTCTGGAGTACCCCCTCGATGCCCAGCAGGCACTTGGAGGTGATGGAGGACAGGGTCTGCCGGGGCTCCATGATATTCAGGTCGAAGTCGGGCTTCAGGCGGAAAATCTCCAGCACCGAGTCCAGCATCTCCCGGTGCTGGGCGGTGACACAGCACAGAGCCTCGAACTCCGGGCGGCGAGAGAGCTCCAGGGCCAGAGGGGCCATTTTGATGGCCTCCGGCCGGGTGCCGAAGACGGTCATGACACGGATAGCGCTCATTTTTCCGATCGGTCCTCCTCCCCGAAGAAGTTGTCGTTGCCGGCGATCTGGGTCCGCTCCGGGCGGCGCTCCTGGCGGCGGTCCCGTCCGGAGGCCCGCCCTCCGGCGGGCCGGCGGATCTGCCGCTTTCCGGCGGCGGGCCGCCTGTGGGCGTTACCACTGCCCCCCGGCGGCAGGGGGGCGTTGTGGCTGAGAAAGATTTTGGCCGCCACCCCGCCCGCCAGACACAGGGCCAGCAGGAAGAGCATGGCCCGGAGCACCCCGATGGTGGTGAGCACCACGGCGGACAGGCCCAGAATGGCGGAGATCACATAGAGGGTGGCCACCGCCTGCTTCTGGGAGAAGCCCATGTCGATGAGCCGGTGGTGGATGTGGCCCCGGTCGGGGGCCATGGGG
>CALWVW010000037.1 GCA_944385075.1 uncultured Oscillospiraceae bacterium | reverse complement strand
AATGCCAAGGTGTATGTGGAGAAGAAGACCGGCGTCACCTTCCGGGACGTGGCCGGTCAGGACGAGGCCAAGGAGTCTCTTCAGGAGATCATTGATATTCTGCACAACCCCCAGAAGTATACCGAGATCGGTGCCAAGTTGCCCAAGGGCGCCCTGCTGGTGGGCCCGCCGGGCACCGGCAAGACCCTGCTGGCCAAGGCGGTGGCCGGCGAGGCCGGCGTCCCCTTCTTCTCCATCAGCGGCTCTGACTTCGTGGAGATGTTCGTGGGCGTGGGCGCCAGCCGGGTCCGGGATCTGTTCAAGGAGGCCAGCAAGATGGCCCCCTGCATCATCTTCATCGACGAGATCGACACCATCGGCAAGTCCCGGGACAACCGCATGGGGGGCAACGACGAGCGGGAGCAGACCCTGAACCAGTTGCTGGCCGAGCTGGACGGCTTCGACCCGGGCAAGGGCGTCATCGTCCTGGGGGCCACCAACCGGCCTGAGGTGCTGGACAAGGCCCTGCTCCGCCCCGGCCGGTTCGACCGCCGCATCACCATCGACCGGCCCAACCTGGCTGGCCGTCTGGCCACCCTGCAGGTGCACACCCGGAAGATCAAGCTGGCCGAGGATGTGGACCTGAAGAAGATCGCCCTGGCCACCGCCGGCACCGTGGGTGCCGACCTGGCCAACCTGGTCAACGAGGCCGCCCTCCGGGCGGTGCGCCACGGCCGGAGACTGGTCACCCAGGAGGACCTGCTGGCCTCCTTCGAATTCGTCATCGCCGGCAGTGAGAAGAAAAATTCCGTCCTCACCCAGTTCGAGCGCAAGCTGGTGGCCTACCACGAGGTGGGCCACGCCATGGTGGCCTACAAGCAGAAGAACGCCGAGCCGGTGCAGAAGATCACCATCGTCCCCCACACCGAGGGCTCCCTGGGCTACACCCTGCTCATGCCCGAGGAGGACAAGACCAACCTGCGCACCAAGGAGGAGCTCATGGCCAAGATCGCCGTCTCCATGGGCGGCCGGGCGGCCGAGCAGGTGGTGATGAACACCATGACCAACGGCGCCTCCCAGGACATCCAGGAGGCCACCAACATCGCCCGGAACATGGTGGCCATGTTCGGCATGAGCGAGGAGTTCGGCATGATGGCCCTGGGTTCGGTCCGGAGCCAGTATCTGGACGGGGGCTACGGCCTGGACTGCGCCCAGGACACCGCCGCCGTCATGGACAAGGCGGTGAAGGCCATCCTGGACGTGTGCTACGAGGACGCGGTGAAGGTCATCCAGGAGAACCTGGAGGACATGCACAAGGTGGTGGCCTATCTGCTGGACAAGGAGACCATCACCGGCGGCGAGATGGTGGCCATCATCGAGGGGCGGGACCCCGCCCTGGTGGAGGAGGCCTACGCCTCCACCAGGAGCAAGGCCAGGCCCCTCCCCGGCGACATCGAGCCGCCCGCCAAGAATATCCACATGGTCAGCGAGGAGATCAAGCCCCCCGCGCCTCCGGAGGAGAGCGGCGGGGAGCCGGAGCAGGAGAAGCCTGCCCGGGACGGGGAGTCTCCGGAGGGGGAGCAGGGACAGCCGCAGGAGGAGCCCGCCCGCCAGGAGGGACCGGGAGAGGACACTGGCTCCCAGGAAGAGAAATAAGAGAATGCCGTGGAGAGCGGGTCGCGCTCTCCACGGCATTTTTTTACCGGAGCGGGAGGTCAGGGGAGGGAGAAGATCTCATCCCCGAGGGCCTGGGCCATCCGGTCCACCAGGGCGAAGTCCACGTGGGGGTGGTAGATGGCCTCCAGGTCGTCGTGCATGGCCTTTGCCTGGGCCAGAGAGGCCACCGCCTCTTCGGACAGGGCGGCGGCCACCTTGCGGGCAAAGCGGAGCCTGGGGCGGTTGCGGCGGAGGACCTCGTTGCCGGCGGCCGCGTCCAGGCGGATCCGGCGGTAGGGGTGGCCGGGGAAGGGGAGGGCTCCGGTGGAGGTGAGGAAGGCCAGCCGCCGCTGGGGCACCAGCAGGTGGGCCAGTCGGTCGGGGGCCATGGGGTCGGGGCAGGCTACAGTGTCGTATCCCCGGGCCACCGCCCCGGCCAGCAGGTGGACCAGGACCTCGTGGGCCAGGCCGCAGTTGTCCGACAGGGCGTAGACCCGGTCGCACTGGGCCAGGGCGGTGTCGAACAGGCACACCGGTCCCAGATGGGTGACGGCGCCCAGAAAGCGCTGTTTGACCAGCCCGGTCCGGTCCGTCTTCTGCCTGGGGAGCTCCCGTGCCAGGATGCCGTGGGCCCGCTTGGCCAGCTTCTGGGACAGACCGTCGCTCAACAGGACGGCCCGCTGGTCCTCGGCGATCTCCGACGCGGCGCTCAGACAGCGGTAGGCCCGCTGGTAGCACCCCTTGTACCCGGACATACAGGCCATGATCTCCTGCCGGAGGGCGGAGAGGGCCCGGGTGTCATAGCAGTCCCCCATGTTCACATACCGCTCCACCGCCCCGGGGTATTTGGGCTCTATCACGTGGGAGTGAGCAACTAAAAGACACTTTTTTCCAGAAAAGGGAGGGACAGCCCATCAAAATTTCCAGATGATCCGGATCTCCTGTCTGCCGGTCTCCCGATCCTTTTCCCCAATCTCAATCTTTTCGATGAGGGCGGTCACCAGCTCTCGGGGGATGGTCTCCAACCTCAACAACGCTCTGGCCCGATCTGCGAGGACGGCCCGGTCTGGTGGCTTCGCACTTGCTCCCAGCTCCCGGCCGACCTGGTCCAACCGTTGTTCCAACCGACTCTTTTCCAGCAGAAAGTCCCGGTTCAGCTCCGCAAACTGCTCCAGGCCAAGGACACCGGAAACCTTGTCCAGATACAGACTTTTCAGCGCCCTGCTCCGCGCCTCCAGTTGGGTAGTCAGGGCGCTCTGTTCCCGCTCCAGAGCCTTTCTGTAGGTATCCGGTGGCGGAGTGAGGACAAGCTCTTCCAGCCGGTAGTAGTTTTGGACATAATGACGGATTCGCTCAGACACCAGCTCGATCAGCTGGTCCAGGCGGATGGAGTGCCGGGTGCAGAGCTTGTTTTTTCCACTGTCAGCATACAGCTTACAGCGGAGATAGGACACTCTGGCTCTCCCCGGTTGGCAGTTGGTGGTCTTGCTCATAGTGCTACCGCAGTCCATGCACTTGACTAGACCGGACAGCAGATGGGCCTCTCCAGCACCGTCGGTTTTGGAGCGGAGTTGCAGTCCCCGCTGGACCTGTTCAAAGAGTGACCGGCCAACGATGGCCTCGTGGGTGCCCTCCACCCGAAACCACTGTTCCTCCGGAAGGCTGATCAGTACTTTGGACTTGTAGCTCGCCTTTTTCCGCCGGCCCTGGACCATCACGCCGGTGTACATCTCGTTGTGCAGGATGCGCCAGACTGTGGTTTTGTTCCACAGACCGCGGCTGTCAGCCGCCGGGTGGCCGCTGAACTGGTCGCGCTCGGCCTTATAGCGGGTGGGATTGGGAATTCCCCGGTCGTTGAGCACTCTGGCGATCTCCTGCTTACCGCGGCCCTCCAGAGACCACTGGAAGATCTGTCGGACAACCTCTGCCGCCTCCGGATCTGGAATCAGGTGGTGGCGGTCCAGAGGATCCCGCTGATAGCCGTAGAGGGGGGAGCTACCGATGTACTGCCCCTGACGCCGCTTCAGATCAAAGACCGCACGGATGTTCTCGGACAGGTCCTCCAAATACCACTCGTTGACCAGACCGTTGATCTGCCGGGCCTTTTTGTTACCTCGGACCTCGGTGTCTGCGTTGTCGGCCACAGCGATGAATCGGATGCCCCAGATAGGGAACAGACCGTGGATGTACTTCTCCACCAGTTCCATGTCCCGGGTGAACCGGGACTGGCTCTTACACAGGACGATCTGGAACTTCTTCGCCCTGGCCGCTTCGATCATCCGGTTGAAGTCCGGCCGCAGGCTGTCAGTGCCGGAGTAGTCCTCGTCACAGTAAATTTGATAGATGTCCCACCCCCGCTCCACCGCGTAGTGGACCAGGAGGGACTTCTGGTTCTGGATGCTCTCAGACTCGGTGTTGCCCCGGTCTGCATCCTCTTTGCTCAACCGGGCGTAGATGGCGCAAAGGATCGTACGACACCTCCTTAGAAAATATGGGAGCCCGCCCGGATAGGGCGGGGCGGGCTCACGGGAGAAGTACCTTCGCCAGCCAGGCAGAGACTGCCTGCTGGATGGCGGAGCGGACAGATGCTACCTCACCGGCCCGCCGCCGCTCTGTCACATAGAGGGATGGCTTTTGCATCGGAACACCTCCCTCAGACCCTATGCGTGGGGAGGAGGCCCTATGCGGGAAGATCTGTCCCACAGGGGTACACAGACAGGGCCCCGATCAGGTCAGCTGATTGGGGCCCTGTCTGACTTTGAGGGGCGCGGCTGTCAATGTCCAGAGCCACTGTCCCTGGTGTAGCGCCAGAGAGTGGAGCGGCTGATCCCCAGTTGCCGGGCGGCGGCGGTCTGGTTGCCACCGTGGGCGGCCAGAGCGTGGCCGATGGCCAGGTGGATGATCTCATCTAGGGTCTGCTCCGCACCAAATGAATAGGGGGTGAGACTACGGGAGGTGGTGATGCCCCGCTCACGATTTAGGATCTCGGCCACCGCGTTGCTGTGGATATAGTAGGAGTCGCTCAAAGTGGCCAGCTCGCGGAGGATGCGCTGAAACTGGGTGTAGTTTCCGGGCCACGAAAAACGGCGGAGCTGTTGTAGAGCATCGCTGTCAAAGCCGGAGATCTGCTTGCCCAGCTCCAGATTCAGCCGGCCCAGATACAGGCTGGCCAGGGAGACAATCTCATCCGCGCGGTAGCGGAGCGGCGGGAGTGTGAGCAGAAAGGCCCCGACCTGCTGAAGCGCCTGAAGAAGGCGGGGAGAGGCGGTTTCTTCCGCCGCATAGCTACAGGAAAAAATAAGCCGTTGCCGGGTATCGATGTCCGACATCTGCAGAAAGGCGAGAAGCTCGTCGGCCTGTCCGGCGGAAAGCTGATCGAAGCACCGAAAGTAGATGGTGTTGTCAATGTCATTGAGAGGGGAGTTGTGGTGGTTCAGGAGGAAATCCCAGATCTTGTCTACCGGCGAGGCGCAGTCCACCACCACAAAGGTGTTGGTGCAGAGCTTACTGCGCAGATACAGGAGCCTTGCGATCTGGTCCTTGTCTGTGCCGGGCTCCCCCAGGACGACCACGGGTTGCCGGGTGATGGCCACGGACTGTACAGTGGTGTCCAGTTCCCCCAATACGCCGCTGATGGAGTAGAGACTGCTGTGAAACAGATATTCACACTCCTGCCGGTTGTAAAAATAGATGCCGTGTCTCTTGTTGTGGTAAGGGATGCGGGTGACGTGGTACTGAAAGAGGGCGTACTGTTTGGATCCCATATGGAGCCACTGGGCCGATATATCAAAGAGACGTCCGTTGAAATCGTGATAACTCTTCAGCACCCCGTGGGGTGGGATAGCGGGCAATTTGTTGCGGAACACCTCCAGAAAGTCCGAACGCAACTCGTTGGGGTCAGCAAGAAAGACGGCGCCTCCCTCGTCCATGGCGATGAAGTTTTCCCTCTGCCCGCGCAACATATGCCGGTAAAACAGATTTTCCTGGCGCAGGCGGCGGGACCCGGCACTGATGGTGATGGCCTGGTCAATGGCCTCGTGAAGACTCTCCGGCCCCGAGGTGATCAGAAAGGCGTTCATCCCCATGTTCTGTGCGATGGCGTGGGTGACCATGTCTCCAATGATGGTGCGGCAGTTGTCTCTTTGCAGTCGGACCAGCAGGGCCTGGGTCTCATCCGCGTCCTGTACGGTGTGGATCCCGACCTGCTTCCCGAGCAGGCTACATAGGACGTGCGCGACCTTGGTGATACTGGGGAAGCCGACGATGGCATACTCCCTGGTGTAATTTTCCGCCAGGCGCATGGACCGGAGCATGTCGTAGACCGAGAGGGGGATCTCCACCACAGGGATATCGATATCGGTGCTGGTCCGGATCAGTTGTGCGGTGCCGCCGCGGGAGATGATGCAGTCGTAGTCCTCCCGGATGTGGGAACGAACGATGGAGACGCCGTCCTCCAGATCCCCGGTGAAAATATCCAATTGGATGTTGGGGTAATCCTGCGCCACGCGCTCCATGGCGGCCTGCATCCCCGAATAGGGGGCAACGGCCAAAATACGGGCGGGGAAATGTTTCAACTTAAAGCACCTCCTACTGAGAAAGTCAGTAAAGAGTGAGATCTGTTCTAATAGTGTATCATATCAAAACACTTCTGTCCATCCCTGACGGAGAGTTCTAAAACAAAACAGTATAAATGTGAATAAAATATGAAAGAAATAAAACGCTTGAATTTGATACACTTTAGGACGATAAAATGCTGGAACAGGGAGAGATTCCAGATATAATATGTTCAAAGATCCCTATATGCTCTCATATTTCTCCCGGTGAGCGGTGCGGCTGGCGGAGCCCTGAGAGAGGCGGCATGGGAGGATGGGCAAGGGAAGAGAGGAGGAGACCATGGTCCGACTGATGATGATCGCGGATGATCTGACAGGCGCTCTGGATGCCGGCGTGCAGTTCACGTCCTACGGAATTGCGACCCGTGTTGTGACCACTGCCGCTCCTTATGAAGATTACCTGAACACCTGTGAAGTGCTTGTGGTGGACGCGGAAACCCGGCATCTTTCGCCGGCACAGGCCTACAAGATCGTGCATCAAATTGTGGCCCGGGCGGTCTCCCTGGGGATCCGGTCCATCTTCAAGAAGACGGATTCAGCTCTGAGGGGAAATGTGGGGGCGGAGCTGACAGCTGTTCTGGATGCCAGCAAGGCTGGACAGCTTGCCTTTTTTCCCGCCTTTCCCAAGATCAACCGGACGACCTATCAGGGGGTGCAGTATATCGACGGCACCCCTGTGGCTCAGAGTATATTTGGCTCGGACCCTTTTGAGCCGGTGCGGGAGTCCAGAATAGACCGGCTGATCCACAGTCAGAGTCCGGTCCCGGTCTGTTGCCGGGCGGCGGTGCGGCCGGGGGAGGACGTAGATGCCCAGGGTATCGTGGTGTACGACGCCCGAACCGATGAGGAGCTGATGGAGACGGCCCAGGCACTGTTGTCCCGGGGGAAGCTGTCTGTGATGGCGGGGTGTGCAGGACTTGGGGCGGTGCTCCCCGGCCTGCTGGGGCTGACGGAGAAGGAGAGAAAACCGCTCCCGGTGCTGGCTCCCCAGCTGTTGGTGATCTGCGGAAGCGTCAATCCCATCACCACCGCCCAGCTGGAGCGGGCGGAGCAGGGAGGCTTTTTGCGTATCCGGCTGACGCCGGAGCAGAAGCTGAACGGGAGGTACTGGCGTACCCCGGAGGGAGAGCGTACCATCGGAGAGATCGGGCGGCAACTGGACTGCGCCCAGTGGTGTATCATCGATGTGAACGACCCGGCCCGCCAACCGGAGCTGGAGGCGGATGCCGCCCAGAGGAGGATGGATGTCAACGATGTGCGGCGGGCGGTGGCCGATTCCGTGGGGGAGCTGTTCAGACAACTGATTGGTAGTCACGCGGTGGGGACGTTGCTCATCACTGGCGGAGATACGTTGCGCTGTTGTATCGATTACATAGGGCTGTGTGAGATCGAGCCACTGGGGGAGCTGGAGACCGGCGTGGTCCTCTCCCGGTTTGTGTACCAGGGCCGCGCCCACCATGTGATCACAAAATCCGGGGGGTTTGGAGAGGAGACGCTATTGCTGGAAATTGCCGGGGCCCTCTCGAAAAGTGCCCTACACGGGGCGTAGAAGAGTCTGTGCCACCGGGAGAAAGGAGAACCGAGATGCTTTTGAACTACAGTTTGAAGATGCCCCGTGCGGTGTACGGCGGCGAGGATGCGCTTCAGCATATCTCTGACCTTGTGCGGTCGAACGGAGCCCGCCGGGTCGCGATCTTTACCGACCAGGGGATACGGGCCTGCGGCCTGTTGGACCTGCCCCTGCAACTGGTGGAGGCTACAGGGGCGGAGTGGGAGATCCTGGACGACCTGCCCGCCGAGCCGAGCTATTTGGAGGTCCAGAGGTTGATCGACCAGTTCAAAGCCATCGGTGCGGATTTCATCATTGCCTGCGGCGGCGGTAGCGTCATGGACACGGCCAAGTTGGCCAGCGTTCTGGTCACTGACGAGTACGGAGTGAAGGAGCTTTTGGACGCTCCGGGCCGCGCAAAGAAATGTGTCCCCACTCTGTTGATCCCGACGACCGCGGGGACCGGCGCCGAGGTGACCCCCAACGCCATTGTCGCTGTCCCGGAGAAGCAACTGAAGGTGGGGATCGTCAATGAGAACATGATCGCGGACTATGTGATTCTGGACGCGCGGATGATCCGGAACCTGCCCCGGAGGATCGCCGCCTCCACCGGAATCGACGCCATGGCTCACTGCATCGAGTGCTTTACCAGCAACAAGGCGAATCCTTTCAGCGATCTGTATGCGTTGGAGGGATTGGATCTCATTTTGAATCATATCGAGCGGGCCTGCGACGACCCGGACGCGCTGACCGAGAAGAACTATATGCAAATTGCGGCCTACTACGGCGGACTGGCCATCACAGCGTCGGGCACCACGGCGGTCCACGCCCTCAGTTATCCCCTGGGGGGAAGGTACCATATCGCCCATGGGGTGTCCAACGCGATGCTTCTGGTGCCGGTTATGCGATTCAACGAGTCCGCGTGCCGCGCCCGGCTGGCCGCCGTCTATGACCGCTGTTGCCATGAGCAGACCAGACTGCGGGGGGAGGAGGAGAAATCCGGGTGGGTGATCCGGCGTATGGCGGACATCGTCCGGCACCTGGATATCCCCACCAGCCTCAAGGAGTTTGGGATCACGGAGGACGACCTGGAGGATCTAGTGACGGCGGGCATGGAGGTGCGGCGGCTGTTGGATAACAATGTGCGGCCTGTCACGGCAGAGGACGCCCGGACACTGTATCAATCGATCTTGTAAGGAGAGACTACTATGAAGCAAGTGGAGCTGAAAGGTATCATCACACCCATCATTACCCCGATGAATCCGGATGAGAGCATCAATTTAGAGGAACTCCGACGGCAGGTCGAGCGCCAGATCGCGGGCGGCGTACATGCCCTGTTCCCCTTTGGAACCAACGGGGAGGGGTATATCCTGACCGCCGGGGAGAAGCAAAAGATTCTGGAGACGGTGGTGGATCAGTGCGCGGGCCGGGTCCCCGTCTACGCCGGAACGGGCTGTGTCTCCACAAAGGAGACGATCGAGCAGAGCAAAATGGCTCGGGAGGCGGGTGCGGACGTATTGAGCATCATCACGCCCAGTTTTGCCGCCGCCAGCCAGAATGAGTTGTATGAGCACTACCGGGCGGTGGCGGAGGCTGTGGATATGCCCATCGTCCTGTATAATATCCCCGCCCGCACCGGCAACGCGCTGACCCCCGCAACGGTGGGGAGACTGGCCCAGATCGAGAACATTGTGGGCGCCAAGGACTCCAGCGGGAATTTTACCACGATCCTGGGCTATATCGAGGCCGGCAAGAAAAAGGAAAATGGAACCTTCCAGGTTCTATCTGGCAACGACCAGCTCATTATCTGGACCCTGCTGGCAGGAGGGACCGGCGGCATCGCGGGGTGCGCGAACGTGTATCCGTATACCATGTCGTCTATTTACAACCTCTTCGTGGAGGGCAAGATCGAGGAGGCCAAAGCGGCCAATGCCAGCATCGCCTCTTTCCGGGCGTGCTTTCAATATGGAAATCCCAACACCGTCGTAAAGACTGCGGTGGCCCTGCTGGGGTATCCGGTAGGTGCGTGCCGTGCCCCCTTCAATCAGGTCCCGGAGGAGGGAATCGCGGCGCTGAAGAAGGTGCTGGAGGAAAATACGGCAAAAGGAATGTGTTAGAAGAGAGGTGGAGTTTGTGGAGCAACGGCCTATCATTGCCATTTCCATGGGTGATCCCTTTGGAAATGGGCCGGAGATCACAGTCCGGGCCCTTTCAGACCCCGTTATCTACGCCCGTTGCCGCCCCCTTGTGGTGGGGGACACGGCGGTCATGGATTACGCTCTGAAGGTGGCGCGGAAGGTATACGGGAGTTGCCTGGAGCTGAACCTGGTCCATACTCCCGCTGAGGGGAGGTATGTCCCCGGCGGGATCGACCTGCTGGACTTGGGGCTGGTGCCCAGAGAGGCGATCCCGGATACGACGGATCTGGACGAGCCAAAACCCTTTGGGGTGGGGCCCTGCCAGATGGGGGGCGAGGCATCTTTTCAGTATGTAAAAAAGGTGATCGAACTTGCTATGGCGGGGGAGGTGGACGCCACCGTCACCAATGCGCTGAGCAAGGAGGCCATCAATCTGGCTGGCCACCACTTCAGTGGTCATACGGAGATCTATGCCCACTACACGGGTACCAAAGAGTACGCCATGATGCTGGCTCACGAAAATCTGCGGGTGGTACACGTTTCGACCCATGTCTCATTGCGGCAGGCCTGTGATCTGGTCAAGCGGGACCGGGTGTTGGAGTGTATCCGGATCGCGGATGCGGGGTGCAGGGCGCTGGGCATTGCATCGCCGAAAATTGGCGTGGCGGGGTTGAACCCCCACTGCGGAGAAGGGGGGATGTTTGGCACCGAGGAAATAGAGGAGATCCAGCCCGCCATTGATGCGGCGATGGCGGAGGGAATCTGTATCCCGGAAGGGAGGCCCACGCCGCCCGATACTGTCTTTTCCAAGGCACTTGGCGGCTGGTACGACATTGTGGTGGTGATGTACCATGACCAGGGGCATATCCCGCTCAAGGTCAAGGGGTTCGTTTATAACCGCGGGGAGGGGCGCTGGGACGCCGTGTCGGGGATCAACGTGACCCTCAATCTGCCGATCATCCGTACCTCGGTGGACCACGGTACCGGCTTCGGGCATGCGGGGAACGGCCGCGCCAGCGCCCTGAGCCTGACCAACGCCATCGACTATGCGATCCGTATGAGTCTTGCAAAGCAGTCCCATGGACTGTAGCTGTAAGCACAAAAAGAGTCAAAAAGGGGGAGAAAACGTATGACACCTCAAATGATCATTGCACTGGCAATCACCGTACTTATGGTCGTCCTGATCCTGATCGACAAGATGCCCTTCGGCGTGCCGTCTCTGCTGGCCTGTTTCCTGCTGGTCGTCTTTGGCGTAGCGGATATCAAGACGGCATTCGGAGGCTTCTCCAACTCGACAATCGTCATGATGGCCTCCTTCATGGCGGTCATGGTGGGAATGGAAAAGACCAGCGTGCTGTTGAAGTTCAAGCGATCTATCCTGAATATAGCCAGCAGAGGGGGCTTCAAGTCCTATCTCCTGATCATTCTGGTCGTAATGCTGGTGTGTAGCATGTTTGGCTCCGGCACCACGGCCTACTATGTATTCACCATTGGTTTTCTGGCCACTCTACCTGACAACAGGGCGTTGCCTCCGTCCAAGATCCTGATGCCTGCAGGCTTTGCCTCCAACCACCCGCTGATCCCCATCAATGTGGCCTTCCAGTACGGCGTCACTCTGGTGGTACTGGAGAGTGTGGGAGTCTTCACCGGGGTGTCCTATGTGAAGTTCATGGTCGTGAACTTCTTCTTCTCGCTGGGCTTTTTCCTCAACTGTGTGATCCAGTACCCCCTGTTGCCAGATCACCCGATCCCGCCGGTGGCCGAGGAGGTCCAGACCGAGGATGAAAAGCCGATTCTGTCCCGAAACAAGGAGATCTTTACCTGTGTCTGCTTTGTCATCGCCGTCGTGGGCATGATGGCGAACAGCTATATCGGAGAAGCTGGCTACGCAGTCGCGGGTCTCTCCGCCGGTGCCCTGATGTTCGGCGGTGTCATTGATTTCAAAGAAGTCAGAAACGCGATCAGCAGTCCCATCATCATCATGTCCGCGGCGGTCGTGGGCATTGCGGAGACGCTGAATGCCGTGGGCCTGATCACACTGGTGGGCGATGCCGCCGCCGGTATGCTGGGTAGTGACATCCACCCCTTTATCCTGATTTTCGGTTTCTGTATCCTGACCACGATTCTGACCACGACGACGGGCTCCACCATGGGCACCATTTTCGTCCTGGCGCCCCTGGCCATCTCCACCTGCATCCAGATGGGGCTGGATCCGACTGCGGCGGCGGTGGCCGTCGTGGTGGCGGGCGATGGCGGACATTTCCTGCCCTTGGACGGTATGCCGGCCATGGTCATGGGCATGGGTGGATACACCCTGAAGGAGTTCTGGAAGTTTACAGTCCCCCAGTATTTCCTCCGCCTGCTGGCCCTGTCCCTCGGCACCTATCTGATGTTCCCCATGTAAGGAGACCGGATCATCCAACCAATGGAACAAGCCCTTGGAGAGGGGCTATAAACACTACTACTCTATGAATGAATGTGAGGATGGCAAAATGAAAGGTACCATCGAGCCCCGCGGCGTGATCGCTACTGTGAGCACCCCCTTTTTGGAGGACGGCAAAATTGACTATGAGTCCCTGGAACGGGAGTACCAATGGGGTGTGGAGGCCGGACTTACCGGGTTCCTGGTCCCTGCCGGCGCCAGTGAGATCAAGTATCTCACCCACGAGGAGCAGGTCAGCCTGTTTACGACGGCCAAACGGATCTGCGGGGATAAGCTATTCCTGATGCCCAATCTCCCCGGCCCCACAAAGGAGGAGCTGGTGGAGCAGGCCAAGCTCTACATGGAGCTCGGGGCGGACGGGATCAACATCAATACCCATTGGAGCCCCCGGAAAGGACCCGCAGAGGACTACATCCGGATGGTGGAGGCCATTGATGCCCTGCATCCCCAGTTTGTGTGTATGCAGGACGACGACATGGAGAGCGGCACGGGCATCCCGGTGGAGGTGGCCACCAAGCTGTTCCATGAGTTGGAGTCTGTCCGCGCGATCAAATGCGATCTGCAGATCTCCAACCGGAAGTGCACCGCGATCAAAAAAGCCACCAATGGTGAAATGCTCTACTACGGCGCTGATGAGAGCCACCACTCTCTGGAGGGATACGACCGGGGCATGGACGGTCTGATGCCCACAGGGATGTTTGAGATCTTCAGCAACATCTATAAGCTCTACCACGAGAAGAGCCGTGAGGCCGGGGCACAGCTGTTCTTTGACTCCCTCCCTTGCGTCTGCTTCACCCGGCAACCCGGGCTGAACCGCATTTATCACAAGTTCTATATGAAGCGGACGGGGGTCTTCAACACGACCATCAGCCGGGACCCCGAGGATTGTTATGACGAGTATACCGCCCGCTATCGTGAGGAGATGATTACCAAGGCCCTGGACATCGTCGCCCACATGGACGAGTACTGGAAGTAATGAACGTATACCGCAAAATCAGCGGGCGGGAGGTCCGCCCGCTGATTTTTTACAGAGGGCACGCCCCTTCGGAAGGAGTGCGCGCAGGGCACAGAAAAAGATGAGGAGATGGAGCATGAGAAAAGAGCTGACGTATGAGCTGGCGCATGTTGGGCTCAATCTGGATGAGACAGGCGCTCTGGAGACGGCGGGCCGTCTGGCGGAGCTGTTTCAGCTTGGAACGAGGAAGGGGAGCAAGTCGTATTTTGCCGGGGATATGTTTGAGTGTATTCGGATCCCCTTCCGGGGGACCCACGGACACATCGGATTGCGGGTCTCGGATATGCAGGCGGCGATGGCGGACCTGGAAGAGCAGGGGGTTACCTTCGATCTGGATGAGACCACGGAGTACGACGAGCAGGGCCAGATCGTCAATGTCTACCTCCACGGCGAATTTGGAGGATTTGCAATCCACATTATGCAGAAATGAGGCGAAGGGGCGCGCGGCCAGTTCAGACCGCGCGCCCCGCTGTTCCGAAATCGTAGCACAAAAGTGGCTACCCGGCAAGAAATCATTTGAAAGCAATTGTCAGATTGGTTTCCAGATTGATATAGACGACATTCTGGAACTGCCTCCCCAAATTTGCGGAGGATATAGGTCTTCCCCACCTGACGGGCGCCATTGACGATCAGCGGCAGGCGGTCGGTGGCTTGGTTCTTCCATGCCAAAAGTTGTGCTTCAATTTTCCGCTTCATAATCCCCACCTCATGGATACAGCTTACTCAAAGAAGAATAAGTCAAGAAAAATATGTTAAAACAAGATTTTTTCTTATATAACTATTTTTGCTCTATTGTGAATCGCTCAATTTTTTTCATGCTCTCGCCGCACACGTTGGCCAGGCTGGAATCCAAATGGGAGTATAAACGGCCGTAGTCAACATGGTGCGATGACCTTAACCAGTGTTGTACCTGAATCAGTGGCGTATGGTTTACGATCAGAACACCGTTTCCTTTCGCAATTAAATTGCAACTTGTGTTTGAACCATCACTGTCCTCCCGCATTTTTGCTACCAGGGGCTTTAGTTACGCCTCTTATCAAATAGCTTGTCCCATAAAAGTGTCCTAAGTAACCGTGCCAAGTGCTGGTGCCGTCCAGAAGCCGTCCCTGTAAACCCTTGCAAATCCTGACCTTTTTCGCCGGGTGTCCTAATGGTGCCATACCGTGGGGTGCGGTGCCGTCCACAAGGGCGACGTTGCGCTCCGGCAGGACCACGGCGTCCAGGGAGGCGGGGTCGCCG
>CALWVW010000036.1 GCA_944385075.1 uncultured Oscillospiraceae bacterium | reverse complement strand
GAACAGCGAGCTCGCCCAAAAGATTCAAGTGGGATCACCTCGGATTTCATATGGTGGGGCGGCCGTGCGGACCGCCCGCAGGCGCGCACTGTGCGCCCGGCCCGTCATTCCAAGGCCCCGGAGGGGCCGCAGGAATCCGTTTCTCTTTTGACCGGAAAACGGATTGCCGCGTCGGGTCGGTAGCCCTCCTCGCAATGACGGAAGCAGGGTTGAATATTGCCGTAGGGGCCGGTGTCCTCACCGGCCCGTATATTTTATTTCAGGGGGGATTTCGCCGCGGTGGCGGCGAGCCCCTTTTGGAGCGATCCAAAAGGGGCGAAAAAATCGCCGGGGGACGGCTCCGGCGAGCACCAAATGGTGCTCTTAGTCGCCCGCCCCCCGGACCCCCGATTACGGGGGAGCTTGGTTCGGGAGCCTGGCGCAAAGATACCGGCGCGGGGTGGCCTCTGACACATTGCCGTCCTCCCGCCCGTTGCCACTGTGCGGCATAATCAGAGGGCTGTCTCTGCTACCCACTTATTAGACGCGCCTCCACTGGTCGTTCCCCGTGGTGCGACGGAGATCGGTACGGCGCGACCCACATCAGCACGTCTTCTCCACGTCCCCCGTCCCCTGGGGGGTACATCCAATAGGGGGGGCGAAATGGGAGCCCAATGGAAATCCAGCACAAGCGATTTCCATTGGGAGAGGACGAGTAGCGGAAGGAGCGAGTCTTGCCCTTTCGGGCAAGACGGGTGATCTGGAGCTTACGAGGACGAGATTGGTCGGTGTGGGGTGGGGGATCTCAGGGGGAGGGGGCCGACTCCCCTTATCAAGGGGAGATGTCGCATAGCGACAGAGGGGATAGGGTACTCGAAACACCCCTCCCCCTGAGCGGCTTTTTGGTGACTTTTGCGCCGTGGCAAAAGTCACTCGCCGCCGGGGCGGCGAAATCCCCCCAATCAAAAGGTGCGGTGCAAGACCGGCAGGAGGGGGCAAGCCCCTCCCCTACGGTAAGATAAGGGAGTAGGCAAATTACTTCGGGCGGGTCCGGGACCCGCCCCTACGGCGGTGTCAGGCCGGTCTGTAGGGACCGACACCCCGGGGCCTCGGAAGGACGGGGTGGGCGTCAGTCCCGCCGGTCGCTCCGGCCCACCAGAAAGTCCAGCGTCACCTGATAGAAGTCGGCCATCCGGACCAGGGTGGAGGCGTCCGGCTCCCGCTCACCTGTCTCATACCGGCGGTAGGAGATATAGACAAGCCCCATCTCTTTGGCTGCTTCTGCCTGGGTGAGATGCTGGCTCTTCCGCAACGCGCGCAAACGCTCAGGAAGTTTTGTCATGAAAACTCCTCCTTGACAAATCCAAACGGATAGATTATAATCAAAATAAATCCGAACGGATTTATTTTGGGAGGGGGACCAATATGAGCGATCTGATCCGCTGGCTGTGCCTGTACGCCCAGGAGAACCTCATGGGTGCGCTGTGGAGCGACGGGGAGTATCAGACCTGCCTCCAGACGGCGGAGGCCTGTGTGGACCGGCTGGAGCGACAGCTGGACCCGGAGGGGAAAAAGACCCTGCGGGAGCTGATGGATCAGTCGGCCTTTCAGAGTGGCCTGGAGCAGGAGTACCTGTTCCGGGCGGCGCTGTCCATGGCCCGGGAGCTGGGGGAGGAGCTACAGCCTCCTCACTCCCAGATGGCGGTGGCGAAGTAGTCCTCCGGCGTCTTTTTTTCCATGCTCGGCGGAAGTGAATTCCGCCTGCGCCAAGGTTTTGCCTTTGGCAAAACGCTTGTACGGCGCTCTCGCGCCGCCCCATCGCAGATGGGGCCCCGGCCGAGACGCCCGAGACACCGGCGCATTCCGGATGGGTCCGTGGGTCTACTCCCAGATGGCGGTGGCGAAGTAGTCCTCCGGCGTCTCGGCCCGCCGGATGAGGCGGGTGGAGCCGTCCTCCTGGAGGAGGACCTCCGCCGAGCGGAGCCGGCCGTTGTACTGATAGCCCATGGCGTGGCCGTGAGCCCCGGTGTCGTGGATGACCAGCAGGTCGCCGATGTGGATCTCGGGCAACATCCGGTCCACGGCGAACTTGTCGTTGTTCTCACACAGGGCGCCGGTGACGTCGTACTTGTGGTCGCAGGGGGCGTCCTCCCTGCCCATGACGGTGATGTGGTGGTAAGCGCCGTACATGGCGGGCCGCATCAGGTTGGCGGCGCAGGCGTCCACCCCGATATACTCCTTGTAGGTGTGCTTCTGGTGGATGACCCGGGTGACCAGGTGGCCGTAGGGGGCCAGCATGAACCGGCCCAGCTCGGTGCAGAGGGACACGTCCCCCATGCGGTTGGGGACCAGGATCTCCTCATAGGCCCGGCGGACCCCCGCGCCGATGGCGGAGATGTCGTTGGCGGGCTGGTCCGGCCGGTAGTTGATGCCCACGCCCCCGGACAGGTTGAGGAAGGTGACGTTGCAACCGGTCTCCTCCCGCACCTCCACCGCCAGCTGGAACAGGATCCGGGCCAGGGCGGGGTAGTAGTCATTGGACAGGGTGTTGGAGGCCAGGAAGGCGTGGATGCCGAACTCCTCCGCCCCCAGCTCCTTCAGGCGGCGGAAGGCCTCGATCAGTTGCGCCCGGGTCATGCCGTACTTGGCCTCCCCCGGGTTGTCCATCACCTGAAAGCCCTCCTTGCTCTCCCCCAGCTGGAAGGTGCCGCCGGGGTTGAAGCGGCAGGAGATCTTTTTGGGGATATACCCGATGGTGTCCTTCAAGAAGTCCACATGGGTCAGGTCGTCCAGGTTGATGGTGGCCCCCAGTTGGGCGGCCAGGGCGAACTCCTCCGCCGGGGTGTCGTTGGAGGAGAACATGATCTCCTCCCCGGAGAAGCCGCACCGCTGGGCCATCAACAGCTCGCACAGGGAGGAGCAGTCCACCCCACAGCCCTCCTCCTTCAAAAGCTTCAAAATCTGGGGATTGGGGGTGGCCTTGACGGCGAAATACTCCCGGAATCCCGGATTCCAGGAGAAGGTGCGGTACAGGGCCCGGGCGTTTTCCCGGATGCCGCGCTCGTCGTACAGGTGGAAGGGGGTGGGGTAGGTCTGGACGATCTCCTGGAGCTGTTCCAGGGTCACAAAGGGCTTCTTCATGGGATGCGCTCCTTTTATCAGATAAAATCAAGGGTTAGTCTACCCAATTTGAGGGGATTTGTCAAGAATCTTCCAAAAAGCACGGCCCCCGCGCCACTGGCGCGGGGGCCGGTCCGATACGGGGGGAATCACACCTCGAACATCAGGTCGCCGTAGGTGGGGACGGGCCAGATGTCCTTGTCCACCAACAGCTCCAGGGCGTCCACCGGGTGCCGGAGGGCGTCCATGGCGGGGACCACTGCGTCGTGGTAGGCGTGGGCCATCTCCTCGATGCCGTCGATGGTGTCCACCCGGTCCATGAGGGGCTTGAGTTGCTCCAGGGCGGCGTAGGCGTCGGACAGGCGGGCGCTCACCTCGTCCAAAAGCTTGCGCTGGACGGACAGGTCGGCCTCGGGACACGCGCCGGCCACGGCAGACATGGACTGCCCCAGCCGGGTGGTGTAGGTGATGGCGGCGGGGATGTAGTGCTTGGAGGCCATGTGGATCATGGTGTTGGCCTCGATCTTGATGACCTTCACATAGGTCTCATACAGGATCTCCGCCCGGGCCTCCAGCTCGGACTTGGTATAGATGCCGAAGCGGGTGTAGAGCTTCTCCGCCTTCTCGGTGAGCAGGGCGGGGACCGCGTCCACCATGGAGGTCAGGTTGGGGAGCCCCCGGCGGGCGGCCTCCTGGACCCAGGCCTCGGAGTAGCCGTCGCCGTTGAAGATGACCCGCTGGTGCTGGGTCATCCAGTCGTGGATCAGCTTGGAGCAGGCGGCGTGGAAGTCGCCGGCGGACTCCAGGATGTCGGCGGCCTCACACATGGACTCGGCCACGATGGCGTTCAGGGCCACGTTGGCCTCGGCGATGGAGTCGGAGGAGCCCACCATGCGGAACTCGAACTTGTTGCCGGTAAAGGCCAGGGGGGAGGTGCGGTTCCGGTCGGTGGCGTCCTTGTCCAGCACGGGGATGGTGGACACCCCCGAGTCCAGCTTCCCGGTGGCCAGGAGCTGGATGGACTCGGCGTTGGAGACGATCTGGTCCACCACGTTGTCCAGCTGGTCCCCCAGGAAGATGGAGATGATGGCGGGCGGGGCCTCCTGGGCGCCCAGGCGGTGCTCGTTGCCCACACAGGCGGCGGAACAGCGCAGGATATCCGCGTGGCGGTCCACCGCCCGCATGATGCAGGCCAGCACCAGCAGGAACTGGAGGTTCTCGTTGGGGGTGTCGCCGGGGTCCAGCAGGTTCTCCCCGGTGTCGCTGGTCAGGGACCAGTTGTCGTGCTTGCCGCTACCGTTGACCCCGGCGAAGGGCTTCTCGTGGAGCAGGCAGACCAGCCCGTGGCGGGTGGCCACCCGCTTCATGGTCTCCATGGTCAGCTGGTTCTGATCCACCGCCAGGTTGCAGGTGGTGTAGATCTGGGCCAGCTCGTGCTGGGAGGGGGCCACCTCGTTGTGCTGGGTGGTGGCGGGGATGCCCAGCTTCCACAGCTCCTCGTTCAGGTCGGCCATGAACTCGCCCACTCTGGGGCGGATGACGCCGAAGTACTGGTCGTCCAGCTCCTGCCCCTTGGGGGCGGGGGCACCGAACAGGGTCCGGCCGCAGTAGATCAGATCCCGGCGCTTCAGGTACTTCTCCCGGTCCAGCAGGAAGTACTCCTGCTCCGGGCCCACCGAGGGGGTGACCTTCTTGGCCTGGGTGTTGCCGAACAACCGCAGGATGCGCAGGGCCTGGGCGTCGATGGCCTCCATGGAGCGCAGGAGGGGGGTCTTCTTATCCAGCGCCTCGCCGGTGTAGGAGACGAAGATGGTGGGGATGCACAGGATGGTGCCGCAGGACATCTCCTTGACAAAGGCGGGGGAGGTTATGTCCCAGGCGGTGTAGCCCCGGGCGTAGTGGGTGGCGCGCAGGCCGCCGGAGGGGAAGGAGGAGGCGTCCGGCTCGCCCATGATGAGCTGTTTGCCGGTGAGCTGAAGAAGCGTCTTGCTGTCCTGGGGGGCGGTGAGGAAGGAGTCGTGCTTTTCCGCCGTGCTCCCGGTGAGGGGCTGGAACCAGTGGGTGTAGTGGGTGGCCCCCTTCTCCACCGCCCAGTCCTTCATGGCGTTGGCCACGATGTCGGCGGTGGCCATGGTGATGTTCCCGCCGTGCTCCAGCACATCCACCACCTCGGCATAGGCCTTCTTGGGCAGGCGCTCCCGCATGACGGCCATACTGAACACATTGGTCCCAAAAATCTCGGAGATGTTGACGCTCATGTACGCTCAGTCCTTTCCAAAATCAATGTGCACCGGGAATAAAAAAGAAGACAAGGACGCCCTGTTGCGGACATCTTTGCCTCACACCCAAACCACCTGTCATGCCCCGGGACACAAATCAGGTTCTGTTCCTATCATAGCGGATTTTATCCGGGAGCGCAAGAAGAAATTGTGGCTAAAATCGGCGGAAGGAGAGGGAAACCCTTGTGGAAAAATCCACAAAGAGGCCGGCGCCCCGGGGCGGGGGGCGGAGAAAAATCCCTTGACAGGGCCCGCCCCGGGTGTAATACTGGGACCATCCATAGAAAAAGGGGGACCGCGCCATGGCGTACACCAGAGAGGATATCATTCGGATCGTGGAGGAGGAGGAGATCGAATTTATCCGGATGCAGTTCACGGATATCTTCGGCCAGCTGAAGAACGTGGCCATCACCGCCTCCCAGATCGAGAAGGCGGTGAACAACCAGATCATGTTCGACGGCTCCTCCATCGAGGGGTTCACCCGGATCAACGAGTCGGATCAGTGCCTGTACCCCGACCTGTCCAGCTTTGCCATCCTCCCCTGGCGCCCCGCCCAGGGCAAGGTGGCCCGGCTCATCTGCGACGTGTACAACCACGACGGGACCCCCTTTGTGGGCGACCCCCGGGGGGTGTTGCGGCGGGTCATCCAGCGGGCGGAGGCCATGGGCTTCGACACCTTCAACATCGGGCCGGAGCTGGAGTTCTTCCTCTTTGAGACGGACAGCCAGGGGCGGCCCACCACCCAGACCCGGGACAAGGCGGGCTACTTCGACCTGGGCCCCGTGGACCACGGGGAGGCCACCCGGCGGGAGATCTGCATGAATCTGGAGCAGATGGGCTTTGAGATCGAGGCCAGCCACCACGAGTGCGCGGTGGGCCAGCACGAGATCGACTTCAAGTACACCGACGCCATGGACGGGGCGGACAAGATCATGACCTTCCGCATGGCGGTCAAGACCCTGGCCCAGAAGAACGGCCTCCACGCCACCTTCATGCCCAAGCCGGTCTTCGGGGTGGCGGGCTCCGGGATGCACCTGAATATGTCCCTGTTCAAGGACGGGCGGAACGTCTTTTTTGACGAGGGGGGCGAGAAGAAGCTGTCCCCCCTGGCCTACTCCTTCATCGCCGGACTGCTGGCCCATGTGGAGGGGTTCACCGCCCTGACCAACCCCCTGGTCAACTCCTACAAGCGGCTGGGGGCGGGACACGAGGCCCCCCGGCACTGCGCCTGGTCGGCCTCCAACCGGTCCGCCCTGATCCGCATCCCCGCCGTCCGGGGGCAGACCACCCGGGTGGAGCTCCGGAGCCCGGACCCGGCCTGCAACCCCTATCTGGCGGTGGCCGCCTGTCTGGCCGCCGGGCTGGACGGGATCGCCCAGGGGCTCACCCCGCCCCCGGAGATCCCGGAGGACATCTACGCCATGGACGAGGCGACCCGGACCGCCCACAACATCAGCTCCCTCCCCGCCACCCTGGACGACGCCCTGGACGCCATGGAGCGGGACCCCCTGATCATGGAGGTGTTGGGGGAGCATGTGGCCCGCCACTACATCGAGGGCAAGCGCAAGGAGTGGGCGGAGTATCAGGCCCGGGTGTCGGGCTGGGAGCTGGAGAAATATCTGGTCACCTATTGATGGGGGAGCACGTTCCGCCCGCGGAGAGAGGAGGGGAGTATGGACACCGTCGTCATCGCGTTTGAACAGGAGACAGCGGCCCGCAAGATGGGGGACCTGCTGGAGAGCGCCGGGGTGGCCCGCTGTCTGATCTGCCGCTCCGGGGACCAGGTCCGCCGGCTGGTGAGCGACCAGGGGGTGTACTGTGTGGTGTGTGCCCCCTATCTGTCGGACGGCCCGGCGGAGTGGCTGTGCGGCGACCTGCCCCCCGCCTGCTCCCTGCTGATGGTGGGCCCCCGGCATATGCTGGACGCCTGCACCAGCCCGGACGTGTTCAAGCTCTCCACCCCGGTCCGCCGGGAGGAGGCGGTGTGCACGGTCCGGCTCCTGCTCCAGTTCGGGCGGAGGATGGAGCGGGCCCTGCGCCCCAGGCGCCGGGGGCAGGAGCGGGAGCTGGTGGAGCGGGCCAAGGGGGCGCTGATGGCCCGAAAGGACTACACCGAGGAGATGGCCCACCGGGCCCTCCAGAAGAGGAGCATGGACGGCGGACGGCCCATGGCCCAGGTGGCCCGGGAGGTGTTGCGGGAGCTGGGCGAGGACGGGCCGGACTGAAAAAGGGAAAAGAGGACATCAGAAATGGCTACCGGTAAAAACCGGTAGCCATTTTTTTGCAGATTCAGGATAGATCGCGCTACTGTCCCTGCCGCTGGGCCGTTTCCCGGGCGACGAATTCCTCCTCGCTGGGCCGGTCCAGGGGGAGCTTGCGCCACCACCATTTGAACAGGACGCTGACCACGATACACGCGATGAGAAGGGCGGTGTAGATGGCCACAAAGGTCCAGTGCTGTCCGTGCAACAGCATGGCGGGCCCGAAGCCCCAGGCGAACACCTCGGGCGGGGTGGTGAGGGCGCCGGTGAGGGCGGTATCGTTGAGGGTCTTGGAGCGGTTGTCCTTGTCCACGATCCGCAGGAGGATCATGCCGATGGCGAACACGCCGGTGGTGTAGCCGTAGACGAAGATGGACCGCTCGAACCAGCTCCCCCGGTTCATGGCGGGGCCGAAGTACAGCAGGTTGATGACCACGATGAAGATGCCGAAGACCAACAGCATGAGCAGGGGGACGGCGTACTTGACGATAACGGACAGATTGATGGAGGCGATGCCGAAGAACACCAGATAGTCGGTGGCCGTGCCCGAGATCCGGCTGATGACGTCCTCGTCGATGTACTTGCCGATGCCGGTGGCCTTGCAGATGTAGAACAGGGCCAGGGCGATCAGGAAGGCCAGCAGGTAGGTGGGCAGATCCAGGCCGGTGGAGCTATAGATCCAGTTGTAGGCCAGCTGGCCCAGGCCGGAGGCCAGCAACAGCAGGGCCAGGTGGAAGGCCAGGGGATCCAGGGCCACGGAGGAGATGGTGTTCTTTCCCATGGACTCCCGGTCCTTCTCGGGGATCAGACCGGTGCGCATATCGTCGCTGATGTCGGAGAAGTCCTTGATGTACTTGGTCCAGCCCCGCTTGGTGGCGATCTTGATGAAGATCAGGCCGCCCAGCACGCCGGTCAGGATGCCGGCGGTGGCGAAGGTCATGGCGATGTCGTTGGCGTCGGCAAAGCCCAGCCGGCTGAAGGTGGAGCCCACCGCGGCGGCGGTGCCGTGCCCGCCGAAGAAGCCGGCGGCCAGCAGGATGCCGAAGCCGTAGTTGATCTCCGGGAAGAGGTTGGAGATGACCACGATGGAAAAGATGATGGGGATGGAGAACTGAAGGGCGGTGGCCAGCATCTTGAAGGACAGGTAGGAGCCCACCCGGTTGATCTCGGAGCGGATGTTCTTCCTGTCGATGGAGAAGCCGGCCAGACCCACGCCGGCGAAGACGATGATGGTCAGGGTGCCGGCGTAACTGCTGATGGAGTCGGAGAAGAACACCGGGTTCTCGATCCCGGCCTTCTGCAACAGGCCCACCACGTTCAGGACCTGGTCGCCCGCGATCAGGCCCAGGAAGCCCGCGATCATGCTGGAGGGGATGAAAAAGCGCTGGATGAAGCGGACCTTGGCCCGGATCAGCTGTCCCAGCAGGATAAAAAGGGACGCAAAAGCAAAGTCCATCAGAAAATCTGTAACGGACATAGTAACTCCTCTCTCCCACGCGGAGGGCTTCTCACCCCCCTCCGCGTGTCTCTGTATTTTGTTTTTTAGGCGCCATACGGACCGCGTCTCTCATGCGGTCCGTATGGCGAGGCAGGATCCAGGATAAGAAATGTGCTTAGAACTCCTCGTAGAAGTTTTCGGAGCGGGTCACGGTGGCGGGGGGCGCGTAATCCAGCTTCTCGTTCTCGATCTTCAGGATGGTCTCGGGGCGGACCCACTTGCGGCCCTGGATGGCGCTGGTCTCCTCGTGGGTCAGATAGCCCTTGTAGGCGGTCAGGCTCCGGCGCAGATAGCCGTCCTTGACACAGGCCTTCTCAATGCCCAGGTTCATGATGTTGCGGAAGTGGGGGAGCACAGAGGCGGCATAGGCCACGGTGGTGGACTGGGCGATGGCGCCGGGGATGTTGCTGACGCAGTAGTGGACCACGCCCTCCTCGATGTAGCGGGGGTTCTCGTGGGTGGTCTCGTGGAAGGTCTCGATGACGCCGTAGTCGTTGCTGATGTCCACGATGACGGAGCCCTTGGTCATGGAGCGGACCATCTCCCGGTCGATCATGAACTCCTTGGAGCCCTTGGGCCACTTGACGCAGTTGTACACCACGTCCACGGTGGGCAGGATCTTGGCGATGTTGTAGCGGTTGGAGATCTGGGTGTCCACCCGCTGGTCAAACTGCATGGCGATGGAGCGCAGGGTGCCGATGTTGATGTCCATGACGGTGACGTGGGCGCCCAGAGCGTTCAGGACGGAGATGACGTTCTGACCCACGATGCCGCCGCCCAGGACCAGGGCGTGGATGCCGGGGGCGCCGCCCAGGCCGCTGACGAACTTGCCCTTGCCGCCGTGGATGGACTGCAGGGACTCCAGACCCATCAGGGCGCCCGCCTTACCGGCGGCCTCGCAGTTGGGGGAGCCGTACCGGTGGGAGTCCTCGGCGGTGAAGGCGATGCACTTGCTGTCCAGCAGGGCCTGGACCTCCTCGGGGTGGGCGGCGGGGTGGATGCAGGTGAAGACGATCTGGTTCTCCCGCAGGAGCTTGAACTCGCAGGGCTCGAACTCCTTGACCTTGGTGATGAAGTCGCAGGTGGCGTAGATGTCCTCCATGGTGTCCAGGATGGTGGCGCCCTCCGCCACGTACTCCTCGTCGGCGAAGCCGGCGCCCTCGCCGGCCCCCTTCTGGATGTACACCTCGTGGCCGTCCCGCTTGATCATGCTCACCTCGGCGGGGGTGACGATGGTGCGGTACTCGCCGTTTTTGATGTCTTTCAGAAGTCCGAATTTCATATACCATTCCTCCTTGCTCTGCCTGGGGGCCGGACAAGCCCCCGGATTCTCTATGAATTCTACTACACGCCCCGGGGAAAAAGCAAGGGGGGCGGCGGAGATTTTTTCGGAAATATAACAATAGGCGGAAAAATTGCCCCGGACAGGCGGGGCAGAACCACCAAAGGCGGAGGGGGTCCGGCCCATCCGTCCAGTATGGAAAATAGGGGGCGCGCATAGGCTACTTAGAGCGGGCGCCCCGGAGGCGCCCGGAGAAGAGGGAGGTGGCGCGGATGCGCTTTACCAAGATGGAGGGGCTGGGCAACGACTATATTTATGTCAACTGCATGGAGGGGAGGCCGGGGGATCTGCCCGCTCTGGCCGCCCGGCTGTCCGACCGGCACTTCGGGGTGGGGGCGGACGGCCTGATCTGCATCGGGCCGGGCCGGGGGGGCGACTTCTCCATGGAGATGTACAACGCGGACGGCTCCCGGGGGGCCATGTGCGGAAACGGCATCCGCTGTGTGGGGAAGTACGTCTACGAGAAGGGGCTGACCCGAAAGACCTGCCTGACCATCGACACGGACGCGGGCCCCCGGGGGCTGGAGCTCCAGGTCCGGCGGGGGGCGGTGGAGCAGGTGGCGGTGGACATGGGCCCGGCGGAGGTGGCCCCGCCGGTGGAGGCGGAGGCCCTGGGGGAGCGGTACCGGGTGATCCCGGTCCGGCTGGGCAACCCCCACGGGGTGATCTTCTGCGCCAGCCCGGAGGAGGTGCCGCTGGACCGGGTGGGGCCGGTGCTGGAGGGCCACCCGGCCCTGGGGGAGCGGTCCAATATCGAATTTGTGTCCTGCCCGGGGCGGGAGGAGCTGGTCCTCCGGGTGTGGGAGCGGGGGAGCGGGCTCACCCTGGCCTGTGGGACCGGGGCGTGCGCCGCCTTTGCCGCGGCGCGGCGGCTGGGCCGGTGCGGGGCGGCGGTAAAAGCCCGCCTTCCGGGGGGCGCGCTGGCCCTGGAACAGCGGGGCGGTCACATCTGGATGACCGGTCCGGCCCGCAGGGTGTTTGAGGGGGAGGTGGAGGAGATTTCCCCGCCTTAGGGCGGAACTGGGGGGACCCTGTGGGAAAAGACCGCTTGACAACAGAAAACGATACCTTTATGATAAGGGGGAATCTGGGGGCGTCTGCCCTTGGAGGACCGAGTGGAGAGGAGACGGGCGGATGGAGCGCATCGCAAGCCGGCACAACCCCCTGGTGACAGAGATCCGGAAACTGAATCAGAGCCGCTCCGCCCGCCGGGAGCGGGGCCTGTTCGTATGTGAGGGCCCCAAGCTGTTGGAGGAGGCCCTGCGGGCGGGCGCCCGGGTCACCGTTGTGGTGTCCGCCCAGGGGACGGAGGTCCCGGCCCCCCCGGGGGCGCGGATGGTGGAGGTGCCCGAGGACCTGCTGGTCAGCCTGTGCGACACCCGGTCGCCCCAGGGGGTGCTGTTCCTGTGCGCCATCCCGGAGACGGCGCCGCCCCCACAGCTGTCCGGGGGGCGCTATCTGGTGCTGGACGGCCTGCAGGACCCGGGCAATGTGGGTACCATCTGGCGCACCGCCGACGCCCTGGGGGCGGACGGACTGCTCCTGGTCAACCGCTGTGCCGACCCCTTCTCCCCCAAGACGGTCCGGGCCACCATGGGGGCCTGTTTCCGCCTGCCGGTCTATGAGGTGGAGGGGGAGGATCTCCTCCCCCTGCTGGAGCGCTCCCGCCTCCCCCTGTACGCCACCGCCCTCCGGCCGGACGCGGTGGAGCTGGGCCAGGTGGAGCTGGGGCGCTGTGCCGTGGTGATCGGGAGCGAGGGCCGGGGGGTGTCCCCGGAGCTGTTGGCCGCCAGCGGGCGGGCCATCCGGATCCCCATGCGTCCCCGGTGCGAGTCCCTCAACGCCGCGGTGGCGGCCTCCATCGTCCTGTGGGAGATGGGGCGGGACCGGGGGTGAGGGCCTGCCAGCGCAGGCCGGCCCTGGTATAAGTCCGCTGGACCAGCAGAAGGGCTGCCCCGGAGAAGAGGACGAACAGGCCGTAAGCGGGCACATAGCTCCCCAGCCGGTCGGCCAGGATGCCCGGCATGGGGCCGAAGACCAGCACGCCCACGGTATAGGCGATGTTGATGGAGCGGACGGCCCCGGCATAGCCGGCGGCGGAGGTCAGATCGGCCGCCCACACGGTGGGGGAGACGGCGGAGACGGGGAGGCCCAGCCCCAGGGCCGTGATGGCCAGGACGGGGAGGGCGATGGTCCCCAGGGGGGCCAGACAGCACAGGGACATACACACCAGGACCATCCCGAAGGCGTAGTAGTTGCCCCGCCGGCCGCCCAGCCGATCATAGACCTGACCGCAGATGATCTTGCCCACGCAGATGGCCACCCCCGCATAGGACATCAGGGCGGCCACCGTGACCGGGTCGTACCCCTCGCTGGTGTACAGCACGGTCAGGTGGGAGAAGCCCGGGCCGCCGGGCCCGCCCACCAGCAGGGCGGCGAAGAACAGCACGGCCCACTGGAGCCTGCTCAGAGGGAGCGGGTCGGGGCGGGGCGCGGAGCCGCTCCAGCCGGCGGAGCCGGCCCGGTAGGGGCGCAACCCCAGCGCGGCGGGGTCGTTGCGGACCAGGGCCAGGACGGCCACCGCCACCGCCAGAATGGTGGCGCCCTCCCACAGGAAGGCGGCCCGCATCCCCTGGGAGCGGATGATCCGGGTGATAAGGAGCGGGGCGAAGATGGTGGACACGCCGCTTCCGGCGGTGGCCAGCCCGAGGGCCAGGTTCCGCCGGTCCTGGAACCAGGCGCCGATGGCCAGAGAGAGGGGGACCATCCCCCCATAGCAGTAGCCGAGCCCGGTGAGGGCGGCGGCAAAGCAGTAGGAGGGAAAGCTCCGGGCGAAGGCAAAGGCCAGACAGGACAGCCCCACCAGGGCGGTCCCCAGGCCCATGACCAGCCGGAGGCCCAGCTTGCGGCAGAGGAAATTGACTGTCAGCAGGGCGACCAGGATGAACAGGCTCCGGGTGGTGGTGATCCAGGAGCCCTGGGCATTGGTGAAGTCCCGGAGGGCGATGATCTCCGGCTGGTAGATGGTGAACACGTTGACACCCAGTCCCACTGTGGAGAAGAGGGACAGCGCTCCGCCCAGACAGACCATCCAGGCGTAATGGGGGCGGCGCAGACGGACCAAGGTCATCACTCCCTTCTCTACCACAATACGCCGGGACATCAGATTTGTAAAGGGCCATTTGGACAGGGGGGAAGAGCGGATGGCGGACCTGAAATACTGGCTCTGGCTGACCACCCGGAAGGGGATGAGCGCGGCCAGAGTGCTGGCGGTGCTGGACCACTTCGTGACCCCGGAGCGGGCCTACTACGCCGACCGGGAGGACTACGAGGCCCTCCCCCTGCCCGCCTCCCTCTGGCAGGGCCTTTTGGACAAGAAGCTGGAGCAGGCGGACCGGATCCTGGGGGACTGCGACCGGCTGGGCCTGCGGATCATGACCTTTCAGGACGCGGACTACCCCCAGCGCCTGCGGCAGATCGCGGACCCGCCCGCGGTGCTCTATATCCGGGGCAAGACCTTCCTCTTTGACGAGGAGGCGGCCATCGGCGTGGTGGGGACCCGGGAGCCCTCGGAGTACGGGAAAAAGGCGGCGGAGACCTTTGGCCTGGAGTTGGCCTCCGGCGGGGCCCTGGTGGTGTCCGGCATCGCCAGAGGGATCGACGCCTGCGCCATCCGGGGCGCGCTGAAGGGCGGGGGACCGGTGGTCTCCCTCCTGGCGGGAGGGGTGGACATCCGCTATCCCCACGAGAACCGCTTCCTCTACGAGGACGTGGCCGCCGCCGGGGCCCTGATCTCGGAATATCCCCCGGGCACCGAGCACAAGGGGAGCCACTTCGCCCCCAGGAACCGGATCCTGAGCGGCCTGTGCCTGGGGGTGCTGGCGGTGGAGTGCAGTCCCCACGGCGGCGGGACCCTTCTGACGGTGAACCACGCGGTGGAGCAGGACCGGGACGTCTTTGCCGTCCCCGGCGCCATCGACGCGCCCATGAGCGCCGGCACCAACCGGCTGATCCAGCAGGGGGCCAAGCTGGTCACCTGCGGGAGAGATATTTTAGAGGAGTACTGGGACCGGTATCCCCAGAAGCTGGCGGCCTCCGCCCCCCTCTCCCCCCAGGTGGCCCAGGCGCGGCTGAGCAGTCCGGAGCCCCCGGCGGCGGAGGGGGAGCAGGAGCCTCCGCGGGAGGCGCCTCCGGCGGAGGGGCGGGAGATCATCCCCCTGAGCCAGCAGAAGGCCCGGTTCACCGACGACGAGCTGGCCATCCTGGCGGCGCTGAAGGGGAGATCCCTCTCCGCCGACGAGGTGGTGGAGCGCACCCAGATCCCGGCGCGCTATGTGCTGTCCGCCCTGACCATGTTGCAGGTGCAGGGGGCGGTGGAGGAGGGGGCCGGACGCCGGTTCCGGGCCCTGGTGGAGCTGGA
>CALWVW010000035.1 GCA_944385075.1 uncultured Oscillospiraceae bacterium | reverse complement strand
GCCGGCGGCGACATCACCCAGGGTCTGCCCCGAGTGGAGGAGCTGTTTGAGGCCCGCAAGCCCAAGAAGATGGCCCAGCTGGCCGAGATCGGCGGCCGGGTGTCCATCGAGGAGACCAAGCGCAACGTCATGTGCAACGTGACCATCACCGCCGACGACGGCGAGGTGGTGACCTACGCCCTGCCCTACGCCGCTGGCCTCCGGGTGAAGGACGGCGACACGGTGGAGAAGGGCTTCCAGCTCACCGAGGGCGCCCTGTCCCCCCACGAGGTACTGCGGGTGCGCGGCCTGTCCGAGTGCCACAACTACCTGATCCGCGAGGTGCAGAAGGTGTACCGCCAGCAGGGCGTGGACACCAACGACAAGCACATCGAGGTCATCATCCGCCAGATGATGCGGAAGGTCCGGGTGGAGGACGCCGGGGACTCCGACCTGCTGTCCGGCTCCACCATCGACATTACCGAGTTCCTGGACGCCGAGGAGGCGGTCCAGGCCCGGATGGACGCCGGGGAGAAGAATGAGATGGGCGAGGACCTGCGCCTGCCCACCTGCACCCGCATCCTGATGGGTATCACCAAGGCCTCTCTGGCCACCGATTCCTGGATGTCCGCGGCCTCCTTCCAGGAGACCACCAAGGTCCTCACCGAGGCGGCCATCAAGGGCAAAGTGGACCACCTCCAGGGTCTGAAGGAGAACGTCATCATCGGCAAGCTGATCCCCGCCGGCTCCGGTCTGGCCCAGTACCGGAAGGAGGATGTCATCGACGACGAGGGCAATCTGGTGGGCCAGTATCAGGCCGCCGGGCGCCCCCTGGACGAGGAGGACGAGGGCGAGCCCCTGGACATGAGCGCCGGGGACGAGGACGACCTGGAGCCCGAGCTGGAACTGGGCGACATGGTGCTGGAGCCCGCCCCGGACCACCAGGAGCAGGAGACCGGCGTGTAAGCACCCGCTCCGAATCAAGATCCAAAAAGCGGCCCCCCTGGCCAAAAGCCAGGGGGGCCGCTTTTGTGTGTTGGGGTCACTCCCCGATCTCGATGGCGCTCACCGGACAGCTCTGGGCGGCCTCCCGGACCAGGGGGCCGTACTTGGGGGAGAACTGGTCCCGGGCGGCGGCCACCCCCTCGTCGGTCATGGTGAAGATATCCGGGCACAGGTTGGGGCACAGGCCACAGCCGATGCAGTTGCCGTTCACATGGGCGGTCATGGGCTTCCCTCCTCTCGGCGGTTTGAGGGAAGTTTGCCCGGAAAACGGGCGGGCTATGCGGAGAGGGGGAGCGGAGAGTGGAGAGTGGAGAGTGGAGAGAATTAGGAATGAGGAATGAGGAATGAGGAATGAGGAGTTAGGAATTTTATCGTTTGCGGGGCGTTGGGGCCAGAAGGTGAATTGCCCCAAAGGGGCAAGAGGGGCCATTCCGGGGTGTCGGTTTCTACGAACAACGTAGCCCCCGTAGGGCGCGGCATCCTTGGCGCGCCGCACGTTATGCCGCTATACGCGCGCCGAATCGTCGCGCGCCACGAAAAAGGGCCCTGCGTAGGGCGGGGGCTTGCCCCCGCCGTCCGGTCTCTCCCTCTGGCATTTGCGGAGCAAACGCCCCCCCCTCTCAGAGAGAGGCTTCTTTGCGGGGGCGTTCTCCCCTTCCGCTGTAGGGGACAGAGTCCGCCTTCCCCCTACTTCTCATCGTCCAACAGCTGGACCCGGACCACTCCGTCGATCCCGGCGGGGTAGCTCTCCCGGATCCCGCCGGTGTAGGTGACGGAGATCGTGTCCCCCGGCTCCAGCTCCGCCAGGGCGATGGGGGCATGCCGCCACTCCAGTACGGTGTCCTCCTCCACCGAGAAGGTGAACGCCCCCCGGTGGTTCACGTCGTTGACCTCCAGACCGGTGACGGCCAGAGAGTCCCCCTCCACCCGGTCCACCGTAGCATAGAAGGTCTCCCCCAGGGGGAAGGCCGGGGCGGTGGACCGCCCCAGGGCAAAGGCGAACAGGGCCACCGCCAGGAGGGAGAGGGCCCACAGGGCCAGAGCCGCACCTCTCTTCATGGTCCTCCCCCCTACTCAAAGGTCCCCAAAAACAGGGGCACGCCGTTCTCCAGGTCCACGATGCCGTAGAGGAAGGGCCGGTCGAAGTCCAGTTCGATGCCCTGGGGCTCCTCCATCGGGGCGGAGGAGCCCGAGTCGGCCTCCACCACCGTGGCGGCGGCCGCCTTGGTGCCCTCCTCGTTGACCTCGATCTTTGTCGCGTGGATGACGCTGGAGAGGAAATAGCCATAGGGGTTGTCCCCCAGCAGGGAGAAGTCGGCCCGCCCGGTGCTGTCAAAGGCCAGCTCCAGCCCCAGGGCGGTCAGCACGTCCTTCAGCTCTCCCTTCCACTCCGATTCAAACTTGGGCAGGGACAGCCGCAGGAAGAAGTCCGCCCGGTCCCGGCTGTCCCGGACGAGCTGGCCCAGGGCCACCCCGTCCAGGCCGGCCAGCCAGGTCCCGAAATCAGCCCCCTCCTCCGCCGGCATGAGGGCAAAGAAGGACAGCCGCCCGTCGTCGTAGGGCAACAGGGCCCCCACGCTGTCCGCCGTCTCCAGATAGGGGAGCTCCCGGTCGAAGTGGCGCAGGAAGTCCATCCGCTCCTCCGCCCCATCGCCGTGGGTGAAGGTCCGCTCCATAGTCTGGTTGGGGTCGAACTCGGCCGCCCAGGTGTTCTTCAGGTACAGGGCGTTCACCAACAGGGCGGCGGCGTCCTCCGAGAAGGGCTCGGAGACGATCTCCGGGATAATCCCGCCGGTGTGGTCGGACACCCAGCCGTTGAGGGCGGGGACGATGCCCGGGTCGGACAGCTGGGCCTGGATCACCTGGGCGTCGAAGATGCCCCCGCACCGACCGATGAAGTCCTCCCGGATCATCCCCTCCGGGTCCACCCACAGGCTGTTGGCGATGGAGCACTCCGTGGAGCCGCCCAGAGATTCATAGTCCGCGGTGAGCTCCTGGCACAGGGCGTTGAGCATGTCCAGCCCGGCCCCGCCGGACAGGACGGCCTCGAACTGCGCCAGGGTGTCTCCGCCCGCCCCGTTGGCCGCCATGGACAGGGCCAGGGCCGCCGACAGGGGGGAGACCAGGGCGGGCTTCTCGGTCTGGTCCCGGGTCCCCCGGAGCAGGTCCAGGCCGAACCCGGCCAGGGCGGTCTGGGCCGGTTCGGTGGAGCCGTCATAGGTGGCGGCGACGGGGTCGGCGGTGAGCACGGTGTAGTCGGCCGCCGCCGTCCCACAGCCGGGCAGGGTGAGGGCAAAGGCCAGGACGAGGGCAAGAGATAAGATGCGCTTCATGGGGGTACCTCCTTTTCATAGAGAGTTAGAGGGAAGAGCGGAGAGTGGAGATAGAATTAGGAATTAGGAATTAGGAGTTAGGAATGAGGAATTCTAGGGACGGGACCGTTTGCGGGGCGATGGGGACATCGCCCCCTACATCTGCTGTCTGGCAGGGGCACGTATCATACACCCGGTCTCTCCCTCCGGCATTTACGGGGCATTTCCCTATCCGCTCTCTGACGCGGGCCGGTCTCCCCGTGCAGGAAGTTCTCTCCCGCGCTCCACAAAAATCCCTAATTCCTAACTCCTAATTTCTCATTCCAAACCGCCCCTCTATCTGTTTAGACGCAAGATCTGTCCGCCGGTTGCGGGGACTGAAAAATTTTTCCGCGGGCCGTCCCCCCTCCGGCCTTGTCAGCCACAAAAAAACATCTTATAATCAGTGTACACAAGAAGCCGGCGCCGCGCAAGGCAAATCATGGAAAGGGGGGTGAAAGGATGGCGCGCACTCTCCCCTGGGACCCCCGGGCCCTGTGGGTGGTGGAGCAACTGGACAGGGCCGGGTACGACGCCGCCCTGGTGGGCGGCTGTGTCCGGGACGCCCTGCTCTCCCTGCCCCCCCACGACTACGACGCGGCCACCTCCGCCCTGCCGGAGCAGGTGGAGGCCCTCTTCGCAGACACCCCCCGGTTCGCTACCGGCTCCCGGTACGGCACAATCACTGTGGTGGCCGGCGGGCTCCCGGTGGAGGTGACCACCTTCCGCCGGGAGGGGGACTACTCCGACCACCGCCGCCCCGACCGGGTGGAGTTCACCTCCCGGCTGGAGGACGACCTGGCCCGCCGGGACTTCACCATCAACGCCATGGCCTGGCGGCCCGGCGGGCTGGTGGACCGGTTCGGGGGCCGGGCCGACCTGGAGCGCCGGCTGGTACGCTGTGTGGGCGACCCGGACCGGCGGTTTGAGGAGGACGCCCTGCGCACCCTCCGGGGCCTGCGGCTGGCCGCCCAGCTGGACTTCGCCCTGGAGGAGGACACCGCCGCCGCCCTCCGGCGGCACCTGCCCCAGCTGTCCCATGTGGCCCGGGAGCGGGTGTGCGCCGAGTTCCTCCGGCTGATCTGCTCCCCGGGGGCGGGGCGGGTGCTGTTGGACTTCCCCGGGGGGGCGGTCCAGGCCTTGCCGGAGCTGGGTCCTGCGGTGGGCTTTGACCAGCGCAACCCCCACCATCTCTATGATGTGTACACTCACAGCGTCAAGACCCTGGAGGGGGTGTCCCCCTCCCCCGCCCTCCGGCTGGCCGCTCTGCTCCACGACGTGGGCAAGCCGTCCACCTTTACATTGGACGGGAGCGGTGTGGGCCACTTTTACGGCCACGACAGGGCGGGGGTCCCCCTGGCGGACCGGGCCCTGGAGGGGCTCCGGGTGGACCGGGCCACCCGGGAGCGGGCCGTCCTGCTCATCGCCCGGCACCATTTGCCCGTGGAGGACAGCCGGAAGTGGGCGGGCCGGTGGGCCCGGCGGCTGGGGACCCGGGCTCTGCTGGAGCTGTTGGAGCTGAAGGGGGCGGACGGCGCGGCCTGCGGCACTCCGGACGGTGGACAGCGGGCCCTGCTGGACCGGGCGAGGGCCCAGGTGCTGGCCCTGGAGGCGGAGGGGGCCTGCCTCACCCTGCGGGAGCTGGCGGTGGACGGCCGGGACGCCCTGGCCGCCGGATTGTCGGGCCCCGCCGTGGGGGTGGCCCTGAACGCCCTGCTGGACCGGGTGGCCCAGGGGGAGCTGAACAATGACCGGGAGGCGCTTCTGAGGGAGCTGGATCATTTCCAGGAGGGGATGTGAAAAATTTTTCACATCCCCTCTTGACATCCAATCTCGAATGTGATATATTTCACTCACGAGATAGAAATATACCATACAAAGAGCGAAATACCTATCATCAGAAAGGAGACCATCTATGAAACATCCCTTCAACTACTTGGGCCTGCTGGCCCTGCCCGCCCTGGCGGCCCTGCTGTACTTCCCCTCGGGGAACACCGACTTCATCGGCTTCCTGGGCTTCGCCTACTTCATCCGGTACTTCTGGGTGAACCCGGACGAGCTGTTCCTGCTCACCCTGCGCCGGGCGGCCACCGGGGCCTTCATCCTGGAGGTGGCCCTCTTCCCCCTTCTGATGCTGGTCCGCTATCTCACCGCCCCGGCGGCCAACCCCATCCCCTTCGCCCTGGGGCTCAGCTTCGCCGCCTCCATCATCGTCTTCTGCCTGTATCACACCTGGCTGGAGTGGCGGGAAATGAGGGGTCTGGAATGAAACTGAAGACCCGTATCCGGGAGCTACGGGCCCGGGACCGGCTGAGCCAGGAGGAGCTGGCCCAGCGGGTGGGGGTGCGGCGGGAGACCATCGGCAACCTGGAAAACGGCCGGTACAACCCCTCCCTGAAGCTGGCCATGGACATCGCCCAGGTGTTCGGCGCCACGGTGGAGGACATCTTCACCTTTGAGGAGGAGTAGCCTCGACCCCCAGAGAGAAAAGCGGCGTCCCCGGACTTTTGTCCGGGGACGCCGTCTGTTTTTTTCTTTCGCAGGGGTAGCTCACTCCTCCTGGCAGAGGTAGCGCTTGATGGCAAAGATCCCCGCCAGGGCGGCCACGTTCAGCAACAGCACCGCGGGCCCGTCGTGGTTCAGGATCATCTGCCGGGCGACGGCAAACAACAGCACGTCGGTCACCGCCCCGTAGGTGTGGAGCATCAGCATCTTGATGAACTCCACCCCCATGATGATCATCAGCGCCTTGGACAGGAAGTCGGTGACGGAGAAGGCCGCCAGCCCGCCCCTCATGTCCTCCGCCAGTCCCGCCACCAGAAGGACGGCCCCCAGCACGATGGCCGCCAGGATGATGACCGCCATCACGATCTCCATGGCCTGGGCAAATTTCAGGATCGCCGACCTGAATTTCGTCCGCATAGTCCCTCCCGTCCCCGCCGGTCACTGCTTCCCGTGGAGCCGGGCGGCGGTCAGGGTGTTCTCCATCAGCATGGCCCGGGTCATGGGGCCCACGCCGCCGGGGACGGGGGTCATGTAGGAGGCCCGCTGGGCGGCGGCGGGGTCCACATCCCCGCACAGCTTGCCCGCCTCGTTCCGGTTCATGGCCACGTCCACCACCACGGCCCCCTCCTTCACCATGTCGGCGGTGATGAGCCCCGCCCGGCCGGCGGCGGCCACCAGGATGTCCGCCTGGAGACACATCTCCTTCAGGTTCCGGGTCCGGGTGTGGCAGATGGTGACGGTGGCGTTCTTCTGGAGCATCAGCATGGCCTGGGGCTTGCCCACGATGTTGGACCGGCCCACCACCACGCAGTGCTTCCCGGCGGGGTCGATGCCGTACTCCTCCAGCATCCGCATCACCCCGGCGGGGGTGCAGGGCTGGAAGCTCTGCTCCCCGATCATCAGCTGGCCCACGTTGAAGGGGTGGAAGCAGTCCACGTCCTTGTCCGGCCGGATGGCCAGCAGGACCTCCCGCTCGTCCAGGTGGGCGGGCAGGGGGAGCTGGACCAGGATGCCGTCCATCTCCTCCCGCTCATTCAGGGTGCGCACCAGCTCCAGAAGCTGGGCCTGGGTGGCCTCCTGGGGCAGGTGGTACTCCTCGCTGTAGATGCCGCACTCGGCGCAGTCCTTCTTCTTGCCGTTCACATACACCCGGGAGGCGGGGTCATCCCCCACCAGCACCACGGCCAGCCCCGGCCGGCTCCGGAAGGCCTCCACCTGGTTCCGGACCCCCTCCTTCACCTTGGCGGCCAGGGCCTTCCCGTCCATCATCACCGCTGACATACGCTACTCCTCCTTTTTCTCGTCGGATTCTATTTCCCCGGGGCCCTCCCGGTTTTCCGGCTCGCGCTCCTCCCCGGTAGCCGCCTGCGGGCTCTGGGGGATATCGGTCCCGGCCTCCGTCCGGGCGGCAACCCGGGCGGCCAGCCGGTCCACGAACAGGTCCCCCCGGCGGTCCACTCGCCGGACCGCCAGCCACAGGAGCACCGCCCCCGCCGCCAGGGCGGACAGGGCGGCCAACAACTGGGAGGTGCGGATGGGCACCCCGAACAGCTCCAGGCCGAAGAAGTACAGGCTGTCGGTGCGCAGGCCCTCGATCCAGGCCCGGCCCAGTCCGTACCAGAACACATAGAACAAAAAGCACTGCCCGTCGTACTTCCGCCGCTTCCCCAGGAAATAGGTGAGGATCAGCCCCGCCAGGTTCCAGGCAGACTCATAGAAAAAGGTGGGATGTACCCCCAGGGCGCCGCTGGCCACCGCCTGGGCCCCGGCCTGGTCCACATAGCCGTGCCGGAGGAGGTAGTCGGCGATGGTGTCCCCGCACATGCGCCAGGGCAGGGCGGTGGTCCCGCCGAAGGCCTCCACATTCATGAAGTTGCCCCACCGGCCGATGAGCTGGCCGATGAACAGCCCCTGGACCCCCAGGTCGGCGAAGGCCAGAAAGCTGAGCTTTCGCGCCCGGCAGAAGAGCAGAAGCACCACGGCGGAGGAGAGGATGGCCCCGTAGATGGCCAGCCCCCCGTCCCCGTAGTTGAGGATCAGCCCCCAGTTCAGGGAGCCGTCGGCGTTTTTGTAGTAGTCCAGATTGAAGATCACATAGTAGACCCGGATGGCCACCAGGGCCGCCGGGACGGCGAAGAGCATCAGGTCGATGATCTGGTCCTCGCTGATCCCGTACCGCTTGCCCCACCGGCTACACAGAAACACGGCCAGCAACAGCCCGGAGACGATGATGATCCCGTACCAGTAGATGGGCCGCCCCAGAAGGATGACGGCCACCCGGTTCAGGTCGAACTCCAGCCCCAGGCCGGGGAAGAAGATGTGCTGGACCGTCTCCGGCCCGGGCAGGGCGATCAGGTTCCCCATGGTCACGCCCCCTTGGGCCGCACCACCGACAGGGCGGTGCGCTCCCCGGTCACCCAGGCGGCGATGAGGGCCTCCGCCTCCCCCTTGGTGATCTGGTCGAACAGCCCGGCAAAGTGCAGGTAGTCCACCCCGGCGAAGAAGGCCTGGGCCTGTCCCACGCACAGGTTCTCGAAGGAGTTGAGACCCCGGACCTTGTTGCCGTAGACCCCCTTCTTCACCCGCTCCCACAGGGGGCTGTCCACCCCCTCCCGGCCGATGCGGGCGGCCTCGGCGGCCACCGCGTCCCGCACCCGCTCCGGGTCTCTGGATTCGCCCCCGGCGCAAAGGAAGGCACAGCCGGGGTAGCTCTCATAGCCGTAGGAGAAGCTCTGGTTGATGAGCCCCTCCCGGTACAGCCTGGCGTACAGGGGGGTGGAGTTGCCCAACAGCACCTCCAGCGCCAGCTCCCCCACCAGCTGTTGCCGCAGGCGGTCCTCGCCGGTGTGGGCGGGGTCCCCCTTGTAGCCCAGCTGGAAGATGGGGGTGGACACCTCCATCCGCTCCTCCGCCAGGGGACTGGCCACCCGGGGCTCCTCCCGGGGGCCGTAGTCCTTGGCGGCGATGGGTCCGGCCTGGCGGGGCAGGATCTCCCGGGCCACTTCACAGATGCGCGCCGGGTCCACCGGCCCCGCCACGCACAGCACCATGTTGGCCGGGTCATAGAAGGCCTTGTGGCAGGCGTACAGGGTGTCGGCGGTAATGTGGGAGATGGACTCCACACTGCCCGCCACGCTCACCCGCACCGGGTGGTTTCGGTACAGGGCGGCCATCAGGTTCATGATGACCTTCCAGTCCGGGTCGTCCTCGATCATGCCGATCTCCTGGCCGATGATGCCCTGCTCCTTGTCCACGCTCTCCTTGGTGAAGTAGGGCACGGACACGAAGGACAGCAGGATGCGCAGGTTCTCCTCGAACTTCTCGGTGGACTCGAAGTAGTAGCCGGTGATGGCGTTGCTGGTGAAGGCGTTGGGGCTGGCCCCGTTGGCGGCCAGCTCCTGGAGGGCGTTGCCCTCCTTGGTGTCGAACATCTTGTGCTCCAGGTAGTGGGCCACTCCGGCGGGGGTGTCGTGCCACGTCCCATCCAGGCAGAAGCGCATATCCATGCCGCCGTAGTTGGTGGCGAAAAAGGCGTACCCCTTCTGAAACTCCGGCTTGGGGAAGACGAAGACGGTCAGGCCGTTGTCCAGCTTCTCCCGGTACATGGTCTCCCCCACCCGGGCAAATTCCAGCTTCTCCATGCTCACGCCTCCTTTCCCTTCAGGAAGTAGACGGTGTCCAGCTCCAGCCGCTGGGCCGAGCGGGCCACCTGCTCCTTTGTCACGCCTTCAAACTGGGCGCACAGCTCCTCGATGGTGGTGTCCAGGCCGGCGGCCGCCTGGCCCAGCCAGAACTCCTCCTGCCGCCCCTGGTCGTCCAAGGTGGCCAGGTGGCCCCCCATGAGGGTGTGCCTGGCCCCCTCCAGCTCCCAGTCCTCGATCTCCCCCCGGCGGATGGCCTCCAGCTGGGCGAGGATCTCGTCCCGGGCGGTCTGGAACTTGTCGAACTCGATGCCCGAGGACACCAGGATCAGGCCCTTCATCTTCTCCATGGCCGAGCTGGCGTAGTAGCACAGGGACAGCTTCTCCCGCACGTTCAGGAACAGCTTGGACAGGGTGGTCCCCCCGAAGATGGCGTTCATCACAGTGAAAGCGGGGTAGTCCGGCTCCCAGCAGGTCTGCCCCCCGGTGCGGAAGCCCAGGGCCAGCTTGCCCTGGGTCACGTCCATGCTCTCCTCCACCAGCCGGGGCTCCGGCCCGGCGGTGAGGCGCACCTCACAGTCCGGGTCCTCCCGGTCCCCGTTCACCGGCAGACCGGCCAGGGCGGCGCGCAGGGCGGCCTCCACCCGGTCCGGGTCGGCCGAGCCGCAGTAGTACACCTCCACCCGGGCGGTAGACAGCAGGTCCTGATACCGCGCCCACAGGCTCTGGGGGGTGACGGCGGCCACCGTCTCCTCGTCCCCCAGCTTGTCCACCCCGAAGGCCTCGTACCGGCACATCTCCCGGGTGAGGCGCTGGAGGGCGTAGGTGCGCTTGTCGTTCACCTGGGCCCGGATGCGGTCGATGAGGTTGGCCTTCTCCCCCTCGGTGTAGTCGGGACAGAAGGCTCCCTCCCAGGTATAGGGGGACAGCAACAGCTCCCCCAGCAGGGCGGCGGCGGACTCCAGGATCTTCTCCCCGTGCAGGGCGTAGGCGTCGTCCAGAAAGCTGGCCACAAAGCCCACGCACTGGGTCTCCCCCTTCTTCCGGACCGCCGGCTCCACGGCCCCGCCGTACAGCTCGTCCAGGGCGGCGGACAGGGACTCCATATCCGGGTGGGCGGCGGTCCCCCGGCGCAACACATAGGGCACCAGGGCGTTGGCCCCCGCGGTCTCCCGATCCAGGGGGGTCAGCAGGGTGAGGGACAGATAGGCGCTTTTGAATTTATCGGTATGGACCGTACGGAGCCATACCCCGGGGAACAGCTCCCGGCGCTTGGTCTCAGTCATCGTCTGTAATTCCTTTCCCGGCGGCGGGTCCGGCGCCCGGCCCGCCCCCGTCAAAACGCTCGCCTCCATCGCGCCGCCCCCCGCTCCCCCGGGAAAACAGGGACAGAGCGGGTGGCGGCCGCTGTGCGGCGCCGTGTTTATCATACCACGATTGCCCCGGGAACGCAATCACCGATTGCACCGCCCGGCCCGCCGCCGCCTCCTCTCCAGTGTCCCACCGGCATGGGGGAATATACAAAAGAGCCGCCCCTCCCCGCAAGGATTTTGGCTTGACAAACGGGGCAAAATATGGTATGCTTCCAAATGTAAAGTTTATTACCTTTACATTTTGAACTTCAAGGGGGTCTGCCGGGATGAAAAACCAGGCCTATCGCATGGCGATGCTGTATGATTTTTACGGCGATGTGCTGACAGATCGCCAGAAGGAGTTCTACGACCTGTACTACAACGAGGACCTGTCCCTGGGGGAGATCGCCGAGAACTACGGCATCACCCGGCAGGGGGTCCGGGACGTGATCGTCCGGGCCGAGGCCGTCCTCACCGAGCTGGAGGACAAGACCGGCCTGATCAAGCGGTTCCACACCATGCACCGCCAGCTGGAGCAGATCCGGGAGGACGCCCGGCGGGCGGCGGAGCTGGCCGTCCGGCACGAGGACGGGGAGCTGGAGTCCCTGACCCGCCGGATGCTGGACACCGCCGAGACCCTTTTGAAGGAGTAGCCCATGGCATTTGAAGGACTGACCGAAAAGCTGTCCGCCGCCTTCAAGAAGTTGCGGGGCAAGGGGCGGCTGTCCGAGGCCGACGTGAAGGAGGCCATGCGGGAGATCCGCCTGGCCCTGCTGGAGGCCGACGTCAGCTACAAGGTGGTCAAGCAGTTCGTCGCCCAGGTCACCGAGAAGGCGGTGGGGGCCGACGTGCTGGAGGCCCTCTCCCCCGCCCAGCAGATCGTCAAGATCGTCAACCAGGAGCTCACCGAGCTCATGGGCGGCGCGGACGCCAAGCTGACCATCGCCTCCCGCCCCCCCACGGTGGTGATGATGGTGGGCCTGCAGGGCGCGGGCAAGACCACCAACGCCGCCAAGCTGGCCGGGCTGATGAAGCGCAAGGAGGGCAAGCGCCCCCTGCTGGCCGCCTGCGACATCTACCGCCCCGCCGCCATCCACCAGCTGGAGGTGGTGGGCGAGCAACTGGACCTCCCCGTCTTCCAGATGGGGCAGGCAGACCCGGTGGACATCGCCAGGGCCGCGGTGGAGCACGCCAAAAAGCACGGCAACGACATGGTGTTCCTGGACACCGCCGGCCGGCTCCATGTGGACGAGGCCCTGATGGACGAGTTGCGCCGCATCAAGGCGGCGGTGGAGCCCACCGAGATCCTGCTGGTGGTGGACGCCATGATCGGCCAGGACGCGGTGAACGCGGCCCAGGCCTTTGACGATGCCCTGGACATCGACGGGGTGGTGCTCACCAAGCTGGACGGCGACGCCCGGGGCGGCGCGGCCCTCTCCATCCGGGCGGTCACCGGCAAGCCCATCAAGTTCGCCGGCGTGGGCGAGAAGCTGGACCAGATCGAGGTCTTCCACCCCGACCGGATGGCCAGCCGCATCCTGGGCATGGGCGACATGCTCTCCCTCATCGAGAAGGCGGAGCAGAGCTTCGACCAGAAGAAGGCCCTGGAGCTCCAGGAGAAGCTCCGGAAGAACAAATTCACCCTCACTGATTTCTACGACCAGATGGTCCAGTTGAAGAATATGGGCTCCCTCACCGAGATCGCCGGGATGATCCCCGGGGTCAAGGCCGCCGACCTGGAGGGGGCCACCATGGATGAGAAACTCCTCCAGCGGATGGAGGCCATCATCCTGTCCATGACCCCCTACGAGCGGGAGAACCCCTCCGCCCTGAACTCCAGCCGGAAAAAGCGCATCGCCGCCGGCTCGGGCACCCAGGTGGTGGATGTCAACCGCCTGCTCAAGCAGTTTGACGCCATTCAGGCCATGACCAGGCAGTTCTCCGGCGGCAAGATGCCCCGGAACATGCGCAAGCTGATGGGCAAAAAGGGCGGCATGATGCCCGGCATGGGGGGGCGGCTCCCCTTCTGACCGTTGGACAGGCGCCGCGGGCGCTTTTCCATAGATGAAAGAAATTCTTTTGGAGGTGAACATACATGGTTAAAATCAGACTGCGCCGCATGGGCGCCAAGAAGGCCCCCTTCTACCGCATCGTGGTGGCTGACTCCCGCTATCCCCGGGATGGCCGCTTCATTGAGGAGATCGGCACCTACAACCCCGTGGTCAGCCCCGCTGAGCTGAAGGTGGACGTGGAGCGGGCCCAGGCCTGGATCAAGACCGGCGCTCAGCCCACTGAGACCGTCCGCGATCTGCTGAAAAAGGCCGGCGCTCTGTAAGGCTTGGAGGGTTTGCACACAATGAAAGAGCTTCTGACCTATGTGGCCCAGAACCTGGTGGAGCACCCAGAGCAGGTGTCCGTCACTGAGGTCGAGGGCGACGGCGAGACCGTTCTGGAGCTCCGCGTGGCGCCCGAGGACATGGGCAAGGTGATCGGCCGCCAGGGCCGCATCGCCAAGGAGATCCGGACCCTGGTCCGCTCCGCCGCCCAGCGCGCCGGCAAGCGCGTCACCGTGGAGATCGTCGACTAATGCCAAAGGCGCGGGGACCCCTCCCTGCGCCTTTGCCCTATTCATGGAGGAACACCCTATGTTGCAACAGTATCTGGAGGTGGGCAAGGTCACCCGGGCCCACGGTCTGATGGGTGAGGTGCGGGTCCAGCCCTGGGCCGACTCCCCCGAATTCCTCTGCCAGTTCAAGACCCTGTACGTGGACAAGACCCACTGGCCCATCCAGGTGGAGCGGGCCCGGGTCCACAAGAACATGGCCATTCTGAAATTCCAGGGCATCACCGATGTGCCCGGCGCCCTGTCCCTGCGCAACGCCATCCTGTACATCGACCGGGCGGACGCCCATCTGCCCGAGGGCACCTTCTTCCTGGCCGACCTGTACGGCCTGGAGGTGCGGGACGCCCAGAGCGGCGAGGTGCTGGGCAAGATCGAGGACGTGCTCACCCTGCCGGCCAACAACGTCTATGTGGTCCGGGGCGGCCAGCGGGAGTGGATGATCCCCGCCGTCCCCGAGTTCATCGCCGAGACCAACCTGGAGGAGGGCTATCTCCGGGTCAACGTGATCCAGGGGCTGTAGGCCCGCCATCTCCCCGGGACCTCCCTGTGGTCCCCAAGAAAGTGTGAGGTCGCGCTTATGAAACAAGAATGGAAAGGGGCCGTCCGGCTGGGCGTGGTCCTGTTCGCCCTCTATCTGGCGGTCCACTACTGGAACGCCCTGTCCGGGTTCCTGGTCCTGGCGGTGGGGGCCGCCTTCCCCCTGCTGGTGGGGGCGGTGGCCGCCTACGCCGTGGACATCCTCATGTGCCAATATGAGCGGTGGTACTTCCCCCGGGCCAAAAGCCGCCTGATCCTCCGGACCCGGCGGCCGGTGTGTCTGGTGCTGGCCTACGCCAGTCTGGTGGCCATCGTCATCTTGCTGGTGCGGATGATCCTGCCCGAGCTGGTCTCCTGCGTGGGCCTGCTCGTCCAGAAGGTGTCCCCCCTCTTCTACCAGCTGGGCCTGCTCATCGGGGAGAGCCTGACCCAGGAGCAACTGGCCGCCTTCTCCGGCCTGTTCCTGGCTGACGGCTCCATCGACTGGAAGGAGACCATCTCCGTCATCTCCGACTGGCTCATCAACGGGCTGGGCGGGGTGATGGGCTCGGTGATCTCCATGGTGTCGGCCACCGTGTCCACCACCTTCACCGCGGTCATGGCCCTCATCTTCTCCATCTACCTGCTGTTGGGCAAGGAGAAACTGACCCGGAACACCGCCCTGGTGTTCCGCACCTACCTCAGCCCCCGGTGGTACGGCCGGCTGTCCTACTTCTGGGACACCCTGAACGGATGCTTTCACCGGTTCATCGTGGGCCAGTGCACCGAGGCGGTCATCCTGGGCCTGCTGTGCATGGCGGGCATGACCCTCCTCCGCTTCCCCTACGCCTCCATGATCGGGGTCCTCATCGGCTTCACCGCTCTGATCCCGGTGGCTGGGGCCTATATTGGCGCGGGGGTGGGGGCCTTCATGATCTTCACCGTCTCCCCCCTCCAGGCCCTGCTGTTCCTGGTCTTTATCGTGGTCCTGCAACAGCTGGAGGGCAATCTGATCTACCCCAAGGTGGTGGGCACCTCCATCGGTCTGCCCGGCATCTGGGTGCTGGCCGCCGTCACTGTGGGCGGCGGCGTGCTGGGCATCGGCGGTATGTTACTGGCCGTCCCCCTGGCGGCCACCCTCTACCAGATGCTCCGGGACGATGTGCGCCGCCGCAATCCCCCGCCGGAGCCCGCCCCCGCCCCGGAGGAGAGCTCCGAAGACGCCCCCTGATGACACAAAGCTCCCCCGCCCGGCCAATGCCGGGCGGGGGAGCTTTTGCTCTGATGGAAGATCAATAGTTCTCCGCCTTCAGCTGGAAGTAGTCTCTGGGGTGGGCGCACACGGGGCACACCTCGGGGGCCTGCTTGCCCACGTGGATGTGGCCGCAGTTGCT